>JBBRZG010000038.1:0-28286 GCA_038236905.1 Burkholderiales bacterium
AACCGGTGTTGGAGGACATGGAACGCGAATTGGAAGAGGCTGCCAAATCCCTCGGTGCGAGCAATTGGCAGACCGCATCGCGAGTGATCTTTCCGACTATCTTTCCCGCGGTGGTGACAGGTTTTACGCTCGCGTTTGCGCGCGCGTTGGGCGAATACGGCTCGGTGATTTTCATTGCGGGCAATATGCCGATGGTGTCCGAAATCACACCGCTGCTGATTATTACCAAGCTTGAGCAATACGATTACGCCGGTGCCACTTCTATCGCGGTGGTGATGCTGGTGGCGTCATTTTTAATGCTGCTGTTGATTAATACCGCCCAATGGTGGGCACGTAAACGTCGCGCCGAGGAAAAGGTGTGATGAGGGCTAGCGCAAGTGCAAACACAAACGCGATAGCATCTGGTGTCAATGTTCGACACGCGCAACGTCGCAAGCCGTTTCCGTGGGTGCCAGTCGCACTCTGCACTGTTGCTTTCCTTTACCTCGCGCTATTTTTGTTTATTCCGCTCGCCACGGTTTTTTTTGAAGCGCTCAAAAAAGGTGTGGGGTTTTATTTCAATGCGATCACCGAGGCCGACACACTTTCCGCGATTCGCCTGACGCTGATTGCCGCGGCTATTTCGGTGCCGCTAAATTTAATTTTCGGCATCGCAGCGGCGTGGGCGATTGCGAAATTTGATTTCCGTGGCAAGAGCCTGCTGATAACGCTCATCGACTTGCCGTTCTCGGTGTCACCGGTCATTTCGGGGTTAATTTACGTGCTGGTATTTGGCTTGCAAGGCTGGCTGGGTCCGTGGCTTGCCGAGCACAACATCAAGATTATTTTCGCGGTACCCGGCATCGTCTTGGCGACTATTTTTGTGACTTTTCCATTCGTCGCGCGCGAGCTGATTCCGCTGATGCAGGCACAGGGCCGCGATGAAGAAGAAGCCGCCGCGGTGCTTGGCGCAAGTGGCTGGCAAACGCTGTGGTACGTGACCCTGCCAAACGTGAAATGGGGATTGCTGTATGGCGTAATTCTTTGCAACGCGCGGGCGATGGGCGAATTCGGCGCGGTCTCAGTCGTTTCAGGCCATGTGCGCGGGCTCACGAATACGCTGCCTTTGCATGTCGAAATTTTATATAACGAATACGCCTTCGCCGCGGCATTTGCAACCGCATCGCTATTGGCCGGATTGGCGGTGGTGACGTTGGTCGTGAAGGCGCTCATTGAACATCGATTTTTGAAAGAAACCCAATGAAAGAATCGCTATGACCATTCAGGTCGTCGACGTTTCAAAACGTTTCGGCACATTTGATGCGCTCAACGGCGTGAGTCTCGATATTGCGCCCGGCGAATTGGTCGCGCTTCTTGGCCCGTCAGGTTCGGGCAAAACCACGCTGCTGCGTGTGATCGCGGGCCTTGAGCAACCCGATACTGGACGCGTCCTTTTCAATGGCGAAGATACCACTGACACCCGCGTGCAGGAACGTGAAGTCGGCTTTGTGTTTCAGCATTACGCGCTATTTCGGCACATGACCATTTTTGAAAACGTCGCGTTCGGCTTGCGGGTGCGGCCACGCGCAACACGACCGAATGAGAAAGAAATTCAGCGCAAAGTCCACGAGTTATTGGGGCTGGTACAGCTCGATTGGCTGCATGATCGCTATCCGCATCAACTCTCTGGCGGACAACGCCAACGCATCGCACTCGCACGCGCGCTGGCAATTGAGCCAAAAGTTTTGCTGCTTGATGAGCCGTTCGGTGCGCTTGATGCCAAGGTGCGAAAAGAATTGCGCCGCTGGCTGCGGCGGCTACATGATGAGATCAATCTCACCAGCGTGTTTGTGACCCACGATCAAGAAGAAGCGCTGGAAGTCGCGGATCGGGTGGTGGTGGTGAATCACGGCAAGATTGAGCAGGTTGGCACCCCGGACCATGTCTACGATCACCCGGCGACACCGTTTGTTTATCAGTTTCTGGGCAACGTCAATCGCTTCGAAGGCCGCATCCATCGCGGCGTGGCGCACATCGGTGGCGGCGAAGTGCTGGCGCCTGATCACGCTGATGCACACGAAGCGCGCGGCACGGCTTATGTACGCCCACACGATATCGACATTGCCGATGCACCCGATATCTCGACGGTAGAGGCGACGCTGGATCATGCAGTAAAAATTGGCGCCATGGTTAGGCTCGAACTCTCGCGGCGGGATAACGGTGAGTTTGTTGAGGTTGAGCTTACGCGTGAACGTTACGACAGCCTGCAAGTGGCCGAGGGTAATGTGGTGTATTTGCGGCCACGGCGGGCGCGGGTATTCATTGACGACAAACCGCCTGATGGCGCAGCCGTAAATCTGAACAGCGATGTCTTTGGCGCTATCGACAGCAAGCGCGATGCCAAGACTCCACACGCGGCGTAAGGCAACGAAATTCCGGAAAATCGAATCTGTTTGTCAGAACCGTACTTAAAGTTTTATTGGTAGGCTTTAAAGGAACGATTGACACAGATAGTCAACGTGGCAACATGAGCCGCTGGCGACAAACGATGATGCGCTTAAAGCAAACCTAGAGGTTGTTTCAAAATGGGGGGGGGTGGGGTGACTGATGGGGTTCGAACCCACGACAACCGGAATCACAATCCGGGACTCTACCGCTGAGCTACAGCCACCGTAGAAACCACAGTATAACTTGGTGCGCCCGACAGGACTCGAACCTGTTACCCCCGGCTTAGAAGAGCGAAGGAACTGGCCAAATTCAATCGAAAACGTGGACAACTGCGTCACATTTTACCTCTGACGGTAACTTTTTACCATTTTTTATTTTTGTCACTCTTAGGCTATTCACTGTCCCAAAATTGTCCCACAGCGACGGATTAATTAAACCTTGAGAACCAAAAACGAGAGACCGGCTGACCTGCCTGCAAAGTTTAGCTAACCACGGCTAGCGGATACTTTGCCGATAATTTTGGAATAGTTGTTCTAAATGCTGTTTTTTTGCAGTGTCATGTGGCCGGGTAGATAAAAGAATATGCCACGTTAGATTCCAGCTTACTTACAGTGGGAATGCTAATAACCGGCGGTATCCGCCTCAAAGCGTTCAGATTTATCGTCATTCCAGCTTGCGCATATTCGTGCTTCAAGGCAGCATTTTGTCCGAGCATTTCTTGTAAGTTGAGCGATTGTCTGAGCGGCCAATTTGCAGTTCGGTCGCGCTTACGACGTTGTATCCTTTGTCGCCCGTTATGTAAGTCTGCCTCTCGTTGTTCTCGTCGCCACAGCCACCCGGGCCACAAAAGGTCACGGTATACATGCCAGGCGTACCAACAGGTTTAATTCGTAAGCCGAACCCCTCAGTGCAGCTTGTCTTCCAGAACCCCGCGAAATTCAGCGACAGATTCGGCTTGCCGGGATATTTTTCGATTGCGATCGCTTTGCGAATGTCGTCTATCGTGCGCGGATTGTCACTTAGTGGCTTGGCACCATATTCATACTTTGTGCCATTTGCAGTTTTTTCTACTTTGGCTCCGACGCCAAATACCTTGTAGCCGTCAAGCGACATTTTGCTATCAATCTCAAAAGTGGTATTGTGCTTGAGCTGTCCCACAAGAGAAACCGAAGTTTCATGCCGCAATTTGGCCTGATCTGACTCCGACCATTTCAGCGTTAAATCAAAATCAAACGAGCCGTCGGCATTCGGTGACACAAAGCCGGATGCTGACCATGGGGGCGGAATAAAACCATCTGCACTTGGCGTGGCAAATCGAACGCCGGTCTTTTTGTCTTCAAACATGACCACCTGCTTACTTGTAACAGAAGCCGGGCCATTCGGTAGCGCACGACTAAGCACCTTTGTTGCCATTATGATGGTTAGAAGCGGCCCATCCAGCGCATCAATTTCCGACCCTTTGGGCAAATCAATACCCCGACTCACAAAGGTTGTCCCCTCGACCATCATGATTGTTCCACGCTGCGGCCGTTTGGGATCTGGATGATCAATGTCGATCTGTAGATCCCCGTTCTTCCGCGAACTTTTCATAAGCCAATTTATCGGAGCAGATGTTCCTTTTTGCATCATTCGAAGACGGATTGTTTCGAATTCGTTCCAATCGGTTTTCTTGCCGCATGGATCTGCTTTTTCCCCGCAATCAGCTGCGACCACCGACGAAATGTGTAGCACTAGGAACATAGCGACGGTTAATCGCAAAAGCGTCGTTTTCATAATCTACTTTCCCTCAATTAGAAATTTTCTTTGTGTCGCCGAGCGGTGCAAGACGCCCCATTGCGGCCAGAGAAATCTATTTCCAATTTAAGTCTAACTTTCGCCCAGACGATGCGCAATCGCGCAAATATAGATTGATTAGACTCTGATATGGTATGCCGACTTTTTCTGCAATCGTCTTGAAATAGCTTATCGATTCTTCGTCTAGGCGAATTGTTATCTGCTTCTTCAGCTGCGCTGCATACGGGTTCCTACGTGATTTTGAAAAATCGTACTCCTTACGCATAGTTATCACCTTTTCTTTATCTATAGCCTTTGGATTCCGCCGCCGCCGCCTTACGCGCCGAAATTATTCGGATAACGCCGTTGTCGCTCCGGTAACAATGGCAGACTAGAAGCAAACGTAGGGAATGACTCAAGCCCAGCAACACGAACCGCTCTTCGTCGTCGGAGTGGTCCGGGTCATCGATCAACCTCGCGTTTTCATCCATAAAGACTGTCCGCGCCTCTTCGAAGGTCACACCGTGCTTGAGAGCGTTCGTTGCGGCTTTCCTTGCGTCCCAATCAAAATGGAGTGTGCTCATTTAGATATTGTAACTACAATGTAGTTATCGCGCAAGAAACCTACGACCGGTTAGAAAGCCGCGAATTTTTGAGCTGCGTGCGGATGCCGAATGACCGCTATCGAGAATTTTCTACTTCCGCTACTGGCCGAACTCGGAAATTCGGCAAGATTCGAAGGGCGACCAAATCTGACTGTGACGGGCCGGTCATATCTGGTTTTCTAAAAATAATTCTGGCATATCGCGTTGACTCCTCTTTTCTTCTTGAATTTTTTGCAGAAGCCGCTCCACTAATATTTCCAACTTTAACGGAGGGTCGTCGTATAGCTTTATCGTGAAATCATTATAGTTTCTTTTGATTTCAGGAATAGGGAAATCAATATTCAGCGGCCAGTTTGCTTTCGCCAATTTTCTGAGTTTGTGAAGATTGTGCGTGATTCCGTGGGACAGGGGCATTTTTTCAAATGCCTTAAAAAGACCGATTAGTTCTTTAGTTCCACGCCCACTCAACTGCCCGCATAGCTCGAGGATGTGAGCTTCATACTCCTTCATGCGTTGGGGTGCAATCATCCAAGTATATCGGCGGCCCCCGCCACAAATATTTTCACGCTGAAAATGTTCGAGTCGATAGCGTCCGTCAAAATAAATACTTTCTTTGTGATGAGATTGATCCTTAAAACTATGCTTTTCATCAGCGGGTAAATCGCCTTCAGTCGCCAATAAAATCCACATCAAAGTATCCGCGTTCTGTGTGGGATAAAAGTATAAAAAAGTATTGGCGAGGCCTCGACGTTTTAAGAATTGACGACGAACACGATCCGCTGACCACTCAAATTTCGCGTCGAGTTTTTCAGCTAGGTTCACTGCTTTAGTTATCGAGATTTCCCCCGATTGATGATACCGATAACCTTGCGATACTTTTATATTGATGAGATGCATGAGTGCGTTTTGTGTTCTTGGAATCGGTAATTGATGTTTCATTTGCTTCCCTCTTCGAATCTCGATAAGGGATATAGCAACTGACTTATTTTTTTATGAGGGCTTAGGCTTTCTTGTGGGGTAGAACCCTATATTTCACCGTGTCTACACAGGACACCGTGACGGCACTACAAGATGTTCCTACAATCACCCCTGTGATACCCAAACGCCGGGTGCATAACCGCCAGTCTGCCAAGACACCGGGGATGCCAACCCCGGACTTTTTGCAACAAATTCTCTATGCTTTGGATCACCAATCCGAACGCATATTCATTCGACGTAGCGTGGTGCCTCTAATAGGGCTCGCCACGTTGCAATGGGGGCTGTGGTTCAAACCACTTCTACCCAATCAAAAAAGTATTTTGTAGTTGTTGGGCGACTCGGAAACGGGAGCGTGGTAACACGTGAAACCCTGATTTAGCGAGATCTGGAATGCAATCTTAACCAGACTTGGGGCAGCAAGAAATTGTTGAACCAATGCGACACATGAAGGCTTCTTGGTATCGCAAGATACTTACTCAATAAAGTTCGCAAGAACGACCGGATCAGTACTGATTAGCGGTTGAGAATTGAGTCCACCATCATTGGGCAACCAGTGGCGCCACAGTGCGTGAAGGATGGGGAGATGGATAGCTTAAGCATGTAATTGCGCCCGGAAGGGGGTGCATTGTCGAGACCAAGCCTAAAAGCGGTTTTTAGTAGTTTAAAAACTGTCTGCCATTGAACGTGACTTAAGTTTACGTTTGGTAAAAGCCGGAAGCATTTAAACGAGTAACCCATCCACTAGGAACATCAGGAGGGCGAAATCTACGGAAAGCCGGAAGGCTAGTTTAAATTGTGAGGCGGTGGCTAGGGGGTCAGTAGCGAAAATCTAACGAAGGAAGGTCTAAGCGCATCGGTTGGTACCCGAGATGCAGCGTAATTGTCGATAATTGTGATGGCGTGGCTGCCATGACAGCTAAAAAGCAATGAATTAGACTGGGAGCAGTGTTGAGTAGTCATCGAAATTAGCGAGGCGATTTATCCGAAGCCCGATGAGACGATAAAAAGATGCAGAAAATGCACAAAACGACCAAAGACGCTATCGAATGAATGAGAATCCCAGAATATCGGGGAGTCGGAAGACTGTGCAAAAAGTAAAAGGTCCCTCGCTTGGCGGTGGGGGGCTTGCAGCACAATAGATTTGCTTGGCGGCGAATCTGAAATTTATTTGTTTGAGTTTGAAGACTCAAGCGATAAATTATGAATAGTTTTAAAGCCAATCAAGCTACTGCTTGAAAGGTTGTCTACTCTGACCCCCCACCAACTGGTGGGGGCGTCATCATTTTCGAATTCTGCTCGTTCAAATTAATGCGGCGGCAGGTAGTGCAGCAAACTCCAAGCTTGTTGTCCGTTCATATGCGCCATTATTCCTGCGCCGAGCAATATTTAGGGCGGCGGATACAAATTTCATAAAATCTAGATATTTTTTGTGAATCGAGCGACTGCTTTGAAGAGGGGTTAATTACCGTAATCGGCCAAGAGCGGAAGTTCGTATTTCCCGAAAGCAGACATATAAGTGGCGTTGCATAAAAAATTGAATCCTAAAACTTCACAATTGCAGGAGACTGAATTGATTTCAAAAGAGCATGCTGAAGTCGTATCGGACCAAGTCATGGGCAGTTGCATCCATCGCGATGAAGCAAAATCGGTTGTTCCTAGAGTAAACAGCCGTCTATTTATCGCCCTCCTTGTCCCCGCCAACTTTCTCATCTCCTTCTCGCATTGGACAGAACAGCCTTCAGTTTGGCTCTTAGCTTTAATGGGTACGTTTTTCTTGCTCGTGATTTTGCTGTTGGTTTGCCAAGCGAGAACACCACTGATCAAAATTGAACAAGGTGTTCTGACCCTCTACGGCAGTATGCCGTGGCAAAAGAAATCATTTTTGGAAGATGAAATCACTAACATTACGTTCAAGATATCGCAAAAATTTTGGACTTCAGCTTGTTCGCTTGTAATTGAGACCGCAAACGAGCGATGCAAGTTGTGGATCCCGTCTGAACAAACATTCAATAAATCTAATCAAACCAAGAAGATTCGTCAGCTATCTACGGCATATTTCAAATCGAAATATGTAGAAGTAAATTTGTAGCGTAGGTTGAGGCGAAAGTGCCCTACACGTACCTCAATCGCTAAGACACAGAAGAATATGAAAGCAATGCAATATTGATGCGCATCCAATATTTCCACCGCACCCCCAATTGTTCAGTTTTGCGGAATTATGTAGCAACCGCACAAAGCTTTATTGTTGGTGATCTAGTGACACCACGATTTACTTCGAAATGATAATTTCTGCCTCCCTCGCTTACTAAATTCTCCGAGAAATTACCCCAATTTATTCGCAAGTGACTGAACCTCAAGGTGCGTATATCTCGCCACAAGTTGCAAAGTTCGATGGCCAGAAACCCCCGCGATTTGAATGGGTGTTAAACCAAGATCTCCTAAACGGCTGCAAGCCTCGTGGCGAAGTGTATGCGTGCAAATGCCGCTTTTTTCGAGCCCAGCGCGCTTTAGAGCGTGTCTCATAGATAATTTGACCACGTTCCCAGTGATAGGATAAATCACTAAATCTTCTTGCTTTCTGGGCATGTCCTTTAATATCGCAATCGCTCGCGTTGAAAGCGGCACTTGTCGAGGGTGTTGGTTTTTGCCCTTTCGCAAAAAGACAAATTGCTTCTCAATATGAACATCTTCCCAAAGTAGAGAAAGCGCTTCGCCGCGTCTCAAAGCCGTTTCAATTAAAAATAAAACAAGAGGCTTAATGTACGGGTTTGTAAAAGTATCGAAGGCCGTCATTAACTTCTCATACTCGTTAGGCTGAATCCTGATAGTTCTCGGCTTGCCTTCTGGTGGCAGTTCAATAGACTCTATCGGATTTTCAACAAAAATATTCCACCGACGTTTTGCAATATTGAAAAGGTGGGAAATAAGTCGAAGTTCTTTTCTCACCGTGCAATCGGATACGAAAAACGTGGACGGCAGGCTGGCTAAGTCTTTTCGTCGACGGGCTGAGTCCGCAATTTTCCTATCAGTTTTCGATAAATTTATTCGTAAGCTTTTTCGCCGCTCATCTCGGTAGTGAATAAAATCTGCTGGCTTTAAGCTACTCAATGGACGAATCGCAAACGGCTGCTTTTGCAAAAATTTCACCCGATAGAGTTCTGACGATGGACTAGCTTTTTCCGGTGAAACTTCGTTTTTATATCGTTCTAGCGCTTCCCCAAGCGTGGTGTTGTTGGCGGAATTTCTACAGACGAAACTACCTGACAACATTTCAGCTTCGAGTGTGGTAGCCCAATTTTTGGCAAGCGTTTTTGTAGGGAAAGTTTTATTGACGGGCGGGAAGCCCTTGCGACGAATTTTCGCTTGATAACCGTCACCGTGTTTAATAATCGTGGCCATATGCGCCAACTCCTTGCAGAGTAAGCCGCTCTATTTCTCTTTCTCGCGCGGGTTGGAGAGAAGAGGAACCGTTCAAATTCCGGTCCGTTGGCCACATTGCTCAAAAGATTGAGCTACATCAAATTATTTAACTACGTTGTCCCAAGAGTGTGCTTTGGGACAATTTAGCCATCCATTAAAAAGTGGATGTTTATGTTATCTATTTGATCTTAATAGCATAACTTGGTGCGCCCGACAGGACTCGAACCTGTTACCCCCGGCTTAGAAGGCCGGTGCTCTATCCAGATGAGCTACGGGCACGAATCACATCGTTGCGTGTTACGGGATTAGAACAAAACAAGCACGTCGGACAGAACCAGATGTTGAACTTGAAAAATGGTCGGGGCGATAGGATTCGAACCTACGACATCCTGGTCCCAAACCAGGCGCGCTACCGGGCTGCGCTACGCCCCGACAGTCAAACAAGCGAGTTGCGATTATACGCATGTCGGGTCGTTATAGGCAAGACGTGTGCGCCCGACTTTTACGGTTCACCACTCTTTCATCGACCCCAATACGTGTTGAGCGTAGCTTTCGATGACCCTGTCGCCGGCGGGCGCGCATGAATAAATCGACGTTCATACTGCGCGCTTTGCCACCCATAAAAAATAAAACCCCAGCATGGACGAGGCGTTTAAGCAAAATATGCTCCAAACGCCGCGCCCATACTGGTACTGGGGCTTAATTACTAATTTCAGCACCCGAGTTACATGGCTCGGTCCAGCACTACACCTAATTAATGTGTTTCGTGCGGTGCGGCTTCTGGCTTGGCGGGCGCATCCAACAGCGCTTTCATGCTCAGGCGCACACGGCCTTTGTCGTCGGCTTCCATCACTTTTACTTTGACGATTTGGCCTTCTTTCAGATGGTCCGACACTGCATTCACACGCTCGTGCGCGATCTGCGAAATATGCAACAGACCATCTTTACCCGGCATCAAGCTTACGATCGCACCGAAATCTAGCAGACGCAAAATCGGGCCTTCGTAAATCTTGCCGACTTCAACTTCTGCGGTGATGTCTTCAATGCGTTTCTTGGCCGCCGCACCTGCTTCGGCGGACACACATGCGATCGAAATCGTACCGTCTTCAGCGATATCAATCTCAGTGCCCGTCTCGCGCGTAATCGCTTGGATGACTGCGCCGCCCTTGCCGATCACATCACGAATCTTGTCCGGATTAATTTTGATTTTGATGATCTGTGGTGCGAACGATGACAGCTCCGCACGCGATGACGGCATGGCTTGTTTCATCAAGCCGAGGATATGCATGCGACCTTCTTTTGCCTGCTTTAGCGCGACATCCATGATCTCTTTGGTGATGCCGGTGATCTTGATATCCATTTGCAGCGCGGTGATACCTTTATCTGTGCCGGCTACTTTGAAATCCATATCGCCCAGATGATCTTCATCGCCCAAAATATCAGTCAATACGGCGAAGCGGTTGCCGTCTTTAATCAAGCCCATCGCCACGCCTGCGACGTGCGCTTTGATCGGCACGCCGGCGTCCATCAACGCCAGACAGCCGCCGCAAACAGAGGCCATCGACGACGAGCCGTTTGATTCGGTGATTTCAGACACGACGCGCATCGAATAACCAAATTCTTCTTCTGATGGCAACACAGCGATGAGTGAGCGTTTCGCCAAGCGGCCATGACCGATTTCGCGACGTTTTGGCGTACCCACGCGGCCGGTTTCACCGGTTGAGTACGGGGGGAAGTTGTAGTGGAACATGTAGCGATCTTTGTACTCGCCTTGCAGCGCGTCGATCATCTGTGACTCTTTTAACGTGCCCAGCGTCGCCACCACAATCGCTTGCGTCTCGCCGCGTGTGAACAGGACCGAGCCGTGGGTGCGTGGCAACACTGAAGTGCGGATCGAGATCGGGCGCACGGTGCGGGTATCGCGACCGTCAATGCGTGGCTCGCCATTCAAAATCTGGCCGCGCACGATTTTTGATTCAATGTTGAACAACAATGCGTTAACGGTATTTTTGTCCGGTGCGCCGTCGAGGCCGGTACAAAGTTCGCCTACGACGCGCTTGCTGATTTCAGATAATTTTTCTGATCGGGCGCCCTTGGCTTTGATGCGAAACGCTTCGTTCAAATCGTTCGCAGCCATCGAGCCGATCTGATCGATCAAGGCTTGTGGTGGCACTGGGGCGGTCCAGTCCCAATGATCTTTACCCGCCTCGTCCGCTAATTCCAGAATCGCATTAATCACCGCTTGCTGTTGCGCATGTCCAAAAACAATACCGCCCAACATCACTTCTTCGGACAATTCCATTGCTTCCGATTCGACCATTAATACAGCGGTTTCAGTGCCTGCAACAACGAGGTCCATGGCGGAAGTTTCAAGCTCGGTCTTGCTCGGGTTAAGCACATATTCGCCGTTCAGATAACCGACGCGAGCAGCACCGATCGGACCATCAAATGGCAGGCCTGCGAGCGTTACCGCGGCCGATGCACCGATCATGGCGCAGATGTCGGCATCGACTTCCGGGTTCGACGACAGCACTGTCGCAATGATCTGTACTTCGTTATAAAAGCCATCTGGGAACAGCGGACGCAGCGGGCGATCAATCAAGCGGCTGGTTAAAATTTCTTTTTCGGACGGACGACCTTCGCGCTTAAAAAACCCGCCCGGGATTTTACCGGCGGCAAATGTTTTTTCTTGGTAATCGACGGTCAGCGGGAAAAAATCCTGGCCTTCTTTGGCGTCGCGACGCGCCACACAAGTGACCAGCACCACCGTGTCATCCATCGTTACCAGCACCGCGCCGTCGGCTTGGCGGGCGATCTCGCCGGTTTCGAGCGTCAAGGTATTGCGCCCGTATTGCAGTGTTTTTTTAATCGATTTCATTTCGATAATTCCTTCTCTTTGGTTTTCGCACATTCACAAACAATTTTCGCGCCGCACAACGCGACCCGAACATAAATTCAAATCAAATTACTAACTACACATCCGACGCGACTGCATTTTCAAAATTTCACGCCGCAAAATGAAAAGCCCCGCTGAAGGAATTCAGAGGGGCTTTTTTATTTAAACGTTCAGGGCAATCGTAAATGGATTTCGATTATTTACGCAGGCCAAGCTGATCAATCAGCTTGCGATACGCTTCGAGTTTGGTGCGCTTCAAATAATCCAACAAGGTACGACGCTTGCTCACCATGCGCAACAACCCGCGACGGCCATGATGATCTTTCACGTGCTTCTTGAAATGATCCGTTAATTCGTTGATACGGTTGGTGAGCAACGCAACTTGAACTTCGGGGGAGCCCGTGTCACCTTTTGCGCGCTGATATTGCGCCAATACTTCTGCTGTTCTTGCGGTCGTAGTCATTATAAATCCTCATCTCAAATCAAACGTCTTTTCGCAGACGATTACGGCTAGCAGAGGTTTCCGATAGCGAAGGCAATATTATAGTCGCTTTCAAGCAATATCGCAACGAAATCAGTGACTTCGCGTAGGCGTGGTGCACCAAAATACTGGGAAGTCCAACAACCCCACCAGCCCAGTACGCGCGGTTGCCGCGCAGGTGCGAACCTAAGTTCTTAGCGCTATCAATAACTTAACCAAAACTGGCGGAGCGCCTTTCAATGCGAACATCTCGATTCGGGATTTTTAGCAACAAGAGCGGCAAGCTGGGCGGACTTCTACAGCCATTTTTGGCTAAAACGCAGCGCTGAATATAGGGTTTCATTTTCCCATCAGCGGGCACTAGTCAGGAAAATCTTTAATTTCGTGGGGCTTTACAATATTGCATAAGCGCTTATATACTTTAGGCATGAAACCAACACTCGGCACTCAACTACGACATTTACTGGAACTGCTGGACGGCGCGGTGGAGCAATCCTATCGGGATGCGGGGCTTGCATATCGACCACGATTCACGCCAGTAGTGCGCGTTTTGATGGAGCGTGAGACGGCCACGATCGGCGAAATTGCCGAAGCCGCCCACATCACTCAACCCGCGGCGACGCAGACGATTGCCCTGATGATCAAGCAAGGTTTGGTCTCGGCCGAGCCCGGCAGCAAAGACGGTCGCCAGCGGCTGATTCGGCTGACAAATGCGGGACACGAACTGCTGCCGCGCATACAAGCCTGCTGGCAGGCGACGGCGCTTGCCGCTGGCGATTTTGACGCCGCGTTAACGCTGCCGCTTTCGCGCGCGGTTGCAGAGGCAATCGCCAACCTTGAAGCAAAACCATTCAGCGAACGCATCGCGCTCGCCCGTACCCAGCTGGCCGGAGATTTAGGCCCACCTACGACCCGAAAGAAAAATTCATCATGAACAAGAAAAAAATACTGATCTGGAGCGCCATCGCCGCAAGCCTGTTGTTGGGTTCAGGCGGCGCAATATTGAGTGGCGTGATTCCCTCGCCTTATTCCGTGGCCGCGATGAGTCGTGACGGGCCACCGCAAAACGATATGGTGATCGATAAAACGATGCGCGATCAGGTGATTGAGGCCGCGATCAGCAAGCTGACTCAGCGTTATATCTTCCCGGAAAAGGCGGTTGAAAGCGTCAAACAACTGCGCAGTGAAATCGCGCGCGGCGATTATGCAAACGTGGCGAGTGCGGAAAAGCTGGCCCGCAAATTAACCGACAGCCTGCAAAAAAGCAGCAACGATAAACATTTGGAGATTCGTTATTTTGAGGAAGCGATTGCCGAAGAAACACCGACTCAGAATCAGGCGTCTGCAGGCACAGACAGAGAAAAATTCGATTTCATGCGGCTCAATTATGGCTTTGAAAACGTGGACCGCCTCAAATGCAATATCGGCTATCTCAACCTGCGTAAATTTGTCCCGCCAGAAATCGACGCCGAACGGATCGCGGCCAGCATGAATTTGCTCAGCGAAACGTGGGCCTTGATCATCGACTTGCGTGAAAATGGTGGCGGTACACCGGAGAGTGTGGCTCTAATATCGAGTTATTTTTTTGACGAACGTACGCATCTGAACGACATCTACGAGCTTGAGACCAACACGATTGAAGAAAGATGGACAACAGATAAAGTCGCCGGTAAAAAATATGGTGCGGCACGCAAAATCTACATTCTGACCAGCGAGGACACATTTTCAGCGGCCGAAGATTTTGCTTACACGATGAAAAATACCAAGCGCGCGACGCTCGTGGGCGAAACCACCGGCGGCGGCGCTAACGCTGGCAACCGGCACCGCTTAAATGCACATTTCATGATGAACGTACCCGATGCACGGCCGATCAGCCCGATCACAAAAACCAATTGGGAGGGCACGGGCATTGCACCCGACATCGCCGTTTCAGCCAAAAAATCGCTCGACGTTGCGCGTATGGAAATCGTAAAAGAGTTGATCGCAAATCACCATGAAATGCGGGTTAAGAATGCGGCGAAGCGGTGTCTTGCGGATATGTGAACTTTGGTGCGGGCTGAAGGGGTGGCGAACACGATAAAATTACAACCAGTAAGATATACGGGCTTCTTGAGGATATTTTGGCTGGAACGACATGCTGGGTGGGGAGTTTCAGTTTTTAATCAACTTTTCCCGTCGCCATCAGCCGCATCGAGATCAGTCGCGGTTCTAGGTGCGCCAGTGTGGTTTCGGCGACGCCGAGAAAGCGCCCGTCTTCGCTGTAGATGGCGTATTCATTGGCCGTTGGCGTATTTTCGTTTGCAGCGCCTATACGTGTTTGGGGCGCATGCAACCATCCGCCGTTGCAAAAAATTAGCTCTTCATTTTTGTCGAGAACAATTTTAGGTAACGCCAAACATAGTGAATCGGCCGGCTTTAAAATTTGATCGCGCTGCTCAAGATTCAGCCTTTCGATGGCTTCCAGCGTAACAGCCGCGTCCACGGAATATCCTGCTGTCGCCGTCCGGCGCAGACCCGTTAAATGCGCGCCACAACCTAGCGCCTCGCCGATGTCCTCGGCCAGCACGCGGATGTAGGTGCCTTTGCTGACCTTAGTTTCGATGACCAGAAAGACGCCATCAAAGCTCACGAAATTGATTGCAAAAATCGTGATGGCACGCGGCTCGCGCGCCACTTCGATGCCTTGACGGGCTAATTTGTACAAGGCGACGCCGTCGCGTTTTAACGCGGAATGCATCGGCGGAATTTGATTTTGCGGGCCGGCGAATTTGCCGAGCGTTTGATGAATCTTGAGCAGATTAACGTGGATTGCGCGATTCTCGAATGGCTCACTTTCGGTGTCGCCGGTGGGCGTGCGCGAACCGAGTTTTAGCGTGGCGATATAGGTTTTATCGGCGTCAAGCATGAAGCGTGAAAATTTGGTCGCCTCACCGAAACACAGCGGCAGCAGACCGGTGGCGAAGGGATCGAGGGTGCCGGTGTGGCCGCCCTTTTCCGCCTGAAACAGCCATTTAGCGCGACCTAGCGCGTTGGTGGAGGAGATGCCGGGCGGCTTATCGAGCAGCAGAACGCCGGTAATCGCGCGGCGCTTCTGGCGGGATTTATGATCAGCTGCGTCGCTCACAAGCAAACCTAAAAGGAACCTAAAAAACCTACTTTGTCACCGGTGCGGGTTCTGATGTTGGCTCCGCTTTTGGCTCGGGAAGTGGAGCGTCGGCTGAATGCGAATCTGCAATTGCGTCATCAATCAGCTTTGAAATCCGCACGCCGCGCTCAATCGAGACATCAATTTCAAAGTGCAATTGCGGCACGGTGCGGATGGTCAGGCGATTCGCAACTTGCGAGCGCAAAAACCCCGCGGCGCTGTTGAGACCTTCGAGACAGGCATCGAGATGTTCTTTCGATCCCAGAGAGGTGAAATAGACTTTTGCGTGGGCGTTGTCGCGGGTCACATCCACCGCTGTGACGGTGACCATGCTGACGCGCGGATCGCGCAAACCCAGCCGGATGAGTTCGGAGAGTTCGCGCTGAATCGCGTCAGCAATTTTACGGTTGCGGGTGTCGTTAGCCATGTTCTTTGTTCTTAAAGGTTGCGCATTAGGCCAATGTGCGCGCCACTTCAACTTGCTCGAATGCCTCAAGCTGATCGCCGACCACGATGTCGTTATAACTCTTCAACGACAAACCGCATTCGAAGCCGTTCTTCACTTCTTTCACGTCGTCTTTGAAGCGCTTTAACGAATCCAATTCGCCCGTGTGTACGACCACGCCATCACGAATCACACGCACGATGGATGAGCGTTTGATGGTGCCGTCGGTGACAAAACAGCCCGCGACCACACCGGCTTTTGAGAGCTTGAATACGTTGCGGATCTCGACCGTGGCGGTGATGGTTTCTTTGATTTCCGGCGATAACAATCCGCCCAGCGCGGCTTTGACGTCATCGACCGCTTCATAAATGATGCTGTAGTAGCGCACTTGCACGCCTGAAGTCTCGACCAACTTTCGTGCGCCCGCATCGGTACGCGAATTGAAGCCAATCACGATGGCTTTGGAGGCTAGCGCCAGATTGATGTCTGACTCGGTAATAGCGCCAACGCCCGCGTGGATGACCGTGACTCTGACTTCATCCGTGGACAGCTTGCCCAGCGCATAGGCCAAACCTTCGTATGAGCCCTGCACGTCGGCTTTGATAATGACGGCGAGTGATTTCTTGGCACCTTCGGCGAGTTGATCGAATGCATTTTCGAGCTTGGCGGCCTGTTGTTTTGCCAGCTTCACATCACGGAATTTGCCTTGACGGAACAATGCGATTTCGCGCGCTTTGCGCTCGTCGTTCAAGACCATCACGTCTTCACCGGCGATAGGCACATCCGTTAATCCCTGCACTTCCACCGGGATCGATGGACCGGCTTCGTTGATCGATTTACCGTTCTCATCCAGCATCGCTCGAACGCGGCCAAACACAGCACCAGCCAAGACCATATCGCCTTTTTTAAGCGTTCCGGATTTCACCAGAATCGTGGCGACCGGGCCGCGACCTTTATCCAGACGCGCCTCAATCACCACGCCTTTGGCGGGTGATTGTTTGACGGCTTTCAAATCCAGCACTTCAGCCTGCAGCAGAATCGCATCCAGCAAATTATCAATACCCGCGCCGGTCTTGGCCGATACGGGAATGAACATGACTTCGCCGCCGTATTCTTCCGGCAATACATCGTTGGCGACCAAGTCCTGCTTGACCCGTTCCATGTTGGCTTCGGGTTTATCAATTTTGTTGACGGCCACAATCATCGGTACGCCGGCGGCTTTGGTGTGCGCGATGGCTTCTTTGGTTTGCGGCATCACGCCGTCGTCCGCAGCCACCACCAGAATCACCAAGTCAGTGGTTTGCGAACCGCGTGCGCGCATGGCGGTGAACGCCTCATGGCCCGGCGTATCGAGGAACGTAATAACGCCCTTTGGCGTTTCGACGTGATAGGCACCAATGTGCTGCGTAATACCACCGGCTTCGCCTGACGCGACCCGAGCTTTGCGAATAGTATCGAGCAGCGATGTTTTACCATGATCAACGTGCCCCATGATCGTGACAACGGGCGGACGCGGCTCGGCCACGGCATCCGGATGCTGCTCTTCCTCGGCCAAGTACGAATCAGGATCGTCGCCTTTGGCGGCAATGGCGTTATGGCCTAACTCACCGACCATGATCATCGCGGTTTCCTGATCGAGCACCTGATTGATGGTGACCATCGTTCCCATCTTCATCATGATCTTGATAATCTCGGCCGCCTTAACCGCCATTTTTTGCGCCAATTCGCCAACCGTAATGGTTTCGGGCACGAGAACGTCGCGCACGATCGGCTCGGTCGGTGCCTGGAAATTGGTTTCCTGGTTTTCATTATCCTGCTGCGAGCGCGCCTTGCGACTGCGCCAGCCTTCACGGCCACCGCTGGCATCACCCCGGGTTTTAATGGTGCGGCGTTTAGCGGCGTCATCACTCCAGGTGGACGCGGGTTTAACCACCTTCTTGACCACTTTTTTGTCGGCGGCCTTGGCGTCTTTGTCCGCTGCCTTCGCGGCGGGACGATGCAACGTGCCTTCGCTTGGCGGTGGCGGATCTTTTTTCAGCACCACCCATTCGCCGATGCGCGGACGATTCGGGTCGAGTGCGGCATCGGCTGCTGCTGCAACCGGTTTTGCCGATGGCGTTGCAACCTTGGAGGCGGCCGGTTTGACGGCAGCGCTCGCTTCAGCCGCTTCAAGTTTTGCCGCTTTTACCGCATCCGCTTGAGCTTTTTCTTCGGCTGCCACATCTTCAGCTTCAGCGGCATCGGCCGCTTCTTTGGCGTGTTCTGCTTCCTCTTTTTTGCTGCGACGTTTTGGCGGCGCTTTGGCGCGCTCTTCTGCCTGCTTGGCGAGCAATGCCGCTTGACGATCATCTTCAGCGCGGCGTTTCGCTGCTTCATCATCGTTAATGATTGATTTCGCTACGACAGGTTCGGGTGTCTCAACGACCACCGCGATGTCTTCCACCGGCTCAGCTACCTTATCAACCTTGAGGAAGGTGCGCTTTTTGCGCACTTCAACTTGAATAGTGCGAGCTTTGCCCGTGGCGTCGGACTTTTTAATTTCCGTGGTCTGCTTGCGCACCAAGGTAATTTTTTTCTTTTCATCCTTGTGGCCATGCGTTTCTTGCAGATAGGCAAGAAGTCGCGCCTTATCGTCTTCGGCGAGCGTTTCTTCTACCGAGCTTTTGGACACACCCGCCGCCTTGAGCTGCTCTAGGAGCGTCTCGTGGGTGAGCTTGAGTTGATTTGCGAATTGAGCAATTGTGGTTTGAGCCATTTGATACCTATCGTTACGCTACGTGACTACGTTAATCCGTCAGCGAAGTGGTCTCAAAATGGCGGCAGGCTGTGTCGATTGGCGGATGTCCGTTGGGAAAGTGCGGTCGGCACTTACTTTGAACACACCGCCCACAGCTGCTTGGGCGTTTTTTGAGGCTACTTCATGTGAAAACTTATGGGTGTAATACTAAATACATGGCTAGCTCTGCGGCACAGCAGCTTCAACGTCAGGCTTCGTTTCTGCCGGCGTTTTTTCTGCAAACCACGGCGCGCGCGCAGTCATGATCAACTGTTTGGCACGATCTGCTTCCATGCCGGTCATTTCGGTCAATTCATCAATGGCCAGATCTGCTAGTTCATCCATGGTGCGAATGCCCTTTGCAGCTAGCGCCTTTGCCGTATCAGCGTCCATGCCGTCCATGGTCAACAGGTCGTCAGCAGCGGTTTCCATGGTTTCTTCCGACTTGATGGCATCAGTCATGATGGAATCACGTGCTCTGCGGCGCAGCTCATTCACAGTGTCTTCATCGAACGCTTCGATTTCCAACATTTCGGCCAGCGGAACATACGCCACTTCTTCCACGTTGCTGAAACCTTCGTCGATCAATATCTGCGCAACATCTTCATCAACATCGAGCTTGGCCATGAACAATTCTTTGATGCCGGTATGTTCGGTATCGCGCTTGGTCTCGGCGTCGGTCTCGGTCATGATGTTAAGCTGCCAGCCGGTCAACTCTGACGCCAGCCGCACGTTTTGACCGCCACGGCCAATGGCCTGCGCGAGCTGCTCTTCATCTACCACCACGTCCATGCTGTGTTTTTCTTCATCAACAATGATTGAAGAAACTTCGGCCGGGGCCAACGCATTGATCACAAATTGGGCCGGATCTGCCGACCACAAGATAATATCGACCCGCTCACCTGCCAATTCGCCGGTCACTGCCTGCACGCGCGAGCCGCGCATACCCACGCATGTTCCAATCGGATCGACGCGGGGATCATTCGATTTCACCGCGATTTTGGCGCGCATACCGGCGTCACGGGCGGCCGCTTTAATTTCAAGCAAGCCTTCTTCAATTTCAGGCACTTCGAGCTCAAACAAAACCTTGATGAAATCGGGCGTGATGCGTGATAGCACCAGCTGCGGGCCGCGTAAATTGCGGTCAACCTTCAACAGATAAGCGCGAACCCGATCGCCAACGCGTAAATTTTCTTTCGGGATGGTCTGATCGCGAGGCAAAAGTGCTTCAATGCGACCCGATTCTACAATTACGTTCCCGCGCTCAATGCGCTTGATGGTGCCGGTAACGAGTTGCTCGTCGCGCGCCAAAAAGTCGGTCAGAATTTGTTCGCGTTCGGCATCGCGAATTTTTTGCAAAATGACTTGTTTGGCGGTCTGTGCGCCGATACGGCCAAAATCCACTGCCTCCAGCGGCTCTTCGATCATGTCGCCGATTTCCAAACCTTCACCACGTTCGGGCGCATCCGTTATCGCGATTTGCCGCGCCGGCTCTTCGTGTTCTTCGTCCGGCACCACTGTCCAGCGCTGAAACGCCTGATATTCGCCGGTGAGACGATCAATCTCAACGCGAACATCTGCTTCTTCCTGCAGGAATTTGTCTGTAAATTTTTTCTTGGTAGCGGAAGCCAGTGCCGACTCAAGTGCGACAAATATAGTTTCGCGTGGCACGCTTTTTTCACGGGCCAAGGCATCGACTAACAATAAAATTTCACGACTCATTATTTTCTCCAACTGCTCGCTATTGCTTCAAAAATTAAAACACTCAATTACGGCGCCTGTGATGTTTAAAAAACATGTTTATTCAAGCTCTACCGTCAAAATCAATACACGCGGCCGATGCGCTCCGCCACGGTAAACAGCCAAAACATGCCACATCCGGGCTTAACTTAAATATCAGGGATTAAACGCGCTCGCTCGATATCGCTCAGCGTCACGGTAATCTTTTTTTCCGTTACTAATTTATCGCCAACCAGTTCAGCAGGCGGGACCGTTGCGCCCGCCTTTACTTTCGACTTTTCTAATATGGAATTGTCGATTGCTGACTTACCTACAGCTTTTGGCGTTTTTTTACCTGCTTTTGATTTATCGGTAGCCGCCTCAGCCGAGTCATCTGACAAATCAAATGTGATCCGATCGCCCTCAACCGCCAGCACTACGCCATCGAAACGTTTACGCGCATCAACCGTTTGATAAAGCCTGACTTTGGCGCGTACGCCGACAAATCTCTCAAAGTCTGCCAAGGTCTTGAGAGGACGGTCCAGCCCCGGAGATGAAACCTCCAAGCGTTCAAAATCAATACTTTCCACCAAAAAAACCCGGGTTAGTTGGTTGCTAACTGCCGCGCAGTCTTCGACCGTAATTCCCTCTGGCTTATCGATGTAAACCTTAAACATCCCACCGCCGCGCTCAAAATCCACCAGCTCAAAGCCGAGCGCCGAAACGGTAGTTCTTACAATCGTAGTAGCGTCCATCGGTCACAACTCTCTGCGTAATGGCTTTTACTGCAAGTATTAACACAATCAATTAACGAGAAAAATCATGTGGAAATCACCTAACCCCTTGCAGGCCGATAAGCCGCTAAGGCGACATTAAGCTGGCTAAAAAATCAGTCCCACAAACGAAAAATGGGCGCTGAGCCCAATTCCATGATTGTAGCATGAGACTTAAAATGAAGGAAATATCGGGAACGTGCACGCAAATTGAACACTGCATACGCATGTTGCAAACGCACAACAACCGGTCAAAAACGTTGGATAAATTTGTAACTGAACGTTATTCTGCAACATCGCCGAAACCTGAAAAATCCTTTTTTCTTTTCGGCTATTAAAAATTAGGCTGTGTTTACTTACTAATTATGGGAGATTCGCAATGAAGTTCAGATTTAATGCAATTTATGCGGCGACTATTAGCGCCACCAGCGTAGCTGCTGCCGCTACATTGCTCGCCGGCCAAGCTCTGGCGCAGACAACCACCGCCGCTCCACCCCCTCAAAAAATTGAGAAGATTGAGGTAACCGGCTCAAACATTAAGCGCGTAGATGCTGAAACCGCGTCTCCAATCCAGATTATTACAGCTGACGATATTCGTCGCTCGGGTCAAACTACAGTCACTCAACTATTGCGCGAGCTACCAAGCAATGCAGCCGGTGGTTTAACCGAACTAACAGGCTCAGGGAGCTTCTCCGCAGGTGCGGCATCTGCCTCGCTGCGTGGTCTAGGCTCGTCAGCAACCTTGGTTCTGTTGAACGGACGTCGCATTGCACCTTATGGTTTGGCTGATCCCAACTTTGGCCAAGCAGGTGCAGTCAATTTGAACGCTATTCCGATTGACGCCATCGAGCGCATCGAGATTTTGAAAGACGGTGCCTCGGCTATTTATGGTTCCGAAGCCATCGCAGGCGTTATCAACATCATATTGCGCAAGGATTTTAAAGGCCTGCAGCTCGGCGTTACTACAGCCGCCAATAAAAGCAACGAATATGGCAACACCACTATCAATGCTTCGTTCGGTTTAGGCGACTTGGCTAAAGACAAATATAACTTCTTCGCGAACGTCGAAGTCTATCGCCAGAAATCAGTATTGGCTAACAACGTTATCGACTATCTGGCGAACCCGGATATCCGTAATGCCTACGGCACCCTACTGGTGAGTTCTTCATTCAGTCCGTTCCTGACGTATCTCACCAACGCGACCGGCGGATCCGTTTCTTCGCCCGGCCCTGGTTGTCCGGCCGCCAACGTGGTTTCACGAATTTATAACGGGTTTAACATCACTGGTAGTGCCGCCGGTACAGCCTGCGTTTATGACAATACGTCGCGAGTTGAGATAGTTCCCAAAGCTGAACGCAACAGTGTTTTTGGCCGCGGTACATACGAACTTAGAGCCAACACCGAGTTGTTTGCTGAAGGCAGCTATGTTGAAAACAAAACTTACTTCTTGGGCTTCCCACAAGCAGTCGGTAGCGGCACCGGTGCCACGTTTAATCCTTCTACCGGTTTCTTGAACCCGTCGCCGACCACGCTACCTGTTGGTCACCCCAACAATCCGTTTAACCGTCCAACACCGTTCCGCGGTCGTTTGGATTCAGTCGGCCCTCAGGATAACGAAGTGCTGAGCAAAACTACCCGCGTCGTCGCGGGATTTAAGTCAGTTCTTGGCTCGTTTGACGTTTCAGGCGGCATTCTTTATAACTTGACCGAGCAAGACACCACCAACTACAACGCAATTCGTTACTCCGCGTTGGTCGCGGGTATTACCGGCGGCGGCTTCAACTTTTACAGCCCCACCACTGGCGCTGTGACCGCTAACGACATTCGTGTAAATGCCAAAGACAACGCCAGATCATCATTCACTATCGTCGACCTCAAAGGCTCCGGCGAGATCGGTAATTTGCCGGGTGGAGCCGCATCGGTTGCCGTCGGTGCCGAGTTCCGGCGTGAGGATCGCACGGTCAAGCCTGACGCGCTTAAATTAGTCGGCGGCATTTTTGGACGTGGTGTTGCCTCAACCGATGGTTCGCGTGACGTTTCGACATTGTTCGGCGAGGTCGTATTGCCGGTTGTAAAAAATGTTGAAGTTCAGGCCGCTCTGCGTTATGACCGTTATTCTGATTACGGTAATTCGCTGACACCGAAAGTTGCTGCTACTTGGGCGGTCGCGCCGACGTTCAAGCTGCGCACCAGCTTTGCGCGTGGTTTTAGAGCACCTGCCTTGACAGAGATTACAAAATCAACCACCTCCGGTTTCTTTAACGGCGTTGATGATCCACGCCGTTGCCTGCGTCCGACCTATACCGTGGGTTGCGGACTGTCGATTCCTGGCTTGATCGTGGCTAACCCGCTGGTTCGTCCTGAGAAGGCCGAAAGCTACACCGGCGGCTTCATCTGGGAGCCAAGCACCAGTTCCAGTATCAGCGTGGATTACTTCTCGATCACACGTCGCAATGAAATCTCTTTCTTGTCGCTGACTGAGATTCTGAATAACGAAGGCTCAACAGATCCACGCTATGCTGGTCGTATCACGCGTGATCCTACCAACACCAGCGCGACTGTGCCGAACGATCCGGGTGCGATCTTGTTTGTCAGCACCGGCTTCAATAACCTCGGCGAAACCCGCGTTAAAGGCTTGGATGTTGACGCGCGCTATAGCATGAGCCTGGCAGAGTACGGCAAGCTGACGTTCAACTTCAACGCAACGCAATACTTTGAACAACGCGGCTCTGGCGCACCTAATGCACCCGTCATCAGCTACAACGGTTTCCGTAACGCCCCTGAATTTAGAGGCATTATTAGAACCACTTGGGAGAAAGGCAGCTTTGTAACTACCGGCACCATGAATTATTTGAGTTCGTTTAAGTCTTACACGAACCCAGAAAACAATGGTCCCGGCGCTTTGCCACCTAATTGCGGCAACACATTGGGCACCTATGTTGGCTTTTGTACGGTTAGCGAATACATCACCTATGACCTCGGCACCGAGTATCGCGGTATCAAGAACCTGAGCTTGTCGGGAACTGTTCGTAACCTGGCCAACCGCAAACCATCAGCTGACCCGTTGGCACGCCCATTCAACACCATTTGGTATCAGCCAGCCGGTATGAATTTTGTGTTGAACGCACGTTACACATTCTTCTAAACCAGAATGAGCTTCACGCAATTTGGTTAATTGTTGTTTTAAAAATAGGGCCTTCGGGCCCTATTTTTTTGCCTGTTTTTTGCTACCAACGCGGCTTATTGGGAATATTGATAATTTCTCGGATTCATCGGAATTTCGAACGACCACATTTTTTGCGCAGCACCATAAGCACTTGCCGCAAAACATGCGAGCCTTCAAATATTACGTAGTACGCAATTAATGATGGCAATGGATCGTTTAATCGCGACAGCTGCTATTTGGATTGTTGCAATGCTGCAACAAAAAAGCGTTCAATCTAAATTTTCGATACAGGTTGAACTTTTTTGCGGTTATGCTCCCACCACGGGTAGATGTGGCTAGGGAGAATCAATTTGGAAACCCATCTGACACAAACTAATAACAATATTTAATTTTCAATAGCAATCAGAAACAAAGCAGATACAAATCTTGGAACAATCAGTTCAACATCGATGATAGGAATCCAAAAATGAAGATGAAAATGAAGCAACTACCACTCGCGGTAGTTCAAGCGCTATCCATTAGTCTGGGCGTTACCGCCCTAACGGTCGCAGTCGGCCCAGTCGCATTTGCACAGTCCAACGCTGCCGGTAACATCTACGGTCAGGCAACAGCAGGCGCAACCGTGGTCGCCGAAAGTATCGACACTGGCGCAAAACGCCGTACCACGGCCGATGCGAATGGTCGTTTCACGATTAATGGTGTGCCAACTGGTCCGTACAACGTCCAACTGCTTTCCGGCGATAAAGTTATTTCAACGCGCAAAGTAGAAGTGCTCATCGGTCAAGGTGTTGACGCCTCGTTTGCATCCGGCACCCAAGCCATCGAAAGTGTTCAAGTCACGGCGCGGCGCCAGACCATTGACGTTACCAGTAGCAATTCAGGCGTGACTTTCACCGCCAAAGAGCTGGAAAAACTGCCCGTTACTCCCAACGTGGCGTCCATCATTCAATTAGCACCGAATACGACTCGTGGCGACTCGCGGTACGGCGGCGCAAATGCGCCCAGTTTCGGTGGTTCATCGGCGTCAGAAAACGCCTACTACATCAACGGTTTTCCCGTAACCAACGTACTTTATCAGGTCGGCTTTTCGCAATTGCCGTTTGGCTCAATCTCGCAAATTCAATTACTTTCCGGGGGTTATGGCGCGGAATTCGGTCGTTCCACAGGTGGCGTGGTTAATATAACCACCAAGAGCGGAACCAATGAATGGGAAGCCGGTGTATCTGTTGATTGGAGCCCAGCGTCTCTTCGCGGCCAACAAAAAAATCTTTATTTCGCCAACACTGGTTCACCTGCGAATGCGGCCACTGATAACAAGCTTCGGTTACTACAGTCGCGCAATCAGGTTGAAACTTTGCGCTACAACGGTTACGTCGGCGGCCCGATCATAAAAGATAAATTGTTTTTTTATGTCAATGCCGAATTGAACCGCAATCAAAGCGAATTTGTGAGCCAGGCTTCAACCGTGAGTAGCGGTAACGCCATCGACGGTTTCACCGTCGTATCAACGAATATCCCGCGTTATGTTGCTAAGCTAGACTGGAATATTACGGACAATCATCATTTGGAATACACACAGATTCGCGATCAGGTGAATGAAGATCGCAAATTTTATGGCTTCAATTACGCGACACAAACTCAGAACACCGATAATTCCGGGGGCATCAGTTACGTTAATTCCGGGCCGAATGCAGTCGCGGCTCAAAGCGGCGCAGACCTCAAAATCGTCAAGTACACCGGTTACTTGACGGAGAACATCACGCTTAGCGGGCTTTACGGTACAAGCAAGACACCGCATTCAGATGTGCCATCTGGCTATAACCCCTCGCTATTTCAAACAGCGTCGACTCCAATAGATCAGTTCCCAGGATTTGTGTACAACAATCCTCAGACGGCGGGAGGTACTCTGCTAGTTCAAAATGCCCAAGATAAACAAAAGGCGTTCCGTTTAGACTTGGAGTGGAAGATTGGAAATCACGCCGCACGTATCGGGATCGACAATAACAAAGTAAATTCTGTTACGGGCCAATCCGACGCGGGCGGCGGAACGTGGGTATACACCCGCAACTACGATCCGGCTGATCCAACTGGTAACACGATAAATCCCAACGCTATTGTAGACGGCGCAAATCGCTCGTCGGCTTCCACGGGCACTGCGCCTGGTTTGCAGGGATACGTTGTTCAGTTCGTTCGTAGCACTTCGTTCACGACTCCGTCCGTCAAGCAATCTGCACAGTTTATCGAGGACAAATGGCAGATATCTAAGAATTTACTACTTACTCTTGGTTTGCGTAATGAACAATTCACCAACTTCAACGAAGTGGGTGTAGCGTATCTGTCCCAACGTCATCAACTGGCGCCGCGATTTGCTGCCGCCTGGGATGCGATGGGAGATGGATCGTTGAAAGTTTTCGGTACTGCAGGACGCTATCATTTACAGATTCCAACGAACGTAGCGGTACGCGGTGCCGGTCCTTCTTTGAATACCACGCAATATTACAGCTACAGCGGCGTCGATCCGATTACCGGAGCCCCAACTGGCTTGGTTTCGATGGGGCCCGCGTTTTCAGCGAACAATGAATTCGGCCAACCTAAGGATCCGCGCCAAGTAGCAGCCCAAAATCTGAGCTCGCATTACCAGGATGAAATGACACTCGGCTTCGAGAAAGCTTGGTCGCCTTCATTAAATGTCGGTACGAAAGCAACGTACCGTCAACTGCGAAGCACAATTGACGATACCTGTGACGGTCGTCCATTTGTTGCCTTCGCTGCAGCGCGCGGAATAGACTCCACCAATTATGGATTTCAATGCGCGCTGTTCAACCCGGGGCAGGACAATACTTTTCTCGTTGACTACACGGGCTCTGGAAGCACAACTGGCCCATTGACCGTAGTCAGGTTGCCCGCATCTGTGTTGGGACCGAAGGCCAAGCGCACATATACTGCGTTAGATTTTTTTGCCGAGCATCCACTGCGAAATGGCTGGTATGGCAAGCTGAATTACACTTGGTCCGCCAGCAAAGGTAATACCGAGGGTCAGTTGTTATCTGACCTCGGTCAGGCAGACGTCTCCACTACGCAGACTTTTGATCACCCAGAAATTGGGTTGAACTCTTATGGCCGACTTCCGAATGATCGCAGACACCAGATTAAGTTTTATGGTTTCTATGAAGTCACATCTGAATGGGGTGCCGGTACCAACTTGCTGCTTGCATCAGGTCGCCCGAAAAACTGCAAAGGTAATCTGCCACTTAACTTGCAGTCCAATCAGGGCTCGCCTAACGACGGGTCCCTTAGGCCACAGCTGTATGGCTCTGCATTCTTTTTCTGCAATGGGGTAGAGACGCCGCGCGGCTCACAAGGTACGCTGCCATGGGATACGCGTCTTGACTTGAATCTCACCTATCTTCCCGCTTCAGTCAAAGGTTTAGCTTTCAAGGCAGCGGTATTTAATGTGTTCAATAAACAAACCGTCACCACAATTGAAGAACGACGCAACCGTGGGCAGGGTGTCAGGAATACGTCCCAGGCAGTACTGGCATACACACCGCCGATTTCGTTCATGTTCAGCGTGGCATACGACTTCAAACCGTAACTGTAGAAGTAATCGCAGCAAAAAGCCCCGCGGAATTTATCCTGCGGGGCTTTTTTTCGCCTATATATTTCTCAATTCGACCATATA
>JBBRZG010000039.1:0-27696 GCA_038236905.1 Burkholderiales bacterium
GAATCCGCCATCACAGCCGGGTGCACTCAAACTTGCCGCTATTTTTATGGGCGTTGGTGTCGTGCTGTTTAGCGGCAGTCTGTATGCAATCGCCACCACGGGCATGAGCGCATTGGGTTTGATCACCCCGCTCGGTGGCTTATGCTTTATTGCTGCATGGGCGCTGGTGGCGTGGCAGATGTTGCGGCGCGATTAACTGCAGCCCTAACCTAGCAGCTAACGTTGCACTAATGCATCGCCAACGTGGATGGTACCCAACTTCGTGTTCAGCAAATTCATGCCGAAGCGCACGCCTTTCGTAGAATTGCGAAACGTAGCCAGCGTGCGCAATGGCTCTGGCCCCAAAACTTCGGCCGTGGCTTGATCGGTGGTCGTAACCTGGCAGCGTGTGCACGGCTTTACGCCGCGAAATGTCGCCTCTCCAATCGTAAAATCGAGCCACGTATCTTCCGCAAATGCGGCGCAACCTTTCACGACAATATTTGCGCGAAATCGATCCATGGTTACCGGCGCAGCACCTGCTTGTTGAATGCGTTTATTCAGTTCAGCCAACGATTCCTCCGACGCAATTAACACTGGGTAGCCGTCCGCAAAACTCACCACCTCGCCATTTTTTGCAAAGTCCAGGCTCACCCGCCGCTCACTGGTGTCGGGCATGTAGACCAGTCGCGCGTCCACGCCCAAATAGTCTGACAGCCACCTATCGGCCTCCGCTGAAACGGTATGAGCATGAACGCGGCTGGACCATACTTTTACGGTGCGGGTGGGCAGCATGCGTGGCTGCAGCGGCACAGCAACTGAGTCTTCAAACGGTGAAAAAAGAATCAAATTGCTGCCGTCCAGTGCAGTACGAATTGTCGCCATTTGCGGGTGTTCGCGCTGTGTCAAAAAGTCGTGGCGCTCATCCACCAACATGAAGCGGCGGTCGTTATGCAACCCGCGCGAAGTGGATTCACATGCGCTCAATGAAACGCCGCCCAAAGATTTAACGGGATAAATATTGATTTCGGTAACGGTAATCGTCATATTCTGCGTGCCGGTCGAAGTAGTGGATGAATGCGATCGGTGAATGATCAAATATTTACGATGTTGCCTGTGTGCGGTCAGTCACAATGAGAACCGGTTTTCCGTGATAACGTATACCCAAATCTGGGAATACATTTTTCACCGGCGCTTGATGTGGTGATGAAATGTAGTGATGAAATAGCATAGCGCAAGTTGTATTTTTGTTTCTTAACGTAGTTGAGACTCGCTGAAGGAGAGCCCTACATGGTTGATCTTTGGAAAAAGCTGACTGGTGAATTAATTGACATCATCCAATGGCTGGATGATTCGAGCAATACCCTCGTGTACCGATTTGAGCGGATGAACAACGAGATCAAATATGGTGCCAAGCTGACCGTGCGTGAGGGACAGATGGCGGTCTTTATCAACGAGGGCCAACTAGCCGACGTGTTCAAGCCCGGTATGCACACCCTTACCACCCAAAATATGCCGGTGCTGTCCACGCTCAAAGGCTGGAAATATGGTTTTGAATCTCCGTTCAAAGCCGAAGTTTACTTCGTCAACACACGTAAATTTACCGACTTGAAATGGGGCACGCCCGGTCCCGCCACGATGCGCGACAGCGAGTTCGGCATTGTCCGTGCGACTGCGTTTGGTATTTACGCCATCCGCATCAGTGACCCCGGCATTTTCATCAAGGATATTTCCGGCACTGAAGGCCGTTTCACCACCGATTCGATTCAGGAAAATCTGCGCGGCAAAATCGGCTTGCGCATTAAGGAAGTAATGCCCGAGCTGGGCTTGAGCATTATCGATATGGAAGCCAAAGTCAGCGTGCTCGGTCAAATGTTGCGCGATCGCATCCAGCCGGATTTCGCCGCTATGGGTCTCGAGTTGGTTGAAGTGCAGGTGCAAGATATCGGCCTGCCGGAAGAGGTCGAAAAAGCCATTGATAAGCGTGGTGCAATTGCGGCAGTGGGGAATTTGCAGGCCTACACGCAATACGAAACTGCCAGCTCGATTCACGATGCCGCCACCACACCGAATAGTGCTGCGGGCGCGGGTATGGGCCTGGGCGCAGGCTTTGCAATGGGTGGCAATATGGTGGGACAGATGAGCGGCGCAATGAATGCGACCAACGCTGGCGGGTCTGCTAGTAGCGCGCCGCCGCCGTTGCCGGTGCAAGCAGCTTTCCATGTCGCTGTAAACGGCGCGCAGACAGGACCGTTCGATATGGGCACGCTGCAAGGGCAAGCTGGCTCGGGCGTACTCAAACGCGAGTCGCTGGTTTGGAAGGCGGGCATGGCGCAATGGGCAAAGGCTGGGGATGTTCCAGAGCTGGGCGCCCTGTTTGCGGGCGTTCCGCCGCCGTTACCCCCGGCTTAGTTTTTAAATGTGTATCGCCCGAGAGCCAAGCTGGACGCGGCTCTTGAGGCGTCATATCTGGTGATGGCCGTGAATAGGCGAACTTCAGATGCCCCACTTTAAATTGTAAGCCTAGAGCAGGCCGGCACATGGAAAATCCTAACGCATCCCAAACCACTTTGGACCAAATGACCGCCAAAGTGCGTGCGTTTCCGTGCGCTTTTTGCGGCGCCAAATTTTCGTTCGCGCCTGGCACCAAATCGCTCGCGTGTACCTACTGCGGCGCGGTGAATGCGATTTCGGATACCGATGATTCCGTCGAGGAATTGGATCTGGAATCGTGGTTGGACAAACTGGTGTCGGAACATGAAACGCATGCGCAGGAACAAGTTAAATGCAGCAATTGCAACGCCGAACAAACCTTGCCGGCCAACCTGTTCGCGACTGCGTGCACTTTTTGCGGCACGCCGATTACGTCCAAAAGCTATGCACAGCGATTGATCAAACCAAAGTCGCTGGTACCGTTCAAAGTCACCAAGCTGCAAGCTCAGGATAAATGGCGCGCGTGGATTAAAGGCATGTGGTTGGCACCATCTGCGCTCAAACAATTTGCGCAAAGCGATGGCGGCATCAAAGGCATGTATATCCCCTATTGGACGTTTGACGCCAACACTTATTCGCGCTACAGCGGCGCACGTGGCGACGATTATTCCGAGAGCTATCAGACGACTAACTCAAACGGCGAGCGCGTTACCGAAACGCGCACCCAGACGCGCTGGACGAATGTTTCCGGAACGGTTTCGTTTTTTCATGATGACGTATTGGTGCCGGCAAGTTCGACCTATAGCGTGACCAGTGCAAAAGCGGGGACACCGCTGGCGGCAAAAATGCAGCAAGCCGCGCAGGCTCGCCAAGTGTTTTCGCAAGTTTCGGGCGGCTTGGGTTCCGCGGTCGGCTCAACACTCATGGGTGCATTCTCAAACGAAATGCGCACTTGGAACACCAAAGAACTGGTGCCCTATCAGGAGGAATACATTACCGGGTTTCAGGCCGAAGCCTATCAGGTGAGTTTGAAAGAAGGCTTCGCCCAAGGCCGTCAAATTATCGACGCCAAAGTCCATTCATTGGTCGAGCAAGATATCGGCGGCGACCGTCAACGCATCACCGGCCTCAACACCGATTACACCCACCTCACGTTCAAACACATCCTGCTGCCGGTATGGATGTCGGCCTATATTTTCAAAGGCAAAACCTATCGCTTTATGGTCAACGGCCAGACCGGCGAAGTGCAGGGCGAATCACCAAAATCGGGCTGGAAGATATTCTTTTTGGTGATGGGGCTTTTGATTTTATTGTTTATATTCTTGACGGTGTTTGGTGGAAAGCATCGGTAGATGGTTGTCTGGCGTCGCTTTCATGCCCTGCCTACGTTCAGACAGTTTTTTAAGCGCTTAATTTGAGTGAGCGTCGTTTTCATTGACGTTCCCGCAATCGCATTCTGTTCGAACCGGTATGTTCTTTAGGCCCGTTTAAATACTGCTAAAGCCCCACCCGCCGCAATAAATAACGATCCCAATCCGCGATTCGTCAAGCGAATATGCGATGGATCTTTTAGTAGCCGCAACACCTTCGCCGCGAGGCCGGCATAGCACATCATCACCAGCACATCGATCACCACCATGGTCAAGCCCATGATCGCGTATTGAACGTTGGTCGGCATCGTTGCGTCGATAAACTGCGGCAGCACTGCGACTAAAAACACGATGCCTTTTGGATTGGTGAGATTGACGAATAACCCTTGTTTCACCAATCCCCATCGCGACGTGTCTTCAAATTTTGTTTTCGCGGCGATTTCTTCAAACAGCACGGGTGCTTCGCGAAATTTTTGAATGCCGAGGTAGATGAGATATAACGCGCCTGCATATTTCATGATTTCAAATGCGGTGGTCGATGTCATCAGCAGCGCACCCAGGCCGAGCCAAATCAGCAACACGTTGACGATGATCGCGAGCTGCAAGCCGACCAAATTCCACATGCCGACGGCGAAGCCGTATTTCATGCTGGCGGACATGGAAGATAACGCGCCGGGGCCGGGTGAGACGCAGATGAGTGTGACCGCGATTAAATAAGTAAGCCAAGTGGTGAGCGTCATGTTTATAGCGATTTAAAAAGTAAAGGTCTATTTGTGGCGGGCAACTTGGAGCAAAAATGCTTGTAAAGGATCGTCAGTGCTAGTGTTCTAAAAAATGACAAGCTACTTTCGCTCCACAAATTTCTGATTCCCCGCAACGGCTTTTTTCGCAATGCCATCAATCACGCCCGGCGCAATCAATTTAAGCCATTGCCCCAGCTTGCCTTTCAGCGTCATGATTTCTTCGCGTTTGCGATGTTTAATCGCGTTCACAATCAATGCCGTACATTCCGCCACGCTCATCACACCCGCTTGATCCACCGGATCAATCAACGCTGGTTTGCCGTCTGCGCCTGTTGCGTTCTCGCGAATCCCGGTCGCGACAAATCCGGGGTATACCATCGTCACCGTAACGCCGGACTCCTCCAGCTCAATGCGCAGCGAGTCAAAGAATCCGCGCATCGCATGCTTGCTTGCCGCGTAGCCGGTGCGCGTGGGCACGCCGACGAGCCCGGTCAGGCTGGCGATGCCAATAATGCGACCGCGCGTGGTTTTTAAATGGGGCAGCGCGTAATGCGTGCAATACACGGCCCCCATGTAATTGACCTGCATGATGCGTTCCATGATCGACATGTCCTGAATGTCTTCAAACTTCGCCCACATCGTCATGCCGGCATTATTGACCAGCGTATCGATGCGACCGAATTCGGCTATCGCAGCATCAATAATTTTTTTGCAGTCTGATTCAATCGCCACATCGGCGCCCACGACAATCACTTTCGCACCGCGCTTTTTAGCGTTTTCCGCGACCCGGTCAAGCTCGCTGATGCGTCGCGCTGTTAATACCAGCAGCGCGCCTTCATCGGCCAGCTGATAGGCAAGCTCTTCGCCGATGCCGGTGGATGCGCCGGTGATGACAGTGACGTTATTGTTGAGCGACATTGTTATTTTCCCGCCTATTTCTCGGTGTTTACATCAGGAATATGGTTAAACGCAATCGCTATTTTGCCGTGGTCAATGGCGCGATGCGCGCCCCCAAAATACGCGGCGTGTTTTCCATACTTTGTGTTTAACGTATCTAGGGTTGCGTTTAATTTTTTACGTTCATCGTCAGCGACAAATAATCGCTGCGATTGTCGGTCTTCGGGCGTGAGATCAAGCAACGTTAAGCCAACTTGCAGCGGTGTGGCGTTGCGCTTCGGTTTATAGCCCGCCCACATCGATTCCAGCGCGTGCAACAAATCCAGTGTGTCCTGCGTATCCAGCAGCCGCGTCTCGCGCTCCCAGGATGGCGCATTGATAAATTTAACTTTTACCTGCATCCGCGCCGCATAGTGTTGCGCCTTGCGCAATCGCATCGCGGCTTTTTGGGTGAGGCGATGCAGCACCGCAGAGGCATCGGCGGTATTGCGCAGTTCGGGGGCCAGCACATGCGAATGGCCGATTGAGCCCATGTCGTTCTGGATTTCTTCAACCTCCTGTCCGCGCAGTTTTGCGTAAAACCGTTCGCCGCCCACGCCGCCCCAGACGGTGCGCAGTTGCGTCGAGGTTTGTCGATACAAATCCGCTATCGTCATGATGCGATGCTCGTTTAGTCTCGCTTCCATATTGCGACCAATACCGTTTAGGGCGCGCAACGGTAAATGCAAAATCTTTTCAGGCACATCGTGCTCCTCCAGCACCACCAGCCCGTCCGGCTTCTGCATGTTCGAGGCCAGCTTGGCTAAAAAGGTATTGGGGGCAAGACCAATTGAGACCTTCAAATATTCGCCGACTTTTTCAGCAAGATTTTTCTTGATGTCGCCCGCCAGCTCGCGCGCACGCTCTACCGTTTTATAACCCGCCGGTAAATCGCACACCATTTCATCAATCGACAAAACTTTTCGCACTGGTGCGATTTCGTCCACCGCAGCGACGGCTTTGTGATGAAAGTCGATATACAGCTCGTGGCGTGCGACCACCAGCTGGATATCGGGAATCGCTTTTTTGGCCTCGCCCACGTTGGTCAGGGTTTTCACGCCAAACGCTTTGGCTTCGTAGCTTGCGGCGATCAGGCAGGTCGAATCCGCCAACATCGGCACCACGCCCACCGGCTTGCCGCGCAACTCCGGGCGCGCCTGCTGCTCACAAGATGCGAAGTAGGAATTGAAATCGACGAGGAGCGAGTTGACCGACATGAACTCAGTTTACGCTGATGAAGTTTCGATGATTCTAACACTGTATCTGCATACAGTTTAATTTTGAAAGCCTAGGACTGGCGGGGTTTTTGGAGCAAAAATGCCCACCGAAGCCCGCCGAGTGACGGTCTAGGGCTGTGGAAAACTAACAGGCGAAAAATCAGTGTTGGCGATGAAATTTGCCGCCATTGCTTCTAATCCCACACGATCTTCATCATCAAACCGCGCGAGGTTGGGGCTGTCAATATCTAGAACGCCGACCACGATCTCATTGATGATCAGCGGGATAACAATTTCAGAATTTGACGCGGAATCGCAGGCAATATGGCCGGGGAATTCATGCACATTCGGCACCACAAACGTTTTGCGATGAAACGCCGCATTGCCGCACACACCGCGCGGGCTGGGCTGCACGGGAATCCGCACACACGCGGGCTTACCCTGAAATGGGCCCAATACTAAATCACCGCCGCGTACAAAATAGAAGCCCGCCCAATTTAAATTGTCGAGCATCAGATAAACGAGCGATGAAAAGTTCGCTGCATTCGCCATCAAATCGCGCTCTCCCGCCAGCAGTCCGCCAAGCTGTTTGTTAAGGTCCGCATAAAAATCCGTTCTTGTTGCGGACGCAACGATTTTTGCTTCAAACATTTTCTTCGTCCTAGAAATTCGATCCCGAATTTTAACAATAAAAAAACCTGACTCCCCGTTACGAAGAGTCAGGCATCAAGGGAGGAGGGATGAAGAATTGTTGACGCTTACTTGGTACCTTACTTAGCCGCCGGCGCTGGAGCGGTCTGTTTGTCGTGTTTTTGATGCTTGATGTGGCGGCTTTGCTTGTTTTCCATGTGCGTTAATTTTTTGCGTTCTTGCTTGGTCACCGTGCCGTCAGCTTTTGCGTTGGCTTCAGCGGTGGCAACACGGGCTTGACCGTTTTCAAGGCGCGCGGCTTCTTTACCGGTTAATGCACCTGATGCCACGCCCTGCTCGATGCGGGCAGCTTGATTGGCTTCGCGTTTGTCAATTCTGGGGGTGTTGGTGCCGGGTGCAGCAGGAGTTTGTGCAAACGCGGTTGCGGTCAAGAGGCTGGTGAGTGTGGCGGCAATAATGAGTTTTGTTTTCATGTGAAATCCTTTGTTTATATGAGGAAGTAGCGGGTGAGAAAGCAGTTACAGGCGGCTGGAACTTTAGTTTCTTGACGTTGTTTCCGCTGCCTTGGCCGAATAACGCCGCCACAGGTGCTGCGTTTACATCAACAGCGCACCATTCTGCTCACAGTTGTATCAAGTCGTAACCACATTTGCCCGCAGACCGAGCCCACAGCTCAAATGCGTCGGTCTATAATCTCGGCTTCGTTGAATATTGAGAGTGCTATGAAAATTCGTTCAACCTTGATTCTTGCCGTCTTTTTTACTCCGTTCTTGCTTGCGCCTTTTGCTGTTCCAGCCTACGCACAATCCCCTTCTGCCGACAAGCCCACGTCCATGATCGCTCCCACTGCATCCGTTAATCCTGTTGTGAGTCCCGCCACGCCACCGATAGCCAAAAAAATCCCCAAAACAATGGAGAATTTTGGCGACAAACGAGTGGATGATTATTTTTGGCTGCGCGAAAAAACCAACCCGGAAGTCATCGATTACTTAAAAGCGGAAAACGTCTACACCCAGTCCGTGCTGGGTGGTCTGAAAGATTTTCAGGAAACGCTCTACAAAGACATGCTTTCACGCGTGAAAGAGACGGATGAAAATGTGCCCTACAAACGCGGCCAGTATTTTTATTATTCGCGTACCGAGACCGGTAAACAATATTCAATTTATGCACGCAAAAAAGGCAGCCTGGATGCCAAGGAAGAGATTTATCTGGACGCTAACGAGCTGGCGAAAGGAAAACCGTTTTTCGCCATCAGCAATATGGCCGTCAGTCGCGATGGAAAGTTGCTCGCTTACGCGACCGATATCACCGGCTATCGTCAGTACACGCTCCATTTCAAGAATCTTGAAACCGGCACCACCTTGCCAGATGAGGCCGAGCGCGTCACCTCTGTTGCCTGGGCGAACGATAACGCCACCGTTTTTTATGTCACTGAAGATGCTACCACCAAGCGCAGCGATAAATTGTTTCGCCACAAACTAGGCGACAAAAATAGCGAACTTATTTTTGAAGAAAAAGATGAGTTGTATCGCATCAACGTGGATATTACGCGCAGCAAAGGCTACATCATCCTCACCACCGAAAGCTCAGAAACCAACGAACAGCATCTGCTTGACGCCAATTTGCCGACCGGGAAATTTGCGGTCTACATGAAGCGAAAAGAGAACATCAAATATTATCTTGATCATCACGGCAACGATTTTTACATCGTCACCAACGACCGCGGTCGTAATTATCGGTTGGTGAAGACGGCTGAAGGTGCGTCCAATATCAAGCAGTGGAAAGAAATTATTCCGCATCGCGCCAACGTCAAACTCGATGGCATCGATATGTTTAAGGATTTCTTTGTTGCCATCGAAAAAGCCAACGGCCTGCCAAAGCTGCGAGTGTTCGACATCAAGATGGCGACGCCGCATGATATTACTTTCCCCGAGGCCGCGTATGAGGCATCGGCCGGGCAAAATGCAGAGTACGACACTAAGCTATTTCGCTTTGATTATGGCTCGCTGGTGACACCTAGCTCGGTATTTGATTACAACGTCGAGACCCGCGAACGCACACTCAAAAAGCAGCAGCCGGTATTGGGTGGATACGACCCGAAAGATTATCAATCAGAGCGCGTCATGGTCAAAGCCAACGATGGCACGATGGTACCGGTGTCGCTGGTTTACAAGCGTGCGCTAAAGAAAAACGGTCCCCAGCCCACGCTGCTGTATGGGTATGGTTCGTACGGAATTTCAATGCCGTTGGCATTTCGTTCCAGCCGCCTGGCATTGCTGGATCGCGGGATGATTTTTGCGATTGCGCATATTCGCGGCGGCGGCGAGATGGGCGAGTTATGGCATGACAACGGCAAAATGATGAAGAAGAAAAATACCTTTACCGACTTCATCAATGCTGCCGAATATCTGGTCGATAAGAAGTACACCTCGCCCAGTCAACTGGTGATCCAAGGTGGTAGCGCCGGTGGCCTGCTGATGGGTGCAACGACGAATATGCGGCCTGATCTGTTCAAAGCGGTGGTGTCGCAGGTTCCGTTTGTGGACGTAATGAATACGATGCTGGATGCATCGCTGCCGCTCACCGTGGGCGAATATCTGGAGTGGGGTAATCCGACGCAAGAGTCGGCTTACAAATACATGCGCACTTACTCGCCCTACGACAACCTTGAAAAGAAAGCTTATCCCGCGATTCTTGTTGAAACTTCGCTCAATGACAGCCAGGTGATGTATTGGGAGCCCGCAAAATACGTCGCCAAATTGCGCACCCTTAAAACTGATAACAACCCCTTGCTGCTTAAAACCAACATGGATGGCGGACACGGCGGCGCATCGGGTCGCTACGACTATTTAAAGGATATCGCGTACACCTACTCGTTTGTGTTGTCGCAGGTCGGTATTACCAAATAACTGAAACGTTAGATTCATTTCTGAAGTCAGGTTTGTCACCTTCGCAGCGGTTGGAAACGTCGCCTTCGCTATAGCCGGGAATGTCGCCTTCGTCTGAGCGCGAAGGCGACGCTCCGCTTCGCTCTTTTTGCATTTTTTTAATTTTTGCATTTCTGCATTTTTCTTTTTTGTTTAACCAAGCTCTTCAACCTCAGCAGCCCTCGTCTCGTGCCCACCTCAAATTTGCAACTGTTCGCCGTATGCGTGCTCATTTGGGGCTCCACATGGATCGCGATTACATTCCAGCTGGGTAGCGTTGCGCCCGAGATGTCAGTGGCTTATCGTTTTCTCTTGGCGGCGGCCGTCATGTTTGCGTTTTGTCGCTGGCGAAAACTGTCTCTGAAATTCAGCCCGCGCCAGCATCTTGACCTCGCGCTATTTGGCGCCGCCATGTTTTGCGTCAGCTATATCCTGGTTTATTACGCCGAGACATTTATTGTGTCGGGCATGGTTGCGGTCGCCTATTCGGGCATGCCGATGATTAATATGGTGGCGGCGCGGCTATTTTTTGGCACAAAAATGACGCTGCGCATCGCAGTGGCAGCCGCGTTCGGCATCGCCGGCATTGTCTGCGTGTTCTGGCCGGAATTCGGCAAGCTTTCAGTCAGCCGCAATGCCGAGCTGGGCGCGTTGCTCACCGTCCTGTCGGTGGTGGCGTCGTGCGCCGGCAGCATGATGGCGACCCGCACTCAAAAACTCGCCTATCCGACTTGGACTAGCATGGCGTGGGGCATGTTTTACGGTGGTGCACTGGCCTTGTTGTTCGGCCTGGCCATGGGGCGGTCAATTAGTTTCGATGCCACGCCCGCCTATATCGGGTCGCTTATTTATCTGGCGCTGCTGGGATCGATTGTGACGTTTGGCTGCTATCTCACCCTGATGGGGCGGATTGGTGCCGCACGTACCGCCTATGTCGGCGTGATGGTGCCGGTGGTGGCGCTCACCGTCTCCTATTTCTTCGAAAAATTTGCGTGGGGTTTCCTCACCACCGCCGGGGTAATTTTGTCGATCATCGGCAACATCATCATGCTGCGCAAGAGCAAAACGGGCCTCACGGTTTCGAAAGCCTGACCGTTTTTTATCAGCCTTGCTTATCGATGAGGCCTTTACAGCCTTGTTTTTGCGGGCTTCAGGCAGCAGTACGGCCATGCACAACGCGGCGCTGTAAACATTTGTTACATGCCTATTTGAACGGTATAAAACGTCCGATGAGCGGTTTTCCCCTGTGAACTGGCTCACTGTGACCCCATTAGCGCGGCGATATTATCGGTTAACTAATATTTCGATGGCACTTTTTCATCATGCTTTTGGCCAACATTCATTGCCGCACCCATCCCTCACTGGTCAGCGCATCCGCTGGCAGGACTGAAGTCATCCGTGACCCGCGGTTTGCATCGTTGCCGTTGGCTGAGCTGTGTTCCAGCCCGCGCGCGATACTCGCGAGGCGCCGTTGAGCCAGCACGCGCGCATCGCCAACCTAATCGATATGCTCGCCACCCAGCCCATCTATCAGCAGCCCCAAAAGCGCGCAAATACTTTGGCGCGATTGGGGATGGAGTACGCGCACGCCGGGCTGCCGCGCGAGGGGCTGGTAGCGGTTAAAGAAGCGCTCGCGCTCGCACAGCTGCACAACCTCGTTTTTGAGCGTGCGGAGGCACTTTCCGCCGCTGCCATGTGTCATCACGTTCGCATGGATCACATGATGTCGATCGCGAGCGGCTTTGATGCTTATCAGGCGTTTGCGACGCTCAAGGAATACGGGCGCATGGGTCACCAGCTGGTCACACTTGCCGCATCCTGTCGTGACTTGCGGGCGCACGATCTGGCCGAGGCGGCACTGCTCGGCTGCCTCAAAATTGCCGCGCGCGTCCAGGATAAATCGCTCGAAGCACGGACGCGCAATGTCCTTGCGCTGACTTTTACGGATTGCCAGCGCTTTGATGAGGCCGAGCGCGAATTTATTGCGTCGCGCCAGTGTCTGCTCGAGGTTAAAGAGTGGCTGCACATGCCCAAAGTTACCGCCAACATCGGCGTGTTGTTTCATCGACGCGCGGAAGTGGCCGCCAATGCCGGCGATCTGGCAACGGCCCAAACCTTGTGGGCTTCAGCGATTGAGCGTACCCGCGAGGGGCTGCAGGCTGCGTTGAACGACAACAATAAATTTGAGGCGTCGGATAAAACCGCGTCCATCGGTCAGTACTACTTTTTCCTGAACGATTTTGCGACGGCCGGTTTGCTTATTGCGCAATCGTTGGAAATGGGGCGCGAGTTAAAACATGCCCGCTTGATAGTTGACGGTGAGCTGTGGCTCGGCAAAATCGCGCTGGGCGAAGGCGATTATCTGGCGGCCGAAACGCATCTTCTGGCTGCGGCGGAACGGGCTCGTCACGCTGACCTGCGCTCGCTACATCAGGCTGCGCATGAACAACTGGCGGTCTGTTACTGCGCGCTGAATCGAATGGAGAGTGCTAACGCAGAAGCCGCCATGGCCGCTGAATTGCGCGCTGCCTTTAAGCGCGCCAATCATGAGGCACAGCGTGAGTTGCGCCTGATGTGGTGCCAGCATCTGTCGCGTCATCCGATGATGGTCGCCGCTGACGATCGGGCGTGATTTTTAATCGCCACGTGTTTAAGAGACACTTTTAAATCAAGCATCTGGAAAGTTGATTCCGACCGCCTATGGTTTTGGATAATCCCCTTTATCCATAAAGCCGTCGAGCGAGGCCTTGGCTTTGCGCCTCACCAGCGCTTTGAGCGGCCATGACCAACCGAATAATTTGCCAGTCAGCCCAAGTGCCTGCGACGACCAACGCCAAAATGAAAAGCGGTCGACGTGGCGAATGATCTTGCCATCGCGAAATGCGAACACCGCGCTAATTTTGTTATGGACTAAATTGCCGGTCTGCGAAAACGTATATTTTGCGTCCCAACTTGCCTGGCCGCCATCGGCATTGGCCGATGCGTCGACTAAAATAATCTCGAAATTTCCCTTTGCGCGCGAGGTAAGCATCGCCCACATCGCGGTCGCCTCAGCTCCGCGCAGCATGGGAAACGCAGGATCACTAAACGCAATGTCAGGGTGGTAGCAGCCCGCCATTACGGTAGCGTCTTTATGCGCGAATGCCGTATAAAATTCGCGAATCAGCTGTTCATGTGGGTGCATATTGCGTCTCCGTGGTGTTTTGCATGGTGACGGCGTGGGGTCATTTATGTGGGTGGCATTTAAAATGCAGCATTCCAGCCATTCTAGTTGATGCTCATCATGGTTGTAACGATGCGCGCGGATTCATACTTTGCCGTGGCAAGTTTAAATGGCATGGCCCTGCGCTACGCGCCGCATTGTGGATGGTCAGGGAGCGGGCTGAATGGAAATGAATTGCGACCGGTTTGTACGATAGGGCCCAAGCGGCAGCGACGGCAATCGAAAAATAACGAGGAGAAATATTGTGCTGAGTGATATCGAAATTGCCCAACAGGCAAAAATGGTCAAGATTGCGGATGTTGCCGCCAAACTGGGCATTCCGGACGAAGCGCTGGAGCCCTACGGCCGCTATAAGGCGAAAGTGTCGCTGGGCTACATCGACAGCCTGAAAAATAAGAAAAACGGCAAACTCATTTTGGTCACGGCAATCTCGCCCACACCCGCCGGTGAAGGCAAAACCACCACCACGGTGGGTCTGGGCGACGCTTTGAATCACATCGGCAAAAAAGCAATTATTTGCCTGCGTGAGCCCTCACTCGGCCCGGTGTTCGGCATGAAAGGCGGTGCGGCAGGCGGGGGCTATGCGCAGGTGGTGCCGATGGAAGAAATCAATCTACATTTCACCGGTGATTTTTCAGCCATTGCGCTCGCTCACAATTTACTATCGGCGCTGATTGACAACCATATTCATCATGGCAATGAATTGGCTTTCGATGTGCGTCGCATTGCCTGGAAACGTGTGGTCGACATGAATGATCGCGCGCTACGTCAAATCACGGTTGCGCTCGGTGGGCCGGGAAACGGTTTCCCGCGTGAGGATGGCTTTGATATCGTGGTCGCTTCTGAAATCATGGCGATTTTTTGTCTTGCCACGTCGATCAAAGATTTGAAAGAACGCATCAGTAAAATTGTGGTGGGTTACACCCGCGATCTGAAACCGATTCTGGCAAAAGATTTGCACGCTCACGGGGCCATGACCGCGCTGTTAAAAGACGCCATGATGCCGAATCTGGTGCAGACGCTGGAGAATAATCCCGCCTTTATTCACGGCGGCCCGTTTGCCAATATTGCCCACGGCTGCAACTCCGTGACCGCCACCCAGACCGCGCTGAAGCTGGGCGATTATGTGGTGACCGAGGCCGGTTTCGGTGCCGATTTGGGTGCTGAAAAATTCATCGATATCAAGTGCCGCAAATCGGGCTTGCGCCCTGATGCGGTGGTGCTGGTGGCGACCATCCGCGCCCTGAAGTTTCACGGCGGCATGGATGTAAAAGAGGTCTCCAACGAGAACCTGGCCGCACTCGAAAAGGGCATTGTCAATCTTGAACGTCACGTCCATAACGTCATGCAAAACTACGGACTGCCGTGTGTGGTGAGCGTGAATCACCGCACCCATGACACCGAGGCCGAAGTTAATTTCCTCACTGAGCGGTTGTCAAAACTGGGCTGCAAAGTAGTGATCGCCAAACATTGGGCCGACGGCGGCAAAGGTGCGGCTGAAGTCGCCAGGGTGGTGGTCGATTTGTGCGAGCAGCCGAACCATTTCAAATTTGTCTACGAAGATTCGATGCCGCTGTGGGACAAAATGAAAACCATCGCCACTAAAATTTATGGTGCGTCCGATATTGCGGCCGATTCCAAAATTCGCGGGCAAATCAAAAAGCTGCAAGAGGATGGCTACGGTCATTACCCGGTTTGCGTGGCGAAAACCCAATACTCATTTTCGACCGACCCGCAATCGCGTGGCGCACCCTCCGGCCATGTGCTCACTATCCGTGAGGTGAGGTTGGCGGCGGGTGCTGAATTTGTCGTCATGGTGTGCGGTGATGTGATGACCATGCCGGGACTTCCCAAAGTGCCGAGTGCGAATTCGATTGATGTGGATGACGCGGGCAAGATTGTCGGCTTGTTCTAGTTTGCTGGTTGGGGTGACAACGATTTGAGGTGAATCTTTCGCTGTCATCCCAAGCAGGATTGGGCGAGCGTTTTTCGCCCGTGGATATGCTGCCGTGGGACAGACTGCCACCTGCTCAACGAGCAAAACGCGGATCGAATATTGAGATAAAAATCGCTGCATTGAGTGCGCCTTAAATACAATCGCCAATATCCGCGGGTGTCTTCAACCACAACTGTTCAAAACGCCGCGCCTGTGTTAGTGGCGCGGTCCACCATATCTAATCCACACTCGCCCCCGTTAGCCGAATAATCGCGCCCCATTTCACCGCTTCCGAAGCCATCCAGTCACGCAACCATTCTGCCGTGCCACCACCGACCTCAATGCCGGCATTGGCAAAGGTTTTTCTCACGTCTGCGTCTAAAAAAATTGCGTTAATCTCGGCATTTAGCCGCGCCACAATGGCCGGTGGAGTACCACGTGGCGCTACCAGCGCGTTCCATGAAATCGCTTCAAAACCGGCGAGGGATGCAACACCGGACTCGGCCACGGTGAGTACATCCGGCAGCTGGGCAAAACGCGTTGCGCTAGTGACCGCGATCGTTTTCAAGGTGCCCGCTTTGATCTGGCCCAGCACGTTGGCAGGCGCGGTGAAAATGGCTTGAATACCGTTGGCGGCGTCGCCACTCAACACCGCCTGCACTGCCGGTGGCCCGCCGTTGAACGGCACATGCGTGATATCTATCGCCGCCTCGCGCTTCAGCAGTTCCATCGATAAATGCGACACCGAGCCATTACCCACGCTGGCGTAATTGAGCTTGCCAAGCTGTGATTTGACGAGTGATAAAAATTGTTTGAGATTGTTCGCGGGCACACTCGCGTTGACAACTAAAACATTAGGCTGGCGTGCGGTCAAAATGATCGGTGAAAAATCACGGCGCGGGTCGTACGGCAAATTTTTGTAAAGCGCCGGTGCGTTGGCTAGCGGGCCGTTAAAGCCCATGTAAAGCGTGTAGCCATCCGCGCTCGCTTTGGCAACTTCTGTTGCGGCCACGGTGCCGCCCGCGGCAGGTTTGTTGTCGACAATAATGGCCTGCCGCAGCCGGTCTTTTAATTTGTCGGCGATCAGGCGTGACACAATATCGACCGAACTTCCGGGTGGCGCGGCCACCACAATTCGGATCGGTTTTTGCGGCCAAGTCGTCGATGTCGGCATGCCTGTAGAAGCCAGCGCCATACCGCTATTGAAAATTAAAAGCAGGATTAAAATAATTTTCATATTTAATTTTAGAAAATAAATTTGCCGTAACTACGGCTCAAAATTGAACAGGAGAGTCAGATGTCGACGCAAACGCTCGTTCCCATGCTTGTACCGATTACCGCAATTTATGGCGCACTGTTAGCGTTATTTCTCGTTATCTTGACGGTTCCGGTGATTAAGTTGCGGCGGGGTCTCAGGGTCGGTTTGGGTGATGGCGGCCAGGCTTCTTTGCTGCAGGCGGTGCGTGCGCATGGCAATGCGGCAGAATTCATTCCGCTTTTTATGGTGTTGCTTGCCGTTTACGAAATCAATCATGCGCCCGCGTTGGCACTACATATTTTTGGGTTGGTTTTTATTTTGTCGCGTCTTGCGCATGCGAGTGGTCTTTATCAATCCTCGGGCACTTCGACGGGACGCGCCGTAGGCATGGTCGGAACGCTCACGTCATTAGTCTTGCTCGCGATTGCGAATGTGGTGCAGGTCATCCGCTAGGCCCGCGCGGTGATTTTCAACCCTGCTTACTTCCATAGCTACGCAATTACAAAAAATAAGCAATTACAAAAACGCCGATCATGGTCAGCGCCAATGCCAGTTTGGCGAGTGCGCCGAACAGCAATCCAAGCCAGGTGGCGACGCCCACTTTGCCCGCCTGACCTAATTTCTGGTGCTCAAGATATTCGCCAATGACCGCGCCAATAAACGGGAAAATAAAAATCCCGATCAGTCCAAAAAATATTCCGACGATGCTGCCGATCGCCGCCCCCAGCAGCGCCAGTTTGGAGGCCCCCGCGCGTTTTGCACCCATCATAGTGGCAATGAAATCAACCGCCATCGCCATGATCGTGAGCAGCGCGAGAATCGTCAGCGTGGGCCAGCCGATGCGCTGAAAATTATCGATCCACGCGACCACCAACAAACCGCCAAACACAAACGGCACGCCGGGCAGCATCGGCAAAATCGTGCCCGCAAGTCCGACCAGTACCAATATTCCGGCCAGCGTCCATAGCAAAAATGGTTCGTATCCTGTCATATTTATTTCCTTAATTCTGTGAAATTACCGGCTGCTGGCGGTGGCGATTAGTGCATCCGCGGTACGAATTCCTTTTGTTTGTTCACGAGCAGGCTTTGTCATAGTTGGCTATCATGAATAAGTGCGATGAAGTATGACGGATCGACAGTGTTTGGTTTAATTTGTTGAGAACGGATAAAAAGCTATGGCAGCAGTTCTAGACACCTTTTCGCGGTTGTCCGCGCCGCCCCCGATGTCCCGTGGCGCATTGATTATCAAGCTCCGAGCGATTTTGCCGCCGCAAGCATTGCTGACCGAGAAAGAGGATTTGCTTCCCTACGAATGTGACGGGCTATCCGCATATCGTGAATTGCCGATGTTGGCGGTGTTGCCATCGACAGTCGAGCAGGTGCAAGCCATTTTGCGGGTGGCGCACGACGGCGGTGTGAAAGTCGTGGCTCGCGGCTCGGGCACCGGTTTGTCGGGCGGCGCGACGCCGCTGGGTGATGGCATTTTGATGTCGATGGCGAAATTCAATCGGATCGTGAATGTGGATGCGCTGGCGCGCACCGCGCGCGTTGAGCCTGGCGTGCGCAATCTAAAAATTTCAGAAACGGTCGCGCCACTAAATTTGTATTACGCGCCCGATCCTTCGTCGCAGATTGCCTGCTCCATCGGTGGTAACGTCGCGGAGAATTCTGGCGGTGTGCATTGCCTGAAATACGGTTTGACGGTACACAATATTCTCAAAATCGAAGTCGTCACGATGGCGGGTGAAAAAGCGATCATCGGTTCGGATGCGCTGGATGCGCCCGGCTATGATTTGCTGGCGCTGATGACCGGCTCCGAAGGCATGCTCGGCATCACGACTGAGGTCACCGTCAAGCTCACACCGAAGCCGCAATTGGCACGCGTGGTGATGGCGAGTTTTGATGATGTCGAGAAGGCCGGCGAGGCGGTTGCCCGCGTGATCGGCGCGGGCATCATTCCCGCCGGGCTGGAGATGATGGACAAGCTCGCCACCGAGGCGGTCGAAGGTTTTGTTCACGCGGATTACGATTTAAATGCCGCGGCAATATTGTTGTGCGAATCCGATGGTACGCCCGAAGAAGTGGAAGAAGAAATCGCCAAAATGGAAGCGGTAATGAAAGCGGCGGGCGCCACCGCTTGCCGCGTCTCAAACAACGAAACCGAGCGGCTTAAATTCTGGTCCGGTCGCAAAGCTGCGTTCCCTGCGGTGGGTCGTATTTCACCCGACTACTATTGCATTGACGGCTCGATTCCGCGCCGGGCGTTGGCGGCGGTGTTGCGCCGCACCGAAGAGCTGTCGGTTAAATATGGGCTCCGCTGTGCGAATGTCTTTCATGCCGGCGATGGCAATTTGCATCCGCTGATTTTGTACGATGCCAACAATCCCGGCGAGCTTGAAAAGACCGAAGAATTTGCCGGCGATATTCTAGAAATGTGCATCGAGTACGGCGGCACGATCACCGGCGAGCATGGCGTGGGTATCGAGAAAATAAACCAGATGTGCAGCCAGTTTTCAGACGGTGAGCGCGAAGCGTTTTTTGCCGTCAAGCGGTCTTTTGATGGCCAGATGTTGCTCAATCCCGGCAAGGCAATCCCTTCGCTGGCGCGCTGCGCGGAGTATGGGCGCATGCGAGTCCATAACGGGCAGTTACCGCATGCTGATATTCCGCGTTTCTGAAGGCGCAAGGTAATTATTGCGTTGTGGAAATTGCAAACACTAGTACAGGAGCGGCGTTTGCGGCGATTATGGTTGTTTGTGCCCGTCGATGCTGGTCTTTCAAATTCACGATCCGAGAAGTTGCTGCCTGTCGTGATGTCTAAAGCTTGCCGTCTTGTTTTTAAGAATTAGAAATGAACAATTTCATCACTGATCTCTCGGAACGCATTTCGCAACACGCCGCCGCTAAAACGCCGCTCGCTATTCATGGCGGAAATACGAAAGTTTTTTACGGTGGAAAAATCGTGGGCGACGCGGCGGACATGCGCGCCTATAGCGGCATCATCGAGTACGAGCCGAAGGAGCTGGTGCTCACCGTTAGAGCAGGCACCACCCTAGCCGAGATTGAGCGGGTGATGGATCAGGAAAATCAAATGCTGCCGTTCGAGCCACCGCATTTTGGCGAGGGCGCGACCATTGGCGGCACGGTGGCCACAGGACTTTCCGGGCCGCGCCGTCCCTATACGGGAGCGACGCGTGATTTTGTTCTCGGCACGCGCATCATCAACGGTAAAGGCGAAGATTTAAGTTTCGGCGGACGCGTGATTAAAAACGTCGCCGGCTACGATGTCTCGCGGCTCATGACCGGCGCGATGGGCACGCTGGGGGTGTTGCTCGATTGTTCGTTTAAGGTCTTGCCCAAGCCTGCACGAGAGATTACTTTGCGCTACGACATGGACGAGGCGACGGCGATTCAGCGCGTCAATGAATGGGGCGGGCGGCCCTTGCCGCTTTCCGCCACCAGCTGGTGTGACGGCGTGTTGATGCTGCGATTGTCGGGCTCAGAATCGGGCGTTAAAGCGGCGAAGGAAAAGCTCGGCGGTGAGTTCGTGGACGATAAAATAGCGAGTGATCTTTGGGCAGCGTTGCGCGATCATCGTGCCGGTTTCTTTGCAAGTGACGAGCCATTGTGGAGATTGTCCGTGCCCTCGACCACACCACCGCTAAATCTCAACATGCCGGATTGGATTGAGTGGGGCGGCGCGCTGCGTTGGGTGCGTGGCGTTACCGATATAGGCGCCCTGAGAGCCAAAGTGGGCGCGGCGGGCGGGCATGTGACATTGTTCCGGAAAGGTGACAAATCCGCCGGTGTGTTTCATCCGCTGCAACCGGTACTTGCCAAGATTCACCGTAACTTGAAAACCGCGTTCGATCCCGAGAATATTTTGAATCGCGGGCGCATGGATAATTTTTAGCGACGGTTAATTCGTAAGTTTGAAATTCGTCATTTCCCGTTTCAAAAATTAAATAAGTTGAACCATGCAAACCAACCTAGCCGACTTCATCAAAGACACGCCAGAAGGGATCGAGGCGGAGAGCATTTTGCGGAAATGCGTGCATTGTGGTTTCTGTCTGGCGACTTGCCCGACGTACAACTTGCTTGGCGATGAGCTGGATAGCCCGCGCGGGCGAATCTACCTGATGAAGCAAATGCTTGAGGGCGCGCCCGTCACGGCAAAAACCATGCTGCATCTGGATCGTTGCCTGACCTGCCGCGCCTGTGAAACCACGTGCCCTTCTGGCGTGCAGTATGGGCGTTTGATCGATATCGGTCGCGAGATTGTGGAGCATAAAGTGGAGCGCACCGCGATTGATAAACTGAAGCGCGCGGTATTAAAAAAGACCTTGCCGCAAACCGGCTTATTCACGGCGGGGCTGGCGATTGGCCGCGCGGTGAAGCCACTGCTGCCGAATGCAATCGCAAAAAAAATTCCCGCCAAACGTGATGCCGGCGTGTGGCCCGCGCCGCGCCATGCGCGCAGAATGCTGGTGCTGCAAGGCTGCGTGCAACCGGCGATGGCGCCGAGCATTAACACCGCCACCGCGCGCGTGCTAGACAAACTCGGTATCTCGCTGGTCGCAGCACCCAACGCGGGATGCTGCGGCGCCATCCCGCATCATCTGAACGATCCCATTGAAGCCCACGTTTTTATTAAACGAAATATCGATGCGTGGATGCCTTTCATTGAATCCACGGGGGACGAAAAAGTGGAGGCCATTGTCGTGACTGCATCTGGCTGCGGCACCACCGTGGCTGAATATGGCTACCTGCTGCGCAACGACAACGAATACGCGGAAAAGGCTAGTCGCGTTTCAGCGCTGTATCGCGATCTCAGCCAGGTCATCGAGCAAGAAAAGAACGCGCTCACCAAGCTGTTCACATCGAAAAATAAAGCATCGCAAAAGCTCGCCTTCCACTCGCCCTGTAGCCTGCAACACGGCCTGAAAATCAAAGGCGTGGTGGAAGAGATATTAATCGCCGCAGGTTATGAACTCACCAACGTCCCCGACGGCCACCTCTGCTGCGGCTCGGCCGGGACGTACTCGATATTGCAAAGTGAGCTCTCTCAACAACTCCTCGCCAACAAAGTGAAGGCCCTCGAATCGGGTGCGCCGCAGATGATCGCGACGGCCAATATCGGCTGTCTCGCGCATATTGAATCGGGATTGAATGCGAGCTCAGGCACGCCTATTCGGCATTGGGTTGAATTGGTAGATGAACGGCTGGCGTGAGTGCCTCGCTGGATTGTCGGGCGCGTCCGACATGACCGGTGGCAAATCTCAGCAAGGGCACGCATGCATACGTTTATTTCTAAGCCACTGCGCAGGGTAAAAAAAATAGTGCGCGTTACGGCTTCACCGGTTGCTGCTGATTTTAATGTATCGAAACTGGGGCTACGAAATATGCGGCCAATGTGACTGGCAGCCGCATACAAATTACGTGAGTGTCGTCATGTCAAAGCCGCTCGCGTGATGGAGTTCTCACGGCTAGCATTCGTTACGGGTTGCACCATCACGGCCAAAGCCTATGGCTGGCGAGCCGTTTGAGGCAAAAAGGTTCCAAACCGGGCGCCAGTCAAAGAGTTTATTTTTTTACTGACAATCCGGCCGCGTTGAAATATTGTTGCTTTTTAACCATCGCGCTGCGGTCGTCACCCACGCGTCGTCCTCGCGTGGCGCTGCTGAACCCAACGATAGAAGCGCTTCATCTGGCTCAATGCGACCCGAGTAAATTCGACCGTTTCGATCCGCTAGTTGAGCGTTCGTAACGGCTAATGTTGAGCCGTCGCTGAAGGGAAGATCGAATACCGAAGTTGAGTACCCCGACGTCGGCTCGCCAAAAAAACGGGTTTTGGCCCGCGCCTTAAACGATATGACCAGCGCCTCGGCAGAGCTCGATGTTTGCGCGCCCATCAACAACACGGTGGGTGCGCATGCGCCCATAAAAATTTTGTCATCTTTACTAAAATAGTCTTCGCTATTTGCGTTGCCATCCATTCCGTAAAACCATGGCGAATTGCTTTTATCGGCGGCGATGGTCCCGCCGATTTTTCCCGAACCCAGCAGCGGTCGCATCGCGGCGATTAACGGCGGCGTGCTGCCGCCGCCATGTGCACGTAGATCAATGATCCAGCGCTTAGCGCCTGCTGCATGCAGCCGATTAAGCGCGCTGCGAATCTGTTGCGCGTACCCTGCGCGTCCCGCAAAATCTACGCCGCCGCCAGCGTGGATTCTGAGGTAGCCGATATCGCTATCAAAGACGGTGCTCAACACAGTACCCGGCTCTTCTGCCGGTTTGTTTTCATGACCCTTCGGCTCGTTAGCTTGCGGGGTAGGTTGCAGAGGCTTTGGTGGTTGCGATGTCGGTTGTGATGTTTGTTGTGATTGCGCCATCGTTTGCTTCATAAAATTAACTTCTGCAGTACTCAAAAACCTAGTGTGCGGCTCGTTCAATACTCGTGCGAATTCTTTCAGCGATGTATCCAATTCGATAACATTGCGGGCGCCACTCGCGCTTAGAAATAAATTATTTTTCATTGCAGCAAGATCAATCCGATCTGCGAATAAAAACTTTCGGCGCACGCGCTCCAACGATTCATCCAAACGTGTTTTGCAATTGGTGCACATTTCACCTGCGGCGTAAGTCTGCTCGCTGATAAAAATACGTGGCGTGGAAATCGACGCTTTCCCTTCTCCCCACTGGTTAAATTGCAGTGCAAGCGTTATTTTTTTGGCGTTCTCGGGAATGTAGGTGCTTAGTTTCAGCGCTCCTATCCCCGGGTGGTAGGTTCCGCCTACATGACTGATGAATTTGGTATCGTCAAACGAAGTCATTAGAAAAATAATTTCACGCACTGCGGCGTGATCAACCCGCACGTCCGTCTCAAGATAAATTCGCCGTCCGGCCAGCTTCTCGGTGGGCGATGACCATTCAATACTCGTGGGCTGACCCGCACACACACTTGCTAGTAGTTGCGGCTCATTTCTTTGTGGTGATTTTGCGGGTTTCCCGCATTCGGTTTGCAGGGCGAAGTCGCCTTGTAGCGAAATCAGTTTGGACGATGCCGAAGCAAATTGTTGCTCTACGGGGGACTGCGCATACGCAAGGCCGGCCGAAATGAACGCTGCAAATAATAGGTGGCTGAAACGCATAGAGTGCTGTCCTTTGCTTCAAGCGCTTCTCAAATTTTGAACCTGCCGACTCCGATCCCTCCTAAAAAACGCGGTTATGACAACACTGATTCTGGATCGTAGCGATCTGTAAGCGTTACACCATCTGTGTGTCTAGGAAAGTATCAAAGGCCATATTGAACTCGGTTTCAACTTCAAAATAGGGCAGCGCGCCCGCGGTAAAAATACTAAAAAACCAATTGGGTTTTTTCTCGATCATAAATTTGCCTCGATAGTCCGTGAAGTCACCGCGCGTGCCGTGCGACATCCATATCGGCATGTTGAGCGCCTCATAAACCGTGTGAATGTCCGCGCTAAAAAGATGGGCTGACAGGAAATGTAGCGGTGCAAATTTAGCGCCGGGGTAGCGGGTGGTGAGCACATCGTATGCCCACAATGTCTCGTCAATCGCCTTCGATCCCCAGGTGCGTTGCAGAAAATAGCGAATCACGCCGGGCCGCGTAAGGCCGCGAAAAATCGCGTCGCTCCAGCCGGGCCGCGGACCAACGAACAAGCGATAAAGCCACTTGACTTGGCGCGTCGTACCCAGCGGCGCACGGCGCTCGCGCGTGCCGCTAAATCCGGTCGGACTCACCAAGGCCAGGCTGCGAAATGTCGTCGGCGATTCCATCGCAGCCCGTGCCAAAAACTCACACGACAACGAGACGGCCAAAGCATCAATCGGTGCATTGCCGCAGCGCAGATGAATTTGCGCCACCAACGCGTGCAGCGCATCGGTCATCAGGCGCGGCGTGTAAGGCCGATCACTACGATCTGAAAAACCATAGCCCGGCAAATCAATGGAGAACACGGTGTGCGTCGCCCGATAATGTTCATGCAAGGGCCGCACTTCAGCGGCAGATGCAGAGGCATTAACGCTGTGCACCAAGACTAGCGGCGGACCATTGCCCGCCACATAAGCGCTGATCCGGCCAGCAATGCTGTCGAATTCAAATCGTTCGCCGCTGACGGCCGCGGGCAGGGTCGTTAGCATGCGCACGCCACGACCTTGGCATGACAAAGAGCGTAAACGAGATGATCTTCACCGCTGGTAAAAGTCAGCTTGGTGCGGCAGAAAGATGGTGATGGCGATGGCATGATGCTGAATCCAATGAGCGCAATATTTAGCGGCAAAAAAATACTCTAATACTGGCGGGCGTTATGAAGCATTTATAGCTTGAGGCGGTCGCCAATCAACGAGGGTGAGCGGCCGAATTAATACTTTTGCAGCAGGTGGAGAGTGCATGATGAGCAGCAACTTTTACAAGGCTAACCATAGCGCACGCGGCTATCGGCGAAATAAATCAACTTATAATGGCAGCCATTGTTTGCTCAAGATGATCGCTGCATACAAGCGCATCGTCGTATAAAAAATTTTCGCATCATCTACTTTAAAGAAACCCAATGTCTGAAAGTACCAGTCTGTCCGCCGCTGAATCCGCCCCGACCCCGATCACCGAAGACCGCCTGTGGCATGACGATGGTTGGTGCGCGCGCGTGATCAAGAACGAAGATGACGACGGCTGGGCGGTGGAAATGACCAAAGATGGCGAGCCCGAGCCGGGTCTTACCGTGCCATGGACGATGGGCCGCGACAAGAAAAATCCCAAGCCGCTCAATGTTGCCGCATTTCATGTTTTGCTACGTGCGGCGCGCGAAATTCGCATGCGGCATGAGCATCAACTGCATGCATCACTCAACAAAAAAGTGGTGGTGAGGGTTAACGATGCCGATATCGTGGTGACGCTAGCGATTGTTCCCGATGAAGACTCGCCCTATGCAACCCTCACCGCACGCCCCGGGCGCGATCGCGGCGCCGCGGCGCTGGCCGAGGTGCGGGTCGCGGCATCGTTCAAGCTAACGGACGCGAGCGCGATAGCGTGGATTGAAAATGGCTTCGAGCGGCCCGCATAGTTAGCAGCCGCATTATCTGGGCCGGTTAGGCAGAAGCGTACGCGGGTGGCTTGCCTTCGGGTACAGACTATTTGCCGGTGTTTATAGAGTCCGCCCAATTTGCATGGGGAAAAATAGCCGTCAGCGACATTAAAAGACTTCGCCTCGGCGCGCGAGTTAAAAACGAATCCCCGCGACCCATGCGGCGTTTAACGTCTTTATGTCTGGAAACGCCCATCAATGCGGGGGGTTTACATCCCGACCAGTCGCGCCTGATATCGCCAAGTTACTTCGCAGCTTATTTGCCACTTTACTTGCCACTTAACTCGCCACGTTGCCTCAATTCTCCTTGGCAACCTTCTCACCAGATGAATGATCTACGTCGACTGCAGCCTAGTCCCCTATGCAAACAGGCCGACGAAAACGTCGGCAAGTCGGTATTGGATGCGTAGCGAAGGCGTGTAGAATTAAGTCAGGTATGTTGTTAAAAATGCCCACCCTCTAAATTCCAATATAGGAAGAAAAAAATGAAAGCCTGTTACACCAAAAGCCGACTTACCGGTGCGCTATGCCGCGCACTCGGCGCACTCGGCACTATCAGCACCGTTGTATTCCCCATCACCGCGCACGCTGTCCACCTTAGTCCGAATGGATTGGGGCAAGTGTTAATTTTTCCGTATTACACGGCACGCACTTTTCTCGGCGGGTCCTTCGGTTCCTACAATACGCTGCTGTCAATTGTTAATACCAGCGACGACACCAAAGCACTAAAAGTACGCTTTCTCGAAGGGGCGCGCGGCGCGCAGGTGATGAGCTTTAATTTGTTCCTCGCACCCCGCGACACATAGACTGGCGCCGTTGCTGCGACCGCCGATGGTGCCGCACTGGTGACCAACGACAATTCGTGTATCACCCCGCTTGATCTTTTTAGCGCAGCAAAGAAGAATGAATTCAGCAATAAATCGTATGCGAGCGATAGCATCAATTCCATTGATCGCACCCGCGAAGGCTACATCGAAGTCGTCGAAATGGGCGTGATCACCGACCCTGCCGTGGTTTCTTATCTCGTACCCACGGCCGCGGGTGTGCCGACGAATTGTGCTGGGGTGGACGCGCTTGACCCCGCCTCGACGGGCAAGCCACCTGCGCTCAAATTCCCCGCCACTTATCTGGCCGCACCGACGGGTGGATTGAGTGGCCGCGCAGTGATTGTAAGCGCCAACGCGGGAGCGAGTTACGGCATGGACGCGGTTGCGTTGGAGCAATGGTCTGACAAGGTGCAATACACTGGTATCGGTTCCGACGGCCCGCTGCTAGGGGCGGCCAGCCCCGCGGTGAGCACCGTGATGACATCGGCAGGTGCCGTCACCGCCACTTGGAGTACCGGTCGCGATGCCGTCTCGGCGGTGCTGATGCGCAGCGCCATCAACAATGAATATGGCTTGGACGCAGGCACACTTTCGCAGACCGATTGGATCATCACAGCGCCGACTAAGCGCGAACATGTTCCGGCCGGTGTGGGCTCCGCGATTCCGCCTTTTAGTAACCTAAGCAGCAACGGTAGCGATGGCCCTAACGCCATCGGTTTGACGTGTGACGGCTACACATCGAATATCCGTGATCGAGAGGGGCGCACTACTGGAACGCCGCCGATTGTAATCCAGCCCGGCGTCATCCCGCCCCGTACGCCGGAACCGCTTTACGGATTTTGCTTTAGCACAACGATAGTTCCGATTCAAAATACAAGCATGCTCGGATCGGTTCAGACAAGTTATCCGTCGCCTTCAATTCTTAATTTCGCCGCGGCCGCCACCACCACCGGCGGCACCACCACCAACCTACCGGGCGTGCAAGGCCCAAATGGCTGGCTGCAAATGGCATTTACCCGCGACCCGCTGCCCAAACTCACGCCACTGTCTGCCACGCGTAACGGTATCAAACTCATCACCGGCACCCACTAC
>JBBRZG010000040.1:0-27089 GCA_038236905.1 Burkholderiales bacterium
GAAATGGTGATGCCTGGCGACAACGTCAAGATCGTGGTGCAACTGATTGCCCCGATTGCGATGGAGGATGGTCTGCGCTTCGCGATTCGCGAAGGCGGCCGTACCGTCGGTGCCGGTGTCGTGTCCAAGATTGTGAAGTAAAGATTCGGTTTGGGAATTGGAGCGCCGCGTCGTTGCGTCGCTATATTTTTTAAACTTCTAGTTTGCAGAATTTCGGCTAATAGCTCTCTCAGCTAGAAGTCGATTAAAAGGAACTCCAATGGCAACAGCACAACTCGCCAAACAAAAAATTCGGATTCGTTTGAAAGCATTCGACTATCGTCTGATTGACCAGTCCGCGCTTGAAATTGTTGAAACTGCAAAGCGTACCGGCGCCGTAGTTCGTGGCCCAGTGCCTCTGCCGACCAAAATAGAGCGTTTCGATATTTTGCGTTCACCCCACGTGAACAAGACGTCACGTGACCAATTCGAGATTCGCACCCATTTGCGTCTCATGGACATTATTGATCCGACTGATAAAACGGTTGATGCACTGATGAAGCTTGATTTGCCCGCAGGCGTTGACGTTGAAATCAAGTTATAAGTAGTTGAATTATTTTGCAGGGGCGGCTATAATCGCGCCTCTTTGCCGCAAGTGCGATAGATACTGGCAAATTGACTAGAGCATTACAAATAACCGCCAGCCAATTGTAGCTGGAACTTCCTCGGTGTTAGCGCAAATAAGTCTAAGCTACGCTGTGGAGGCAAACTAGAAAGGAAAGAAGATGAGTCTTGGTCTCGTCGGCCGGAAGGTCGGTATGACTCGCGTTTTTGCGGATGATGGCACGGCCATTCCCGTAACGGTGCTTGACGTGTCGGATAACCGTATCACCCAAATCAAGACCCCCGCAATCGATGGCTACTCCGCCGTCCAAGTTGCGTTCGGTACCCGTCGCGCAAGTCGCGTGACCAAAGCGGTAGCAGGCCACTATGCTAAAGCCGGTGTCGACGCAGGGTCGGTATTAAGCGAATTTACTGTTACCCCCGAAAAGCTTGCTGACATGAAAGTCGGTCAAAAAGTCTCTGTGGAAATTTTTGCGGTCGGCCAACAGGTCGATGTGTCGGGAACGACCAAAGGTAAAGGTTTCTCCGGCGTAATTAAACGCCACCACTTTTCGTCCAACCGTGCCTCGCACGGTAACTCAAAGTCGCACAATGTACCGGGCTCTATCGGTATGGCGCAGGATCCAGGTCGCGTGTTTCCAGGTAAGCGCATGGCTGGCCATTTGGGTGACGTCAAGCGTACCCAACAACTGCTCGAAGTCGCGCGCATAGATGTTGCCCGTCAATTAATTCTCGTCAAAGGCTCCGTGCCCGGCGCGACCAACGGCACCATCGTATTGACGCCAGCGACTAAAGCTCCTCTCAAAAAGGGAGCTAAATAATGGAATTAAAGCTCATAAACGACAAAGGCGTTGCCAACGGCACCGTTGACGCATCCGCGGATTTGTTTGGCCGCGATTTTAATGAAAATCTAGTCCACCAAGTTGTCACCGCCTATCAAGCCAATGCGCGTTCGGGTAACCGCGCGCAAAAAGGCCGTAGTGATATTCAGAAGTCGACCAAGAAGCCTTGGCGCCAAAAAGGTACGGGCCGTGCCCGTGCAGGTATGGCGTCTTCCCCCTTGTGGCGCGGTGGCGGTAAGATTTTTCCAAATTCACCCGACGAGAATTTCTCGCACAAAGTTAACAAGAAAATGTACCGCGCTGGTATGGCCGCTATTCTGTCGCAGCTAGTGCGTGAAAATCGTCTGACTGTGATCGATAACATTTCCCTCGATTCTCCTAAAACCAAGGCGTTATCTTTGAAATTGAAGAGCATGGGTTTGGAGAACGTTTTAATAATTACCGACAATCTGGATGAGAATTTGCTTTTGTCTTCGCGCAACCTGCAAAACGTGCTGGTGCTCGAAGCAAAACATGCCGATCCCGTGAGTTTGGTTCGCTTTCCGTCGGTCGTTTTGACCAAAGGTGCGGTAAAGCAATTTGAAGAGGTGCTGGCATGAACGCTGAACGTCTTCTGACGGTTGTTTTGCGCCCCGTCATCTCTGAAAAAGCCACGATGGTGGCTGACAAGCAAAAACAAGTCGTGTTCGAGGTGTTGCGTGACGCTACAAAAGCCGAGATCAAAGCTGCGGTTGAGCTTTTGTTCAAGGATCAAAAAGTAGAAGTCGCCTCGGTCAACATAGTCAATCAAAAAGGCAAGGCCAAGCGCCACGGGCGTTTTGAAGGCCGTCGCAATCACGTCAAGAAAGCATATGTATGCTTGAAGGGCGAAAGCGATATTAACTTTGCCGAAGGAGCCGCATAATGGCACTCGTCAAAACAAAGCCGACCTCACCAGGTCGTCGTAGCATGATCAAGGTGGTCAACGCGGAGTTGCACAAGGGTGCGCCGGTTGCAGCTTTGCTAGAGCCACAAAGCAAAAACGCGGGTCGTAACCATCACGGTCACATTACCACTCGACACCAAGGCGGCGGTCACAAGCAGCATTATCGTTTGATAGACTTTAAGCGTAACGACAAGGACGGTATCCCGGCCAAAGTTGAACGCTTGGAATATGATCCAAACCGCAGCGCCAATATTGCTTTGCTTTGCTATGCAGATGGCGAACGCCGTTATGTAATCGCACCTAAAGGCATTTCTGCTGGTGCACAAGTCGTATCTGGCTCGGATGCGCCGATCAAGGTGGGCAACACTCTGCCGCTGCGTAACATCCCAGTAGGTTCCACTATTCACTGCATTGAGTTGCAACCTGGTAAGGGTGCACAGTTGGCGCGGAGTGCTGGTGCTTCTGTTCAGCTGCTGGCACGCGAGGGCGCACATGCTCAGCTGCGCATGCGGTCAGGCGAGATTCGCAAGGTTCATGTGGACTGCCGCGCGACCTTGGGCGAAGTGGGCAATGGCGAGCACAGCTTGCGCGTCATCGGCAAAGCAGGTGCAAATCGCTGGCGCGGATGGCGTCCGACGGTTCGTGGTATTTGTATGAACCCAGTTGATCACCCACACGGCGGTCGTTCCAATGGTGGTGGTCACCCACGCTCACCTTGGGGCCAGCCAGCTAAGGGCCTGAAGACCCGTACCAACAAGCGCACGCAAAACATGATCGTGCGTGATCGTCGCAAGTCGTGATGACGAGCCTTGAGAGGACTATCTAGATGACACGTTCAGTAAAAAAAGGCCCATTCGTTGACGGCCACCTGGTTAAAAAGGTGGATGCGGCGGTTGCCATTCGAGACAAAAAGCCGATCAAAACTTGGTCGCGCCGTTCCACAATCCTGCCTGATTTTGTAGGTTTGACCATCGCTGTTCACAACGGGAAACAGCATATTCCTGTGCACATCAGTGAAAACATGGTCGGCCACAAATTAGGCGAATTTGCGCTGACACGCACCTTCAAAGGCCACCCGGCCGATAAGAAGGCTGCGGCGGCTTCGAAGAAATAAGGAGCCATCACATGCAAGTTTCAGCCAATTTATTCGGTGTTCGTCTTTCAGCTCAAAAAGGCCGCTTGGTTGCGGATCTGATTCGCGGCAAGAAGGTTGACCACGCGTTGAACATTCTTCAGTTCACCCCTAAAAAGGGTGCAACGATTATCAAGAAGGTGTTGGAGTCCGCGATCGCAAATGCCGAGCACAATAACGGTGCCGACATCGACGAGCTAAAAGTCGCCAAAATCATGGTCGAAAAAGGCCCTGTGTTGAAGCGTTTCACAGCGCGCGCCAAAGGCCGCGGTAACCGCATCATCAAACCGACTTGCCACGTCTTTCTGACGGTTGGCGACGGTAAGCAATAGGAGCCGACGATGGGTCAGAAAATATCCCCAACCGGGTTTCGTCTCGCGGTTCACAAGAACTTCGCGTCGAAGTGGTACGCCAATAGCAAAAATTTCCCGATTATGTTGCTGGAAGACATTAAAGTTCGCACATATTTGAAGAAAAAGCTGGCCGGTGCTAGCGTCGGTAAAGTGGTGATTGAGCGTCCTACCAAGAACGCAAAAATTACCATTTATTCCTCACGTCCTGGTATCGTCATCGGCAAGAAAGGCGAAGATATCGAAAATCTTCGCACTGAATTGACTAAGCTGATGGGCGTTCCAGTACACGTTAATATCGAAGAAATTCGCAAGCCTGAAACTGACGCCCAATTGATTGCTGACGGCATTACTGCGCAGCTCGAGAAGCGTGTCATGTTCCGCCGTGCCATGAAGCGTTCGATGCAAAATGCTATGCGCCTTGGCGCGCAAGGTATCAAGATCACGTCTTCGGGTCGCTTGAACGGCATCGAGATTGCCCGTACGGAATGGTATCGCGAAGGCCGAGTGCCATTGCATACACTGCGTGCGGATATCGATTACGGCTTCTCTGAAGCGCGTACGACTTATGGCGTTATTGGTGTAAAAGTACTTGTGTTCAAAGGCGAAGTGTTGGGCAAGGGGGAAACACCCGTAGCCGCACCAGAACCACAAGCTGAACCGCGTAAACCACGCAGACCATCAGCAGGAGCGAAAAATGCTGCAACCAGCTAGAAGAAAGTACCGCAAGGAACAAAAAGGCCGGAACAAGGGTATCGCTACCACCGGCGCACAAGTTTCCTTTGGTGAATTTGGATTGAAAGCCGTTGGTCGTGGTCGGCTGACCGCGCGTCAGATCGAAGCCGCACGACGTGCTATGACGCGGCACATCAAGCGCGGTGGGCGTGTCTGGATCCGGATTTTCCCAGACAAGCCAATTTCCAAGAAACCCGCCGAAGTACGCATGGGTAACGGTAAAGGTTCCCCTGAGTACTACGTCGCCGAAATTCAACCCGGCAAAGTTTTGTACGAGATGGATGGTGTTGATGAAGCGTTGGCACGCGAAGCGTTCACGCTCGCGGCCGCCAAGCTGCCGATCAGAACCACGTTCGTGCATCGCTTACTTGGCCAGTAAAAAGGGATGATGATGAATACTAAAGAAATGCGGGCCAAATCCCCGGAAGAACTCAACAAAGAATTGCTTGACTTGCGTCGCGTGCAGTTTTCTCTGCGTATGCAAGCGGCTACGCAACAACTCACCAAAGTCACTGAGTTCCAGCGTGTGAAACGTGAAGTTGCGCAGATCAAAACGATTCTGACCCAGAAAGCGAAGGCCGCCAAATGACCGCCACGACCCAAGCCGCAACGGACAACAAAACCAAGCGTACCCTAACCGGTGTCATCACCAGCGACAAAATGGACAAGACTGTTACCGTCCTCGTTGAGCGCCGCGTAATGCACCCAGTTTTGGGCAAGGTAGTTCGTCGTTCCAAGAAATATCACGCCCACAGTGAAACCAACGAATTCAACACAGGCGACACCGTGTTGATCGAGGAAACCCGTCCAATGTCGAAAACTAAGGCATGGAAAGTAACGCAGCTGCTTGAGAAGGCACGCGTGGAGTAGGGTTTAGTTTTCTGTAATAAAAAAAGCCCGCTGATGCGGGCTTTTTTTGGTTCTTATTATTTGCGGCATTGTTAAATTTCGTCCATCCAATCATTTGGTTGGATTGTTGCGCAATTTTGATGTTGGTGCGGCGTGGCCCCGACCTGCAGCGACCAAGTCGTCTTTTTCGAAGTGTCCGCCCAACTTGCCGTTTAAGGGCTTGTCCCCTCGAACACCGCCCTAGCGCGTGTGTTTAGTAGTCAGGCCCTTCCCGAGGCTGTTGATATTTCCGCCCACCTGCTCCTTCCGCCAAGGGCTCATGAGAAATCGGGTATGCAGTCGATAAATCGCGTCGGCTGGTGTTGGCATTGGCGGGTGAGCATTTGTTAAGCGAGTCCATGAAAAGGCTGTTTCAATCGTGAACGCTTCGATCACTAGGAGCCTTGAGTCAAACGGCTGAAACGGCACGCCACTAATGGTGCTTCGAAAGTCTCTAACACTCGAAAAAATCGCCATTTTAGCCATCCGGGCCGCGACTCCAAAGTAACGGGCGTTGCGACTTCAAAAATGCGGCTTAACTTAGACATGATTTTCTGCCCGTCCCCCATGTCAAAATCACAGACAGCCATAAAGGAGAAATCATGAGTGCACTCAAATTATTTGACCTAACAAACCGTGTCGCGCTTATCACTGGGGGATCACGCGGACTGGGATTGCAAATTGCCCACGGCTATGGCGCGATGGGCGCGAAACTGGCGTTGACGGCTCGCAAGGCAGTTGAGCTGGCAGCGGCGAAGACCGAACTCACGGCGGCAGGCTATGATGTGTTTGTAATCGCCAGCGATTTATCGAAACCTGAAACCATTGCGCCAATGGTCGATGCGGTGATTGCGCATTTCGGCAAGATCGATATTTTGATGAATAACGCCGGCGCTTCTTGGGGAGCGCCCGCCGAGGAATATCCGCTAGAGGCGTGGAACAAAATCATCTCAACGAATTTGACGGGCTCGTGGCTGGTCTCCCAGGCAGTTGGCGCGAAAAGCATGATTCCGAACAAGCGCGGCAGCATTATCAGCGTGGCGTCTGTCGCCGGCCTGCGCGGCCAACTGGGCGCGATGCAGACTATTGCTTACAACACGAGCAAAGGCGGGCTGATAAATTTCACCCGTGCGCTGGCGGGCGAATGGGCGAAGTACAACATCCGTGTCAACGCTTTAGCACCAGGTTTCTTCCCATCGAAAATGAGTGAAGGCGTGTTGAAAGCCATTGATAAACAAATTATCAGCATGACCCCATTGCGTCGTTTCGGTGGCGACGAAGATCTGATGGGCCCGGCGATATTTCTGGCTTCGGATGCGGCGAGTTATGTGACGGGGCAAATACTTTCTGTAGATGGTGGGATGACGGCGGTTTAGTCTTCGCGCTTATTGACTTTGCTGACTTCGTTGTTCAACTTCGCGCAGGCGGCGGTTGAGATAAGCGATTTCAGCAACGTTTGTTGCGCGTGAGATTGCGTTTTTGTAAGCGTCGGCTGAGTCTTGAAATCGCTCTACTCGACGCAACAAATCCGCGCGCGCAGCGTGTAGCAAATGATATTCGGCCAACTCACCCCGTGCGTCAATGCGCTCAATCCATGCGAGACCTTTTTCGATACTGGCGCTCATTGCGAATGCCACGGCTGCATTGAGTTCGACCACGGGCGTTGGCATGTGTCGCATCAGTGCAGCGTACAAAAATGAAATCTGCATCCAGTCCGTTTTGCTTGGGCTAGATGCGGTCGCGTGCAATGCCGCAATCGCCGCTTGAATTTGGTATGGCCCCGGTTGACGTAGTAGTAAAGCGCGATCTAGTAACGCAGTCGATTCAGAAATGGTGGTAAGATTCCATAGCGCGCGATCTTGTTCCTCCAGCGGAATCAACGCGCCTTCGGCATCGGCGCGTGCATCGCGCCGCGCATCATGCAAGCGCATAAGGGCAAGTAGGCCTAATGCTTCACCTTGGTCGGGCATGAGTTCAACCATGAGTTGGCCCAGGCGAATCGATTCAGTGCAAAGTTCGCGTCGAATCAAGGCATCGTTTGTAGTCGCTGAATAGCCTTCGTTAAATACCAACTAAATGACGGCAAGCACCGCGCCGACTCGCTCTGGCAACGCATCTAACGCGGGAATTTGATATGGAATTTTCGCGTCAGCAATTTTCCGCTTGGCGCGAACAATTTTTTGTGCGGTCGTGGTTTCCGGCTCGACAAAGGCGCGTGCAATTTCTCGTATGGAAAGCCCGCACAGTGTTCGTAACGCGAGTGCAGCCTGTGCTGCGGGGGCGAGTGCGGGATGGCAGCAGGTGAAAATGAGGCGGAGTTGATCGTCTGTAATGTTACTTTTATCGATGATTTCATCGGCTTCAAGGTTCAAGTTGTTTGCCTCAAGTGCAGCGATAATTTCTTCACTATTGAGGGCTGTTTTCGCATCGCGCCGAAGCCCGTCCAAGGCGTGTCGCCTGGCAACCGTGGTGAGCCAAGCCGCGGGATTGTCCGGCAGTCCATCTATGCGCCAGCGGGTTAATGCTTTTTCATACGCAGCCTGCAGCGCCTCTTCCGCGCGATCAAAGTCGCGAAAATAGCGGATCAGTACGGCCAGAATTTTGCCGCCCTCGCGGCGGTGGATTACAGTGAGGGCGGTGCCAAGCATCATGAATGAATCAGCCTGGTTCTGGTGCGGGCGGCCTAACCTCCACTGAGCCATCCAATGCACTGGGAATCTTCGCGGCCCACTTCAATGCTTCATCCAGATTCGGCACGTCAATCAAATAATACCCGCCCAGCTGTTCCTTTGTTTCCGCGAACGGGCCATCGGTGGTGAGCGCCTTACCGTTTCGGACGCGTATGGTCGTCGCGGACGATACCGGCAGCAATTCAGCGCCGCCTTGCATGACGCCCGCTTCAGCCATTTCCCTCGAAACAGCCATGTAGCTGGCGTACATTTTTCGCAACGCGTCCTTAGACATGCTTGCAAAGCCGCTTTCGGCACCGTAAATCAAGAGCATGTATTGCATAAATATCTCCTTGTATTTGCTAGAAAACCACTCGCGGTGGTGTACTCCGACGAATGACATACCCAAAATCGACATTCAGATTGCATCATCCCGCGAATCACTGAAATTGAGGGTTAACTGAAAAATCAAAGAAAGCACTTGCACGGTTGGGCTCGTTAGTACTATAATTGCGGACTTTGCTGCTCCAGCCGTGGCTTCGTCGGCTGAGAGTCTGTTGAAATGTGATGTTTGTCTTAGTGAGATTTTGCCAAGTTCACTACATTCGATCATGACATCGCCCACGCGTCGGCCGAAGCCGGTAGTTTAAACGCAAGGGCAAAAGTTGCTTTCTAACCTGCCAGTAGAGCCCTAAAAAGCAACACTGGCGATTGCGGGTCCAAAACTGGCTGCTGATTTTCAGCGGGTAAGTTGGAGAGATAAAAAATGATTCAAATGCAGTCTATTCTCGACGTCGCCGATAACACGGGCGCACGGTCGGTGATGTGTATCAAGGTGCTTGGTGGCTCGAAACGCCGCTATGCAGGTATTGGTGACGTCATCAAGGTCAGCATTAAGTCTGCCCAGCCGCGCGGTCGCGTGAAAAAAGGTGAAGTTTATAACGCCGTGGTGGTTCGTACCGCCAAGGGTGTCCGCCGCAACGACGGCTCGCTTATCAAGTTTGACGGCAATGCCGCTGTTTTACTGAATGCAAAGCTTGAGCCGATCGGGACACGTATTTTTGGACCGGTCACCCGCGAGCTGCGTAACGAGCGCTTCATGAAAATCGTGTCGCTGGCTCCTGAAGTATTGTAAGAGGCTCATCCATGAAGAAAATTCGTAAAGGCGATCAAGTGGTCGTCATCACCGGCAAAGACAAAGGCAAGCGAGGTACCGTGTTGAAAGCGGCGTCCGAGGAAAGCCGTTTGCTGGTTGAGGGTATCAATCGGGTGAAGAAGCATACCAAGCCGAATCCAATGAAGGGCTCAACTGGCGGTATCGTCGAAAAAGAAATGCCTATTCACATGTCTAACATAGCAATTTTCAACCCGGCCACCGGTAAGGCTGACCGCGTAAGCTTCAAAACCCTGGATGACTCACGCAAAGTTCGCGTGTTCGCCTCCAGTGGCGAAGCTGTTGATGCATAAGGGGTGAACGATGGCTCGTCTGCATTCATTTTATAAAGAAACCGTAGTGCCCAAGTTGATGAAGGACTTTGGCTACAAATCGGTTATGGAAGTTCCCCGTATCTCGAAAATCACGTTGAACATGGGCGTGGGTGAGGCGGTCGCTGATAAGAAGATTATGGATCACGCTGTCGGCGATATGCAAAAGATCGCAGGTCAAAAGCCAGTTGTGACTAAGTCGAAGAAATCGATCGCAGGCTTTAAGATTCGGGACGATTATCCTATCGGTTGCATGGTTACTTTGCGTTCAATGCGCATGTATGAATTTTTGGACCGCTTGGTAACGGTTTCGTTACCACGTGTTCGTGATTTCCGTGGCATCTCGGCGCGATCGTTTGATGGCCGTGGTAATTACAATATGGGTATTAAAGAGCAAATCATTTTTCCGGAAATCGAATACGACAAGATCGATGCGATTCGCGGGATGAACATCTCGATTACCACCACTGCGAAAACGGATGCAGAAGCCAAAGCGCTTTTGTCCGCGTTCAAGTTTCCTTTCCGAGGTTAAGCGCATGGCTAAGCTCTCAGTTATTAACCGCCAAGAAAAGCGTGAAAAGATGGTGAAGCAATTCGCCTCAAAGCGCGCCGCGCTGGTAAAGATTATCAATGACCAATCGATTTCTGAAGAGGATCGGTATCAGGCTCGCTTGAAGTTGCAGGCGCTGCCGCGTAACTCGAGCCCTTCACGCTTGCGTAATCGATGTGCGATCACAGGTCGTCCACGTGGCGTATTTAGCAAGTTCGGTTTGGGCCGCATGAAGTTGCGTGAAATTGCGATGCGTGGCGAAGTGCCGGGTCTCGTTAAAGCAAGTTGGTAGACGGAAAGCGACGGAGAAAATAATATGAGTATGAGTGATCCGATCGCCGATATGCTGACTCGCATTCGTAATGCGCAGCAGTCGGAAAAAGTCGATGTGACGATGCCGTCTTCCAAGGTGAAGACCGCGATCGCCAAAGTGCTAAAGGATGAGGGCTATATTGAGGATTTCGCTGTCCGTAGTATTGAGGGCAAGCCGGAATTGAACGTAAGCCTTAAATATTACGCAGGCAAACCGGTGATCGAAAAGATTGAGCGTATATCACGCCCAGGTCTTCGTGTTTACCGGGGCCGTGAAGAAATTAAACCTGTCATGAATGGCTTGGGTGTGGCGATTGTGTCTACCTCCAAAGGCGTGATGACAGATCGCAAGGCACGCGCGACCGGTATCGGTGGCGAAGTGCTCTGCATCGTTGTTTAAGGGGTTAGCTATGTCACGTATTGGTAAGGCACCCATCACTGTCCCCGCAAAAGTAGAGGTTACTTTCGGTGCAGAAAATATTATTGTTAAAGGCCCTCTGGGCACCCTGACGCAAGCCACATCAAATCATGTGACTTTCAAGCAGGAAGGAGCCACCATCACCTTGGCGGCGGCAAACGACAGCCAAGAAGCGAATGCGATGTCCGGCACGATGCGGGCTTTGATCGCAAACATGGTTCAAGGTGTTGATAAAGGTTTTGAACGCAAATTGCTGTTGGTTGGTGTGGGTTATAAAGCACAAGCCCAGGGCGACAAGCTAAATCTAACCCTTGGCTTCTCGCACCCAGTGGTACATGACATGCCTGAAGGCGTGAAATGTGCTACCCCAACTGCAACCGAAATTCTGTTGACGGGTACCGACAAGCAGAAGGTCGGTCAAGTTGCTGCCATAGTGCGCGGATATCGCCCTCCGGAGCCGTATAAGGGCAAGGGCGTACGTTATTCCGACGAAGTCATCGTCCTCAAAGAAACGAAGAAGAAGTAAGCGAGGCCATCATGATCGATAAAAAAGTTACCCGTATCCGTCGCGCTGCTAAAACCCGCGCCACGATCGCCCGCCTCAAGGCAACCCGCCTGACGGTACTTCGCACTAATTCTCATATCTATGCGCAGATTATTGACGCATCAGGTTCAAAAGTTCTGGCTGCAGCTTCTACGGTTGAAAAAGAAGTTCGAGCGCAGTTAAAAAACGGTGGTACCAAAGATGCAGCCATCGCGGTCGGCAAGCGTATTGCTGAGCGCGCTATGGCTGCTGGTGTTACCACGGTCGCATTTGACCGCGCAGGCTTCGCGTATCACGGTCGCGTAAAGGCATTGGCCGATGCAGCTCGTGAAGCTGGCCTCACGTTCTAATCAAGGATCAGATCATGGCAAAGATGGACCGCAATAATCAAGAAGACAAGGGCGACGGCCTCCGCGAAAAGATGATCGCGGTGAATCGCGTAACCAAGGTCGTCAAAGGTGGCCGTATTCTCGCATTCGCGGCGCTGACTGTGGTGGGTGATGGTGATGGTTCCATCGGTATGGGCAAAGGCAAGTCGAAAGAGGTACCGGTTGCCGTGCAAAAAGCAATGGAGCAGGCGCGCCGCAAGTTGGTTAAGATTCCATTGAAAAATGGCACCTTGCATCACACGGTGATCGGTAAACATGGCGGTACGAAGGTGTTTATGCAGCCTTCTGCTGAAGGTAATGGTATCAAGGCTGGTGGCGCAATGCGCGCCGTGTTTGAAGTGATGGGTATCACTAACGTTTCTGCTAAATGTCACGGCTCAACCAACCCATATAACGTTGTTCGTGCGACGCTTGATGGTTTGTCAAAAATCAGCCGACCTTCTGAAATAGCGGCAAAGCGCGGCAAGACCGTTGAAGAAATTCTCGGCTAAGGATTAAGAAAATGGCAAATGAAAAGACAATCACGGTAACCCTGCTCAAAAGCACCATTGGCCGTTTGGAAGCACATAAGGCATGTGTTCGCGGTTTGGGCTTGAAAAGACAGCGCCACACCGTCACTGTAATAGACACTCCATCTAATCGCGGCATGATCAATCGTGTGAGCTATTTGCTCCGCGTTGAAGCCTGATTTAAAGCTAGTTAGCGTTAGTACCTAACTACGACTCATAGGGTAAAGAATTATGGAATTAAACAATCTCAAGCCTTCAGAAGGTGCCAAAAAAAATCGCCGCCGCGTAGGCCGCGGTATTGGTTCCGGTCTGGGCAAGACGGCAGGTCGCGGCCATAAAGGTCAGAAGTCGCGTTCGGGTGGTTTCCACAAGGTTGGCTTCGAGGGCGGTCAGATGCCTCTTCAACGCCGTTTGCCAAAGCGGGGCTTCATTTCGCTAACCCGTAACGATACCGCAGAAGTGCGTTTATCTGAAATTGCCAAAATGCCAGGTGATGTAGTTGACTTGATGATGTTGAAGCAGGCGGGCATTGTTCCAACTCAGGCAATCGCTGCGAAGGTGGTTCTGTCGGGTGTGATTGAAAAGAAGGTTAAGTTGTCCGGTATTGCAACGACAAAAGGCGCTAGAGCAGCAATCGAAGCTGCGGGTGGATCGGTGGAAGAGATTGTGAAAATTGTGCGCCCTCGTAAATTGCCCAAGAAATAACTAGGAAACTGATTTGGCATCAAATCCTCTAGCAGCGGTTGGAAAAATGAGCGACCTGAAACGCCGTCTGGTGTTTCTGGTGCTGGCACTCATTGTGTTTCGTATCGGAACGCATATTCCTGTGCCGGGAATTGACCCTGTCCAATTGAGCAAGTTGTTTGAAACCCAAGGCGGCATCTTGAACATGTTTAATATGTTCTCTGGTGGTGCGCTATCGCGTTTTTCGGTATTTGCACTGGGGATCATGCCGTACATTTCTGCGTCGATCATCATGCAGTTACTGACAGTAGTTTCGCCGCAGCTTGAAGCATTGAAGAAAGAAGGGGAATCGGGGCGTCGCAAAATTACGCAGTACACCCGTTATGGCACGGTAGCTTTGGCACTGTTCCAAGCTATCGGCATTTCGATTGCGTTGGAGTCTCAGCAGGGTTTGGTTGTAGAGCCAGGCATGATGTTTCGATTTGTGACCGTCGTCACGTTAGTTACGGGCACTTTGTTTTTGATGTGGTTGGGCGAGCAGATTACCGAACGTGGTGTTGGCAATGGCATATCACTAATTATTTTTTCGGGTATTGTTGCCGGCTTACCAGCAGCTATTGGTAGCACTCTAGAATTAGCACGCACTGGCTCGATGTCTATCCCCGTCGTGCTATTGATTGCAGTGATGGTGGTCGCAGTTACCATGTTTGTGGTGTTTGTCGAGCGTGGTCAGCGAAAGATATTGGTTAACTACGCCAAGCGTCAGGTAGGGAATAAGTTGTATGGTGGTCAGTCTTCGCACCTGCCGCTGAAGTTGAACATGGCTGGTGTAATCCCACCGATTTTTGCTTCTTCGATTATTTTGTTTCCAGCTACGATTGCGGGTTGGTTTGGTTCAAATGAAAAAATGGTGTGGCTTAAAGATATTGGTGCAGCATTAGCACCCGGCCAGCCTCTCTATTCAGTTTTGTACGCGGCAGCAATTATTTTCTTCTGCTTCTTCTACACGGCTCTCGTTTTCAATTCCAAAGAGACGGCCGAGAATTTGAAGAAGAGTGGTGCGTTTGTCCCGGGCATTCGTCCAGGCGAGCAGACGGCGCGCTACATTGATAAGATTTTGATGCGTTTGACCCTAGTAGGGGCTGCCTACATCACGCTGGTTTGTTTGTTGCCAGAGCTTCTGCATATGAAATACAACGTTCCATTTTATTTTGGTGGTACGTCGTTATTGATTATTGTGGTGACGACCATGGACTTTATGGCGCAGTTACAGGCCTACATGATGTCTCACCAGTATGAAAGTCTTCTGAAGAAAGCAAACTTCAAAGGCGGCTCAGGTTTCCCTGCGCGCTAATCGTTGTGATTAGCGGACAGGTTTAGGAGAAAAGAAGAGCGCATGGCGAAGGAAGAAACGATTCAAATGCAGGGCGAGATTGTCGAAACCTTGCCTAATGCCATGTTTAGAGTAAAGCTGGAAAACGGACACATTGTGCTGGGTCATATCTCGGGAAAAATGCGCATGCACTACATCCGCATATTGCCTGGCGACAAAGTCACGGTTGAGTTGACACCGTATGATTTGACTAAAGCGAGAATTACGTTCCGAGCAAAGTAATGTTTGGTAGTGGCGGGTTGTTAGTTGTTGCCGGTAGTTTTGTATATGGCGGCTAGACAATTCAAGTATGTATTTGCGGCATTCTGAGAAACACCAAGGAGTAAAAAAATGCGAGTTCAGGCATCGGTAAAAAAAATCTGTCGCAACTGTAAGCTAGTTCGGCGCAAGGGCGTGTTACGTGTGATCTGTAAAGAGCCACGTCATAAGCAACGTCAAGGTTAATTGGAAAGTACATTATGGCCCGTATTTCTGGCGTAAATATCCCGAATCACCAACATACTGAGATAGCGTTAACCGCGATTTATGGTGTTGGGCGTACCACCGCGAAGAAAATTTGTGACGCTGCGGGAATTAACCGCGCTGCCAAGATCAAAGATCTGACCGATGGTGATATGGACAAGCTCCGCGAGCAGGTTGGCAAATTTACGGTAGAAGGTGATCTTCGTCGTGAAATTTCCATGAGCATCAAACGTTTGATGGATTTGGGATGTTATCGCGGTACGCGTCATCGCAAGGGTTTGCCTTGCCGTGGCCAGCGCACCCGCACTAACGCACGTACGCGCAAAGGCCCGCGCAAGGCCATTCGTCTCGCTAAATAAGCGAACGAAAACAAGTTTAGAGTGAAGGAATAAGCATGGTTAAACCCACAGCTGCAACACGCGTACGCAAGAAGGTAAAAAAGAATGTGTCGGAAGGTATCGCGCACGTTCACGCGTCGTTCAATAACACGATCATCACGATCACAGACCGCCAAGGCAATGCTTTGTCTTGGGCAACTTCGGGCGGCGCTGGCTTTAAAGGCTCGCGTAAATCCACCCCGTTTGCAGCGCAGGTTGCGGCGGAAGCCGCAGGCAAAGCTGCAATCGAGTGCGGTATCAAAAACCTCGAGGTGCGTATTAAGGGCCCCGGCCCGGGTCGTGAGTCTGCTGTGCGTGCATTGAACGCATTGGGTATTAAAATTTTGTCGATCGCTGATGTGACGCCGGTGCCGCATAATGGCTGCCGTCCACCCAAGCGTCGTCGTATGTAATTGCGGGAGAACTGAACGTGGCTCGTTACCTTGGACCTAAATGTAAGCTCTCCCGTCGTGAGGGCACCGATCTATTTTTGAAGAGTGCTCGTCGTCCGCTCGATTCGAAGTGCAAGCTCGAATCGCGTCCCGGCCAGCACGGCGCAAAGCAAAACCGTGTTTCAGAATACGGCACGCAGCTGCGCGAAAAGCAGAAAATACGCCGTATGTACGGTGTCTTGGAGCGCCAATTCCGCACCTATTTTGCTGAAGCTGAGCGTCGCAAGGGCGCAACGGGCGAAAACCTGTTGCAATTGCTTGAGTCGCGTCTTGATAACAGCGTCTACCGTATGGGTTTTGGTTCGACCCGCGCTGAAGCGCGCCAATTGGTAAGCCATTGCGGAATCTTGGTTAACGGTAAGCCGGTTAATATTCCGTCGTATCTTTTGAAACCAAGTGACACGGTTTCACTCAAAGAAAAAGCACAAAAGCAGCTTCGCGTGCAAGATGCGTTAAAGCTGGCTGAGTCGCACGGTTTCCCAAGCTGGGTTGAAGTCGATGCCAAGAAATTCTCGGCCGTCTTCAAAAGCTTGCCGGACCGTGCCGAATTCGCGAACGATATTAACGAGCAACTCGTCGTCGAATTGTATTCAAAGTAATCCCTTTTTTTCGGGCGCGCCATGTTACGCATGGTGCGCCTTCACTTTTTTATAGAGGCCACCGTCAATGCAAAGCAATGCTACGACTTTCCTAAAGCCGCGCATCATCGACGTGCAGAATATTTCGCCGGCGCACGCCAAAGTGGTAATGGAGCCCTTCGAACGCGGCTACGGCCATACGCTCGGCAATGCGCTCCGTCGCATCCTGTTGTCCTCCATGCCAGGATACGCGCCGACCGAAGTCAAGATCGCCGGTGTGCTTCACGAATACTCCACCATTGAAGGCGTCCAAGAAGACGTTGTTGACATTCTGCTAAACCTCAAGGGTTTGGTGATGAAGTTGCACAACCGCAACGAAGTCACGTTGAAGCTGAAAAAAGCAACTGCAGGCGCGGTAACGGGTGCTGACATTGAGCAAACACATGATGTGGAAATCCTTAACCCGGACCACGTGATTGCCCACCTGACGGCTGGCGGCAAACTTGATATGCAGCTCAAAGTCGAAAAGGGCCGTGGCTATGTTGCGGCTACAGCACGTCGCGCCGACCACGACAATCGCACCATCGGTTCTATTTTGCTCGATGCATCCTACAGCCCGGTTCGTCGCGTGTCGTATGCAGTCGAAAGCGCGCGTGTCGAGCAGCGCACCGACCTGGATCGTCTGGTCATGGATATCGAAACCAACGGAGCGATTGAGCCGGAAGAAGCGGTTCGTTATGCGGCGCGTGTATTGGTTGAGCAGCTTTCAGTCTTTGCTGATCTGCAAGGCACACCAATGCAGGCCGAAGAAGCCAAAGCGCCACAGATTGATCCGATCCTGTTGCAACCAGTGGACGATCTTGAGCTTACCGTTCGTTCTGCTAACTGCCTAAAAGCTGAGAATATTTACTACATCGGCGACTTGATTCAGCGCACCGAAAACGAATTGCTCAAGACGCCGAACCTCGGCCGCAAGTCGCTCAATGAAATCAAAGAAGTGCTCGCCACCAAAGGCTTGACACTTGGTATGCGTCTCGAGAATTGGCCCGCGGCGGGCGTCACGAAATAATCGCAACAACGATAGTCAATGTTTCAAATTCATTAACCCATAACGATAATAAGGTCGGCTCACCGCATTAAATGAGGAGGGCAAAGCGACCAAGATTTTAAAAGGAAATTATCATGCGTCATCGTCACGGTCTTCGTAAATTAAATAAAACCAGTTCGCATCGCTTGGCGATGTTGCGCAACATGACCAATTCGCTTTTTCAGCACGAGATCATCAAGACTACGTTGCCAAAAGCGAAAGAATTGCGTCGCGTCGCGGAGCCTTTGATCACTCTTGGCAAAGAACCAACATTGGCGAACAAGCGCTTGGCTTTTAATCGCATGCGTGATCGCGATATGGTGCTGAAGTTGTTTGCGGAACTTGGCCCACGTTACAAAGAGCGCAAAGGTGGTTATTTGCGTATCCTGAAATTTGGTTTTCGCAATGGCGACAATGCACCCATGGCATTGGTGGAGTTGGTAGATCGCCCAGAGCCAACAGAAGCGCCAGCAACTGAAACAACGGGCGAGTAATCAACGTATTGACGATTATTTGCGTTCAAAGAAGCCGAGCTAGCTCGGCTTTTTTGTTGCCCAAATTTGGAATTGAAACTCTAGTAAAACTCTAGCATTGTCGGCCATTTCGGGGCAAATATGCTTCAAGAAGGCCGGCTCTGCTAGTGTTTGAGGATGCGATAAATTAACTGAATCGAACGCCTAAACGTAGACTTAAGCTAAAACTCTGAAAATCCTCGACTTAAACGCCTTTCCAAGACCCTTAGCGAAGCGGCGCTAAACGTGAGCACCAGTGCTAAAATTTCGAGCACATTGTAGGAGTGACTCACGTGGTGCAAACTTCCCCGGCACTTCCCTAGCTCCACCTTTGGCAAACCGTGCCTATGCTCTTAGGGGCTAACCCAGTTTTCACCTAGCCTTATGTCTTTCTCGCCTGCCGCCTTAAAATCCAAACTGCCTCACGTTGGCACCACCATTTTTACGACCATGTCGATGCTCGCACAGGAGGTCGGCGCGGTTAATTTGGGGCAAGGCTTCCCAGACTTCGATTGCGACCCGCGCCTGCTTGATATGCTCGATGCTGCTGCCCGCGCAGGCCTTAACCAATATCCGCCTATGGCAGGCGTGTTGGCGTTGCGGCAGGCGGTTGCCGAAAAAGTCAGCAAGCTTTACGGGCCAACATACGATCCAGTAAATGAAGTAACCATTACCGCGGGCGCGACGCAGGCTATCCAAACCGCCTTGACCGCAATCGTGCACCCGGGCGATGAGGTGATTATTTTTGAGCCAGTCTACGACAGCTATGACCCGGTGATTCGTATGAATGGCGGCACGCCGATATATGCACGCCTGCCCTTTCCGGATTTCCGGCCAGACTTCACCGCGCTGCGCGCCCTGATCACGACGAAGACGCGCGCCATTGTTATCAATACGCCGCATAACCCGACCGCTACGATGTGGTCGCGCGATGACCTAAACGAACTCGCGCTTATTTTGCGCAGTACCAATATTGTTCTCATCAGTGATGAGGTATACGAGCACATGGTGTTTGATGGTGCCCGCCACCAAAGTGTGACCAGCATCCCTGAGCTGGCGGAGCGGGCATTTGTTATTTCCTCATTCGGCAAAACGTATCACGTGACCGGCTGGAAAATAGCTTACTGCCTGGCTCCGCGCGAGCTCATGACTGAGTTTCGCAAGGCGCATCAATTTATCGTTTTTACGGTGCATACGCCGTCACAACATGCGCTGGCAAACTACATGGCGCTGGGCTCACATGAAACGCTTCCTGAGTTCTATCAGGCCAAACGAGACTATTTCTTAGCGCAGGTTGCCGAGACGAAGCTGGCTTGGTCGCCAACGCCCGCAACCTATTTTGCGTTGGCAAGTTATGCCCACATTGACGGGTACAACCAGCTCTCGGAAACGGAGTTTGCAATGAAACTTGCGCGCGCACACGGTGTGGCCTGCATTCCGCTATCCGCCTTCTATAGCAGCGGCGAAGACAACCGTGTGATTCGTTTTTGCTTTGCGAAAAAAGAGCAAACCTTGGCATTAGCGGCGGACCGCTTAAAAACGCTGTGAATTTAATCTCTCGAAATTCGCGGATCAACCCTGATTCGAAGCTCGGTAGTTCGCTCGTCCTCACCAACATGACCGTCAGCCAACCAAAATAACCCGGTAGTCATTCACATTCGTTCGGGTCGGTCCCGTCGTCACCAGGTCTTGCAATGGTGCAAAAAATCCATAAGCGTCGTTCATTGCCAGTTGATCATTTGCGTTAAGTTGAAGAGCGGCCGCCCGGTCAAGCGATTCCGAATTGAAATACGCACCCGCGTTTTCTTCACTGCCATCAATACCATCGGTATCACATGCCATGGCTGAAACGCCCTCTACACCTTTGAGCTCAATGGCCAGCGACAGCAGAAACTCGCTGCAGCGACCACCACGCCCCTCATTGTTATTGCGTAACGTGACTGTACACTCACCACCTGAAATCAAGGCAACCGGAGGTTTGAGCGGATGGCTGTGGGCGCGTATTTGCTTGACGAGGGCCGCGTATACCTTGGCGACTTCGCGTGCTTCGCCGGTGACGCTATCGCCAAGAATCATAGGCGTAATCCCGCGCTGCTGAAAAAATGCACCGGCCATCGCCAAGCTCGCCTGCCCGCTGGCAATCACATGATTTTCAACATTCAAAAAAATACGATCCGCAAATTTATAGGTCTCGCCCACTTCACCGCGCGCGCCTTTTGAAAGATGCCGCGCAATGGAAATAGGCGGCGTAATGCGGTATCGGTTGAGAATCTCCAGCGCCTCATCGTAGGTTGAAGGGTCTGGCGCAGTTGGGCCCGAAGCAATATCGCTCGCCAAATCTCCAGTCACATCAGAAACAATCAGTGCAACGACTTTTGCGCCGCGCGCGCCGGCCGCTGCCGCAAGACGGCCTCCTTGAATAGCGGACAAGTGTTTGCGCACCACATTCATTTCCTGAATCGGTGCGCCCGAAGCCAACAGCTCCCGCGTTACTGCTTTCAAATCGCTCATCGAAACATCGGCCACCGGTAGTGAAAGCAGACTGGAACCGCCCCCTGAAATAAGAGCCAGTACCAAATCGTCGGGCCCGGCGGTCTGGGCTAGCGCCAAAATTTCTCTAGCTGCGGTCTCGCCCGACGCATCCGGCACCGGATGTCCTGCCTCAACCACGCGAATCCGTTTTAGGGCCTCTTCGCCCGTATAGCCATGCGCATAACGAGTAATTACCACGCCTTCAAGAAGCGCGTCGGGTGCCCAATTGTCTTCCACCGCCTTAGCCATGGCCGCGGCGGCTTTGCCTGCACCCACTACTATGGTGCGCCCCTTGGGCGGCGCAGGCAGGCGCTTCGGCACGATCAGCAATGGGTCAGCCGCAGTGAGCGCAGCGCGAAAGCTGTCCAGTAAAAGTTCACGAGTATTCATAAGCAGGATGGTGAATGATTGGAATGGTGTCGCTGTTTGCTCGGCGCGGACGACTCACGGAAGCAGCTAAATGTAAGCGCAAAACATCTGCACCGCAAGGTTCGCAAAAAACGCTCCCAAAATTTATTTCTGAGCGTCTGCCACTCGCAAACCAAAACGCCGGCTTTAGCATACGTGCCTTCGATTCCTAACTGACCCCTATCGTGACGCTTTCGCAGCACGCTTAGCTGATACTCCCAGTGAAGTAGCCAGATACTGCCCGGTGAAGCTACCAGCAACCTCGGCCACTTCCTCCGGTGTTCCCTGCGCAATAATCCGTCCTCCGCCATCACCGCCTTCGGGGCCTAGATCGATCACCCAGTCAGCTGTTTTAATCACGTCAAGATTATGCTCAATTACGACCACCGTATTGCCCTGATCGCGCAAACGGTGGATCACCTTCAACAGCAAATCAATATCGTGAAAATGCAACCCCGTAGTCGGCTCATCCAGAATAAACAGCGTGCGACCCGTATCGCGTTTTGAAAGTTCCAAAGACAATTTCACGCGCTGTGCTTCGCCGCCTGAAAGCGTGGTTGCACTCTGACCCAGGCGAATATAGCCCAGGCCCACATCGAGCAAGGTCGCCAGCTTTCTTGCAACCACCGGCACCGGCTTGAAAAATTCGTGGGCCGTCTCAACCGTCATCTCCAACACCTCGGTGATGTTTTTGCCTTTGTAATGCACGTCCAAGGTTTCGCGGTTATAGCGCTTGCCGTGACACACATCGCAGGGAACATAGACGTCTGGCAGGAAATGCATTTCAACCTTGATCAGGCCATCGCCCTGGCAAGCTTCGCAGCGGCCGCCTTTGACATTAAACGAGAAACGTCCCGGCCCGTAGCCGCGCGCGCGTGACTCAGGAACGGACGCAAACAAATCGCGAATCGGCGTGAATAGCCCCGTATAGGTCGCAGGGTTCGAACGCGGGGTGCGGCCAATCGGTGCCTGATCGACGTTAATCACTTTATCAAAATGATCCAATCCTTCGATCGTTTCAAACGGCGCAGGCTCATCGCTTGACGCGTAAATGTGATGCGACACGACTTTGTATAACGTGTCGTTAATCAGCGTGGATTTGCCTGAACCGGAAACACCCGTGATGCAAATCAGCGCACCGACCGGCAAATCCAACTCGACATTTTTAAGGTTGTTGCCGGTCGCGCCTTTAATCACCAAACGTTTTTTACCATCAAACTTGAAACGCCTTTTCGGCACCGCGATTTGCTTTTTGCCCGACAAATATTGCCCCGTCAGCGATTGCGATGAGCGCCGGATTTGGTCGGGCGTGCCTTCCGCCACCACCTGCCCGCCGTGCACGCCCGCGCCGGGCCCCATGTCCACCACATAATCGGCGGCGTTAATCGCATCTTCATCATGCTCGACCACGATCACAGAATTACCAAGATCGCGCAGGCGCTTCAAGGTTTCCAGCAGCCGGTCATTGTCGCGTTGATGGAGGCCGATTGAGGGCTCATCCAGCACATACATCACGCCGGTCAGCCCCGAGCCAATTTGAGATGCCAAGCGAATGCGCTGCGCCTCACCACCCGAAAGCGTATCGGCCGAACGCACCAGCGATAAATAATCAAGGCCAACGTTATTCAAAAACTGTAGCCGCGCAGAAATTTCTTTCAAAATGCGATCCGCAATCGCCATTTTTTGCGGTGACAGCTTCACTGTTTCAAACCAGTTATGCGCGACGCGCAACGGCATTGCCGAAATTTCATGCAGCGTCTTATCGCCCACTTTCACGTTGCGTGCTTCACGCCGCAGGCGAGTGCCCTCACAATCAGGACAGGTTTTATTAGAAATGTATTTCGCCAGCTCTTCGCGAACGGCCATCGAATCGGTCTCGCGGTAGCGTCGCTCAAAGCTCGGCACGATACCTTCGAATGTTTCCTCTTTCACCACTGCGCGGCCACGTTCGCCCGGGTATTTGAACGGAATTTTTTGTTTGCCGCTGCCGTACAAAATGATGTTTTGTGCTTCCGCCGATAACTTATCAAACGGCATATCGATATCAAATTTATAGTGCGCCGCCAACCCCAGCAAAATCTGAAAATAAAACTGGTTGCGTCGATCCCAGCCCTTGATTGCGCCGCCGGCAAGTGATAATCCCGGATACGACACAATCCGCTTGGGATCAAAAAAAGTAATATTGCCGAGCCCGTCACAGGTCGGGCATGCACCCATCGGATTGTTGAACGAGAAGAGACGAGGCTCCATTTCCGAAAGCGAGTAATCGCATAGCGGGCACGAGAATTTTGATGAGAACAAATGTTCTTTTTCGGTATCCATATTAACCGCGATCGCTTTGCCTTCGCCGAGCCGCAGGCAAGTCTCAAACGATTCCGCAATCCTCTGCTTCATCTCGACCGCGGTTTTCAAACGGTCAACCACTACCTCGATGCTGTGATTTTTCTTCTTGTCCAGCTTCGGAAATGCATCAATCTCAATGACTTTTCCATTCACGCGCAAACGCACGAAACCCTGAGAACGGAATTCTTCAATCATCTCAACATGTTCACCCTTACGGTTAATCACCACGGGCGCAAGCAACATCAACTTGGTCTCAGGCGGGTAGGCCAACACTGTGTCCACCATTTGCGATACCGTCTGTGCTTCCAACGGCAATAGATGTTCAGGGCAATACGGCGTACCGGCACGGGCAAACAGCAAACGCAAATAATCGTGAATCTCTGTCACGGTGCCTACGGTAGAACGCGGATTATGCGAGGTCGCTTTTTGCTCGATCGAAATCGCGGGTGACAAGCCCTCAATCAAATCCACATCCGGCTTTTCCATCAGCTGTAAAAACTGGCGCGCGTAAGTCGATAACGACTCGACGTAGCGACGTTGACCTTCAGCATAAAGCGTGTCAAATGCGAGCGAAGATTTGCCCGAGCCGGATAATCCGGTAATCACCACCAGTGAGTGGCGCGGCAAATCGAGGCTAATATTTTTGAGGTTGTGGGTGCGGGCACCGCGAATTTTAATGAAGTCCATGCGCTATCTATTTGAAAATACGTGGGTTCGGCATCAGGATGGATCCGAGACCGTAACTGATGTAATGCTTGATCGGATTTAACCGATTTTTGCCGGTTGCAACAAACTTGGGCAACCTGTGATAATACTCTGTTCCCGTTTTAATCTGAACCTGTTTTGAGGATGGCAGTTATGAACTGCAGTCAAAAACAAGGACGCATAACCGCACCATAAATTTCAAATTCGAAATTTCAAAATTGCAGGAGTAACCATGGCATCAGTCAACAAAGTAATCCTCGTCGGCAACCTTGGCCGCGATCCCGAAACCCGCTACATGCCTGATGGTGCGGCGATCACCAATTTTTCCATTGCCACCACGGAACAGTGGAAAGATAAAGCCGGAGAAAAGCAGGAGAAAACCGAATGGCACCGCATTTCAACATTTCAACGCCTCGCCGAAATTGCCGGTGAATACCTTAAAAAAGGCTCGCAAGTCTATATTGAGGGACGCCTGCAAACGCGCAAATGGACTGATAAAGATGGCGTAGAAAAATTCACCACTGAAATCATCGCTGACAAAATGCAAATGCTCGGCTCGCGCCAAGGTATGGGCGGCGATGGTGGCGACGGCGGTGGCAACGGCGGCGGAAGCCGTGGTTCCAATAGCGGTGGCGATTATTCACGTCCTGCTTCGGGCGGCGCATCAAGTGGTGCCAAGCCTGCAGCCGCCAAAGGCGGCGCGGCCAAGTTTGATGATTTTGAGGACGATATTCCGTTTTGATTTTTTATGTGAACGGCTACTATGATTGAGTCGCATACCGTTCGGTACCTGACTCAATCCCAAAACTCATCAGGAGCGCGTTCACCATGAAATTCACCGCAAGCTGGCAATTCTTCGCGCTCGCATCTGCTTTATTTGCAGCGTTTACGGCCATCTTTGGCAAACTCGGCGTTGCCGAGATCAATTCCAATCTCGCCACCTTCATCCGCACGATTGTCATTCTTATCGTTACCGCGCTATTCGTCTCGCTGCAAGACGAATGGCGGGCGCCGACTTCCATTAGCACCCGCACCATCGTCTTTCTCGTTCTGTCCGGCATTGCCACAGGCTTGTCGTGGCTTTGTTACTACCGTGCGTTACAGCTGGGCCCCGTCTCGCTGGTTGCGCCCGTTGATAAGCTTAGCGTCGCGCTGGTCGTGGTCTTGGCTTTTTTCGTTTTGGGCGAAACACCGAGTGTTCAGACCATGATGGGCGCAGGCTTGATTGTTGCAGGGTCGCTGGTCATGCTTTTAAAGTAAGAGCAGAAACTTCCGTTTGCAATGCCGTCATGGTTGTGACGGAACGTACTTCAACCCTTCGGCAACAATCCTTTCGCTTTCGCTTCTTCTACCGCCTTTGCTAATTCAGCGCCGCTCTTGTAATGCGGCACGCGTGCGAAGGTGGTGCGTTTGGTGCGCTGCCAGAAGCTGTTGTTGCCTTCGATTTCTTCTTTCCAGTACTTGTTGGCCAGCGTGAGATTATTTTTTTCGTCGATCAGGAATGCATCCTTCGAGCCTTGTCCGCCAAAAATATACAGTTTGCCGTCGATCATTTTCCAAGTATTGCCGTCGCCGCCCCAAGGAATGCCATAGGCGATGCCGTTGGCGCAGTAGCCGCCGAATTCGGGTAAATATTTGGTGGGTTCTTTGTCGAACAGCGCCTTGTTTTCAGCGCTGGAAAAATAAAACACGATATCTTTATAGTTGGTTTTGAATTGCGGCGAGCCAACCGCGTCCTTATTCGCGACAAAGTAGCTTACGACGTCGTAGCCTTTCAGCATCAGCGGCGTGCCGGCTTCGTCCGGCGTAGCGTTGACGGGCTTGTAGCCTTGGTTGGGGTTTTGTGCGTTGATTGCGCCACATCCGCTTAAGAAAATTACACAGGCTGCGACAAAAACTGCCGCGCCAATTTTGGACGAATTTTTCAATTGTGATGTCATGGTATTTCTTTCCGGAATTAGTTGAATTAGTTACGGCAGGTTGTTGGATGCAAATGCGGCAGATTTGGTTCACATGCTTTATTAGCCAATTAAAAAATTGGCCCAATCACTTATAGCTAACAGCATTGCGGAAGCATATTTGTGGCCGAACACGCTTAGCCCGTTGATGCGCCATCATTCAAAGAGCCGCGCCGCGCTTGGACTTTAAGCCATTTGTTGTTAATCCCGATCCCACGATTTTACGGTCAATTTTTCATTGCTAGGCGTTGGCGGCGGCTTAATAGTGGCCTCATCCCAGGTAGTCACCACACCTTGCGTTAGCGCGTCCACACCGTCGAGGTGCTCACACTGCTCGGCTCGCTTCGCGGGCAGTTCATCGCCCTTGCACAGCAGGGCCAGCGGCATCTTTTGTAACGCGGCTTGACGGGGATGCACAAGTCGCAGCAGCCCTTTTTTGTTCTCCAGACGAATGAATTTTTCGACAAATTCCTCGCTCATCTTTCCATCCGTCAACGCTAGAAAATAATCACCCGGGCGTTTTGTGTTGAGCGCCTTTGTGGACTTGCTGTAGCTGCCGTGAAAGCCTAAAAAAGTGGCTTCAAGTTTGCCGCCGTTCACAGGCACTATGGCGAACTGTCGCGTAATGCCGCCAAGAAACATATTCGCGCATGCTGACGCGCAACGGCCATACACCACGGTGTTGAGTTTTCGTTTACGAATGTTGTTGCCAATCAACCGTCCCGCGCTTGAATCGCCGCCGCCAGATTGATGAAAAACGATCGTGGTGATAGCACCGTCCGGACCGCCGCCGAAACGCGTCATCGCCTCAAGCCACGCGTCCCAATCAGTGGCGACCACGGTACCGCCCAGATAAAGTACCGGTGGCGCTGCGTGAAATGTCATGGCGCTGATCGCCGAGGGGGCGATGAGAACAATCGTAAAAATAGCCCATGCCGCACTCCGCAACAAAAACATTTAGCCGCCGACTTTCAGCATAATTTTGCCAATGTGCGCGCTCGATTCCATCAGCTTGTGGGCGTCAATAATCTGATCGAGGTCGAACACTTGATGGATAACCGGCTGTACTTTTTTAGCTTCCAGCAGTGGCCAGACTTTTTCTTTTAACGCAACCGCAATCGCGGCTTTTTGCGCGTCTGACCGTGCGCGAAGGGTGGAGCCGGTAATCATCTGCCGCTTCATCATCACCGGCCGAAAATCTACATTGGCGATGCCGCCTTCCAAAAACGCGATGAAACAATAGCGGC
>JBBRZG010000041.1:0-25965 GCA_038236905.1 Burkholderiales bacterium
ACAATTACCGCCGGTACACATTTTATGAAATCAGGCGGAAGAGTGGCTATCAACACCTCCCCTGAACCGGTGAGCAATTGGGTGGCCTCATTTACCGAGGAGGCTGCGGTGGTAGGCGGGCTATGGGTTGCCTTTACTCACCCGATAATCTTTATCGGGCTATTGGTACTTTTTATTCTGTTCGCGATATGGTTGATACCGAAACTATGGCGATTTATAAAATTCGCAATCTCCAAAATTACCGGACTATTCTCAGGTACGACGTCACGCACCGCCTGACTTCAACCCACACTGCGCCGCTCAATCAGCGCCTGCGCCAGCGTCCCGCTGTCCACATATTCCAATTCACCACCCACCGGCAGTCCGCGTGCGATCCGGGTCACTTTAACCCCCTGTTCCCCCAGCATTTCCGAAACATAATGCGCAGTGGCTTCGCCCTCAACCGTAAAGTTGGTTGCCAGAATTACCTCGCGCACCAGTCCATCCATCGCGCGCCGCAGCAATCGATCAAGATGAATTTCTTTGGGTCCGATGCCATCCAGAGGCGAGAGTCGGCCCATGAGCACGAAATAGAGTCCGCGATATGACTGCGTTTGCTCCATCATCAATAAATCACCAGGCATTTCCACGACGCAGAGAGTCGTCTTATCGCGCTTGTTTGAAACGCAAATTTCGCAGATAGGTGCCTCGGTAAAAGTGTTGCACATCGCGCAATGACGAATGTGCTCCACTGCATTACGCATGGCATCAGCCAGCCGCGTGGCGCCCTGCTGATCCCGCTGGAGTAAATGGTAGGCCATACGCTGAGCCGACTTTGGCCCCACGCCGGGCAAACAGCGCAACGCCTCAATCAGCGCATCGAGACTGGATGGTGGGCGCACTAGAATGAACTAAATCAGAACGGCAACTTCATGCCAGGTGGCATTTGCATGCCAGCCGTGAATCCCGACATTTTCTCCGACGATGTCGCTTGTGCTTTGCGCACTGCATCATTCATCGCCGCCGCAATCAAATCCTCCAACATCTCGCGATCATCCATTACGCTGGCGTCAATCGAGACTCGCTTTACATCCGTATGACATGTCATTGTTACCTTGACCATACCGCCACCAGATTGCCCTTCAACCTCGACTTGCGCCAATTGATCCTGAGCTTTTTTCATGTTTTCTTGCATTTGCTGCGCTTGCTTCATCAGGGCACCAAGGCCGCCTTTTGGAATCATGTTTTGCTCCGAATTATCAAATTTTAAAATACGCTGCCCCGTGTTTCTGCAGGGGAAGCATTATGCAAGCTCAGGATTTTAATGACGTAAATTTGTGAAGCCCTATGAGGGACTATCAAACACTATGAAGGACGAATAGCCGCACGATTAATTTCAGCGCCGAAATCTTGCTGAAGATTTTTAATAAACGGATCAGCCTCAATTGCTGCCTCGGCCTCAGCCTGCTGCTGCGAGCGCGCCCGGTCTTCAGTCGCCGCAAGGCTCACGCCTGCCGAGCCACCGATTTTAATATTAAGTCGCACGTTTGCTCCGAACTGCGGCGCAAGCGCGACTTTCAGTTTGTCCTGATAGGGTTTTTCGGCCAAATGTTTGTGTTGGTCGGGCACCGACAATTCAAGCAAAACACCGTCGAACGACTTAAACGCACATTGCCGCGCCAGCATTCCCGCCATGCCCGACATATTTTGCGAGGCAACGTAAGCTGGCCAATCGCCCGCAAACGGAGTTGCTGCCGGGCTCACTACTGGCGCCGCCCCAAGCGCGTTGCTCGGCGCCGCTTTCGAAGGCATAGACTCGGAAACACCCGCCGATATTGGCTTTCGAGCCGACATAGTTTCAGAATAAATTAAAGCGGTTTTACCGCCGCTTTCTATTTCTTTAAGATTTTCCCTGGACTTTTCCTCGCCCTTTTCCTTGGGTTTTTCCTGTGTTTTTTCCCGGGTTTTTTCCCGGGTTTTTTCCCGGGTTTCTTCCTTAAACGCCAGCATCCGCAACAACGTCATCGTAAAACCTGATTGCTCATCGGGCGCAAGCGCCAAATCGCGCCGACCCAGCAACGCGATTTGATAAAACAGTTGCACATCATCGCTGGTTAATTGCGCCGCAATTTCAGCAATTTTGGTTGCATCCGGGCCTTCCACCGCATCGACACCCGCGCTCTGCACCAATGCCACACGTGCCAGCACACCCGCCAAATCTTTCAACGTCAGCTCAAACGAAACACTGCGCTCGCCAAGGCCTGCAATCTCTGCCAGCAGCGCTTTTGCGTCCGCGTTCACCAATTGCTGAAGCATTGAAAAAAGATAAGTTTGATCCAGCACACCCAGCATCGTGGCAACCTGGTCAGCTTTTACTTCACCCGCGCCATAGGCAATCGCCTGATCGAGTAGCGATAAAGCGTCGCGCGCACTGCCCTCGCCAGCGCGGCCAAGCAGGTCGAGTGCCGCGGGTTCAAACGGAATTTTTTCCGTCTCAAGAATATGCGCCAGATGCGTCGCCAACAAAGCGGGTGCCAAATTTTTTAAATTAAATTGCAAGCAACGCGACAGCACAGTGATCGGCAATTTTTGCGGGTCAGTCGTGGCCAAAATGAATTCGACATGGCCAGGCGGTTCTTCGAGCGTTTTCAACATCGCGTTGAACGCCGATTTCGACAACATATGAACTTCGTCGATGATGTATACCTTGTAACGGCCCGACACGGGAGCGTATTGCGCCGTCTCGAGCAGCTCGCGCATCTCATCTACCTTGGTGTTGGTCGCCGCATCGACTTCCAACAAATCAACAAAACGACCGGCATCAATATCTTTGCACGCCGAACAAACACCGCAGGGTGTAGAGGTAATACCGCCGGATCCGTCGGCGCCCACGCAATTTAGCGCCTTGGCAAGAATGCGGGCGAGTGTGGTTTTACCCACGCCGCGCGTGCCGGTAAACAAATAGGCGTGATGGATACGACCGGTGTCTAACGCATTCGAAAGAGCACGTACCACGTGCTCCTGCCCAACTACGTCAACAAAATTGCGTGGCCGCCATTTTCGAGCAAGGACTTGGTGGGACATGGGTAGCGCGGATCTGCCGACGGTGATTGGTTTTTATTTGCTTTAACACGGGCTTTGCCCGTGTTAAAGACTAACTACGATCATAGGCTCCACAAAAGTAGGTTTTACTTTTGCCGAAAACAATTTGTGGCGAGCCTGACCCTCGGCACTTCAACTACTTCGCTGTGGCTGCTTCGTTCCCGACCTGACCAGATTCACAAAGGCTGAATGCGAGGAGACCCGCCGAGATGGATTTTATCTCAGTTCGCCACGCTCGAACAAACCCCGCACAACAAATCGCCTCAAGTCACGCAAGCTCACCTGGCGCAAGTACGAAAACCGCAAAACATATCGCTGCGCTCGGGCGTATAGAAATTGCGGTATTGCGGATATTTTAGGCGTGGATGGGTCATAAATGAACCGCCTCTCAATACTTGATGCGTGTGAAACCACGGCTCGGAGTATTCCTGATAAACCCCGCGAACAAATCCGGGATACGGTCTAAATGCAGATGCGGTCCACTCCCAGACGTGACCGACAGAGGCAGCAAAGTTATCGGAATGTGTCGCTGCAAGCTCCCACTCCGCTTCGGTCGGCAAACGCCGATCTGCCCAATCGCAATACGCTTGTGCTTGGGCCAAATTGATGTGTGTTGCTGCAAAATTTTCCTGATCGCGTCGAATGGTCTCGGTTTTTCTATCCAGCTCGCCAATGAAAGCCGCAAATTCCGCCACCGAAACCGGTTGCGACGATATTGCAAACCGCTCCACAGCGACGCGCTGCGGCGGCAGCTCATTACAAAATCGGTAACGGTTTGGAGATTGCTGATCGAGCTCGCCGAGCACGATCTCGCCAGATTCAAACGCAATATCAACCGGGTTCGCATCGAGCGGCCTAGGGCGAGGCAAAATATCTGGCAAAGGCAGATTGAGCGTGCGCAATGTCATCGCCAGCGCCTCTGCATGCATATCCTCATGCGCGACGGCCAGCTGAAAGTAATGGATATCGTCTGCACTGCATTTATCGAGCGCACTCAGCGTTGAAGCCAGCGAGTCACGCATATACGCAAAACAAACATCCTGCTTGGGATAGATATTTGTCCAGCGCGCCTGGTGTGCCACCTGCGTCGAATCAAAAAGCGTGTCGGCATCGACAAAACATGACGGAGGCACTTTGCTTTGACGCAAAATTTCCGCCGAGCTGTTGGGCAGGCGTACGGCGAAATACTCCTGAAACCAGGCGATATGCGCGAGTTCCCACAACGGCGGGTTTATATTCAAATGGTAAGGCACATTCGCGGGCACCCAAAATGACTCCGGCAATTCGCGGTACAGTGCGTGCGTGTATTCGCGTTGCGATACCAGCGCGTCACGTAACTGAGTTTTGAGCGCCATCACATCTGTTGTTTTTTCGATCACCTGCATTGACTCAACCTGTTCAAAACAAACTCATTTATAAATCTATTTCCCTCAAGCCAAGTGAATTCTGCGCCACTGATTCGCATCATTACTCCCGCACTGGCAGATGCCAACAATGGCAACTGGCGTACCGCCCATCGTTGGCAGACGTTGCTTACACAGCGCTCACCGGGATCAGCAGCAGCACCAGACTTCCAAGTTATTGTACAAGGCGAGTGGTCGGGGGAGAGCTGCGATTTGCTGATTGCGCTTCATGCGCGCCGCAGCGCGCCCTCAATTGCAAGGTATCGGGAAGCTTTTCCGGCAAAGCCGTTGATTGTCGTTTTGACCGGCACTGACTTATATCGCGATCTCGCAACCTCAAAAGAAGCGCGCCAGTCCTTGCGTTTGGCAGATTCGCTCATCGTATTACAGGACGACGCCATCCATTTTGTACCGGTCGAGCATCGCAAAAAAACCCATGTTGTCTATCAATCCGCAAAACCGCTCAAGCCGTCCATTAAGGCAAAATCCAAACTGAATTGTGTGGTGGTCGGACATTTGCGTGACGAAAAGGATCCTTCAACAATTTTTCGCGCCGCGTCGCAACTAAGCGATAGTGACCACATCCACATCCTGCATATCGGCGCGCCACTTGATGAATCGCTGGCCGAAATTGCTCGAACACTTTCTGCTCATAACAAAAATTATCACTGGTCAGGCGCGATGAGCCACGGACTGACGCGCGCCGCCATTAAGCGCGCGCATCTGCTGATTCATCCGTCCATTATGGAAGGCGGCGCAAATGTCATTGTTGAGGCGCTTACATCAGGCACCGCCGTGCTGGCCTCGCAGATGTCTGGCAACATCGGCATGTTGGGGCCAAATTACGAAGGATATTTCGCTGTAGGCGATGATGTCGCCCTGCTCGCGCTATTAAAAAGGGTTTTAAGCGACGCCAACTTCAAATCCCGTTTAGGCAATGCTTGTCTAGCGCGGGCCAGATTATTCTTACATGAAACGGAGCGCGCCTCCCTTTGCTCAATAGCAAATGAACTACTTCAACCCAAAGCGTGACCTCGCAAACTCTCATCGTATAACCTAACCTGAACCAAGATCCGATGCGTAAAATATTTGCAAGTCAGGAGCAATTCCAAGACACTGACCGACGCCCGCAAGCCCTTTAGATCAGCGACGTAAACTAACGAGATCAACGAGCACCGCCAATGAGTCCAATTGAAAAGCAGGTCACGCAAAGCGCCTTGCAACAAGCACTGCGGCAAGACATCAGCGATGGGTCCAGGCCACTACAAGCACGTTTCATAGCCGTCCGCGCCGCGACTGAACGCTTGGCAGCACCGTTGAAGGCCGAAGATTGCAACCTGCAGTCGATGCCGGACGCGAGTCCGATTAAATGGCACCTTGCGCATTCGAGCTGGTTTTTTGAGACTTTTATTCTTGAAAAATTTGAACCGAATTTCAAACCGTTTCATCCGGCGTTTCGCGTACTGTTTAATTCGTATTACAACGGCGTTGGCGACAAACATCCACGCGCGGAACGCGGCCTAATTTCCCGCCCGGATTTGGCGAGCGTGTTCGACTATCGCCACGACGTTACCAAGCGTATCGCCGGCCTGATTGAGGCGCTGGGCGGCATCAATCAGAACTTTACCGAACTCGTGTGGCTGGGCTGCAATCATGAGGAGCAGCACCAGGAATTAATTCTCACCGATCTGAAACATCTTCTGTCCAAAAATCCGCTAAAGCCTGCTTATCAATCACGCTGGCCGCTGACTGCAATCGAAGGGCGCAAACCACGTTGGCATAAATACGAAGGCGGCTTGATTGCAATTGGTGCGACCAGGCCGCATACGAATGTAAATTCACAAGAAAATTTCTTCTTTGATAACGAAACGCCGCGCCATCGCGTTTTTTTAGAACCGTTCGAGATTGCGTCGCATCCGGTTACCCACGGCGATTTTGCGGCATTCATTGCCGATGGTGGCTATCGGCGCCCCGAGCTGTGGTTGGCGCTGGGCTGGGATTGGCTGAACGCGCAGAAAATTACGGCACCTCTTTATTGGGAACTGCGCGATGAAGGCAAACACGGTGGTAACGACAGCGGCACGTCGAAAAAATGGATGACATTTACGCTACATGGCATGGTCGAGATTGATGTGCATACGCCGATCTGTCATGTCAGTTTTTTTGAAGCTGATGCCTATGCACGCTGGAAAGGTGCGCGCCTGCCCACCGAGGCCGAATGGGAACACGCTGCCGCTGCAGCCGCACAACATGTTGCCATCAGCGGCAATTTTCTCGAGAGTCATGCCCTTCACCCGCTAGCAATGCGCGAACAAACCGCATCCGAATATCCGCAACAATTATTTGGCGACGTGTGGGAATGGACCGCCAGCGCGTATTTAGGCTATCCCGGCTATCAAGCTCAAACCGGCGCAGTCGGTGAGTACAACGGCAAATTCATGTGTAACCAGTTCGTACTACGGGGCGGTTCCTGCGCCACGCCGTCGCAGCACATCCGTGCAAGCTATCGCAACTTCTTCCCGCCCGAGACGCGTTGGCAATTTAGCGGTTTACGCTTGGCAAGGAACACAATCTAAACGCCAATATCGGCGGGCATCTACAAGCCATTCTGCTCGTTGAAGGCCGCCAGTGCTAGTGTTTAATCTGCGTTCTTTACATCAACCTTACATTGATCGCCCATGACAAAAACGCCGGTATCAAAACAGACAACCTCAGCGCCTAAAAAGCCGTTTTCCATGATCCGCGAATTTCACCTTGCCGACTGGTTCACGCTCGGCAATGCAGTGTGTGGTATGGGCGCGCTTTTCTCGACCATGACGTTTCTGGAAGTCGGTCATGTTCGGCATATCTATATTGCATGCGGTTTGGTGTTCGCGGCGTTGATATTCGACGTGGTAGATGGGCGGGTGGCACGTTGGCGCCAGAAATCGTCGGCGCTGGGTCGGGAGCTCGATTCGCTGGCCGATGTGATTTCGTTCGGCGTCGCACCCGCCATCATCGCCTACGGCTGCGGCATGCAAGGCTTTTATGACCGCATCGTGTTGGCGTATTTCGTCGCGTGCGGCGTATCGCGGCTGGCGCGCTATAACGTTACCGCCGAGGCGCTGTCCGAGGGTGGAAACAAAGTTAAATATTTTGAGGGCACGCCTATTCCCACCTCCGTGTTGCTGGTGGCGATGCTCATGCTGGCGGGATATCTGGATGCGCTGCAGGGCAATCTGTGGTTCGGCGTTATTTATATCGCAGGGCTGCAACTTCATCCGCTGGTGTTGCTGTTTGCCGCATCCGGCTCACTGATGATTAGTCGGATTCGAATTCCCAAGTTGTAGGCGAGTTAACGGCAGCTCAAACTTTTAGCCCGCAGTAGACGGCCATCATCGCGTTGTCGATCATCAAATTGTCATGTGCTTCGGTTGAAATAGAGATTTTGAAATTTCAACGGGAAAACAGCGATGACAGATTCAATCAAAAACCCAATCAACACCAAACGGCGCGACTTCATTGTTAAAAGCACCTCGGTCGCCGCGACCGCAGCCGTCACCGGCTCCCTCACTGCGTGCTCTAAATCGGAGAGCGAACAGTTTGCGGCGGCACCTGATTTTACGTATGGCGTGGCGAGTGGTGATCCGCTTACCGATCGCATTATTCTGTGGACATATGCGAAGTTTCCCGGCGCTGATGCCGCCGTTGCGGTGCCACTGACGTGGCAGATTGCCACCGACGCCAGTTTCAACTCCATCATCATTAGCGGAAAAGTCGAGGCCAGCGAAAGCACCGGCTTTACGGCAAAAGTTGATGCGACCGGCTTGACCGCGGGGGTTGATTATTTCTATCGCTTTCAAGGCCCGCGCGGTTCGTCGTCCACCGTGGGCACTACCCGCACCCTGCCTGCGGCGAATGTTGCATCGCTAAAATTCGCGGTGTTTTCGTGTTCGCTTTATTCCGAAGGGTTTTTTAATGCCTACGATGCCGCCGCAAAATCAGACGCGCAATATGCGCTCCATCTGGGCGACTATATTTACGAATACGGCGCGGCAGCCGGGCAATTCGGTAACGCTGATGCCGTGACACTTGGCCGCGTAACGGTGCCTGCGAACGACATTGTGAGTCTCGCCGATTATCGTGCGCGCTATGCGCAGTATCGCTCTGACCCGAGCGCCCGCGCACTCCATGCCAAGATGCCATGGATCACGATCTGGGACGATCATGAATTCGCAAATAACGCCTATGTCAACGGTGCAGAAAATCATAATGCCGCCACGCAAGGTGACTGGACCACGCGCAAAAACATTGCAGCGCGGGTATACCACGAGTGGATGCCCATTCGTACCGACACCAGCAATCTGCTGAAAATTTATCGCTCATTTGATTTTGGCTCGCTGTTCTCGCTGCACATGCTGGACACCCGAATAGAGGGGCGCGATCAGCAATATGATAATTTCGGCGATCGAGACGGCGGCGTGACGCGTTATATCGCCGGTATTACGCCGAATGCGGCAGGTTTACTGCCCGATGCTTCGCGTCGCATGATCAGCGCCACCCAGCAAACGTGGCTCACGACACAGCTCACCGCGTCGCGTGCGACTTGGCAATTCCTGGGCAATCAAGACATCATGGCCCGCATGTGGATTCCATTTTCAGTCGCGCAATATTTCAACCCTGCGAACGCTAATCCGACACTGGGTGGCGCAGCCGTTCAGGCGTATCTGGGCGCGAAAGCGACCCGCGCAGCAGGCGGAACTGCGGCTCTCACCGCCACCCAGTCGACCCTGCTCGATCCCGCAAAAAACCCGCGCCTGCCCTATAACCTCGATTCATGGGATGGCTATCCGGCGAACCGCGAACAACTTTTGCAAACCGTGAAGTCGCTTAACAAAAAATTAGTGGTGTTGTCCGGTGATTCCCACAATGGCTGGTTCACTAAACTCACCACACTTGCGGGTGAGAAAGTGGGCGTTGAATTCGCGGGCAGCTCAGTCAGTTCGCCGGGTTTTGAAAGTGCGGGATTGGGCGGATTGGGCAGCTCGCTTGATGGCTCCGCGCTGGTGCCGCAGCTTGGCAGCGCAGCGATTGGCGCGGGGCTCGGGCTGATTGATGATTTAAATTACTCTGATACGATTCGCCGCGGCTACTTATTGATGACCGTGACATCGAGCGCGGTAAAAGGCGAGTATGTTTACGTGAGCACAGTAAAAGCAGCAACTTACACGACTAGCGTGGGGCGTACCATCACCGTCGGACAGGCGGGAGATATCGCCTACAGTTAAAGATCGCCGGGGTCATTGAGGATCGAGATGGGCAAACGGGACGCCGCATTCTCCGTTCGCCCATCGCTGAGCGAATCAATCAGCGCGCATCTCAACGTGCCCATTTAGGTGCCCGGTAGCGCGCAAATCAAAGCGCCATTTAAACCACCTCCATTGAACAATGTTGGCTGACTCGCTATCCTTGCGTCTTTACTCAAGTTAAGGCGCAACATGACATTTATAAACAGCCGATCATTTCTGATGAGCGCCGTCTTGACGCTCACCCTCTTACAAGGATGTGCCGTGATGGCAAAAACCGAAGAACCTGCATTTGAATCAATCAAAAAAGAAGGCGATTTTGAAGTGCGGCAATACCGTGGATTTATCGTCGCTGAAACATTTGTGAAAGGCGATATGAACGAAGCGGGAAGTGAGGCGTTTCGCGCCATTGCCGGCTACATTTTTGGCAGCAATATTTCGGCCACCACCAAAGGCAGTGAAAAAATTGCGATGACGGCACCGGTGACGATGGAAAAGTCAGTGGAAAAAAACGAAGACAAAAGCAGTGAAAAAATCGCGATGACGGCACCGGTCACGATGGAGAAAATGACGGGGAAAACAAGCGGCGCGGATTCAAAAGCTGGCGCAGAAGAAATGTATCGCGTACATTTTGTGATGCCAGCGCAATACACCATGGAGACGCTGCCGAAACCCATTAACGCCAAGGTCACACTGCGCAAGGTGGCTGCGCAAAAAATGGCGGTGATTCGATTTTCTGGTTTCAGCACCGACGAAAAAGTGAAAACAAAGACTGAAGAGTTGGCCGCCTGGATAAGTATCCAAGGTTTGAAAGTGGTCGGCGCGCCACAATTCGCGCGCTACGATCCGCCCATGATGCCGGCTTTTCTGCGGCGAAGTGAGGTTATGATTGCCGTGGAATGATGACAGCAAAAGTATCGTGATGCGTAGTGCGCTGGCCCAGCACGGCCACCGTGGACGGGCAACAATGCCGGCCATATCATTGTGTACGTGGCGTCTTAGTCTCGGCGCAAACCCAAGCATTGGCGGACATCGTCAACCATTTTTGACTCAATCGGCACGCCATTGCTGGGGTTTGCTTTGGATGGTTCTGATTTTCGCGCTGCTTTCTGGTTGCAGCAAAGTGCCGAAACTGCTCCCCTTGGACGCTAACGCAACCCTGCTTGCCTTCGGCGATAGTCTTACTTTTGGTACCGGTGCGGCAGGGAGCGAATCGTATCCTGCTCAGTTGCAGGCGCTTATTTCACGCAAGGTCATTGCGGCGGGCGTGCCGGGCGAAGTCACGGCAGATGGTCTGGCGCGGCTGCCGCAAGCGCTGGAAGAATTCAAGCCCAAGTTGCTTATTCTTTGTCACGGTGGCAATGATTTTCTGCAAAAAACCGGCGATGCCAAAGCCGAAGAAAACATTCGTGCCATGTTGAAGCTTGCGCGCGACAAGGACATTGCCGTCGTTTTAATCGCCACGCCCAAACCCGGTCTTTCGGTGCAGCCGCCTGATTTTTATCAGGCCATCGCGAAAGATTTCAATATTCCGTTGGATGATGCGGTGCTAAAAAAAGTACTCACCGATAGTGAGTTGAAATCAGATTTAGTGCACCCGAATGCGAAGGGATATTCGCTGCTCGCTCAACAGGTCGCAAAGCTTTTGAAGCAGGCCGGCGCGGTCTGAATGCCCTTCCGCGAATGAACCGTCAAGTCCGTTGAATATCGATAGCGAAACCATTAATTGAAAACCATCGTTAAAGAAACGGACGCGAACCGTAAAGGATGCGCTAAGCAGACTGATTGTGGCGTAACCAGAATATTCCGAGTTGTTGAACCGTGGTCGTAAATTGTTCGAAATTGATGGGTTTGACCACATAGGCATTCGCACCGAGCTCGTAGCTTTTATTCACGTCCTTCTCTAGTGACGAAGAGCTGAACATGACGACTGGAATTGTCTTGGTACGCGGATCTGATTTGATACGCTCTAGCACCTCAAGGCCGTCAACCTTGGGAAGTTTAAGATCCAGCACCACTAATTTAGGCGCCTGGTCGATTGTCCGAGCCGCGTAGGCGCGTTCGCAAAAAATAAAATCCAGCGCCTCGCGACCATCTCGGGACACGCAAATGGGATAACTCAGATTGGCTGACTTGAGTGCGCGCAGCGCGAGTTCAAGATCGTTTTCATCGTCCTCAACCAACAATACCTCCGTGGGCCGTTCTGTCCTCATGACTTTCTCACCGTATTTACCTTCCGTCTCTAACTTTCGTCTCTAACTTCCGCTGCCAGTGTGAAATAAAAAGTACTACCTTCGTTTTCGATACTTTCAGCCCATACCCGTCCACCATGCCGCTCTACCACGCGCTTGACGATCGCCAATCCTACGCCGGTGCCTTCAAAATCCCGGCTGCCGTGCAATCGCTGAAATACGCCAAAAAGTTTATGTGCGTAGGCCATATCAAATCCAGCACCGTTGTCGCGCACAAAAAAGATTTGCTCACCGTTCTTTTCTTCATATCCCACCTGAATGCGGGCTTCCGATTTTTTTGCCGAATATTTAAACGCGTTGGACAACAAGTTAGCCCAAATCTGCCGGAGCATGGTCTTGTCCCCGTAACTTACAGGCAGCGTGCCGATGCGAGCCTGATTTTGACGATGAGGATAGATCAAAACGACAGATTCAAGAACCTCCTGCACCAGTTCCTGAGTATCGAAACGCTGAAATCGTATTTGCTGACGGCTCATTTGCGAAAACGCGAGCAGGTCATTGATCAAGGTGCCCATTTTTTGCGCACCGTTCTGAATCCTTGCCAGATAGCGCAGCCCGTCTGCTGACAGCTGGTCAGCACAATCGGCTTTCAACGCATTCGCGAAGCCATCCATGGTTCTCAGCGGCGCGCGAAGGTCATGCGCAATCGAATACGAAAATGCTTCCAGTTCTTTGTTGGCGGCGGTCAACTGTGTGGTCCGTTCGGCAACCCGCTGTTCGAGCTCGCTATTTAGTCTCAAAATATCTTCCTGCGCGCGCTTTCTTTCAGTGATATCGCGTCCTACCGCCACCCAGTGTGTAAACCAACCGCTTTCATTGGCGATCGGGACGATATCGAGTTCAAGCCAGAATTCTGCGCCAGTGCTAGTGTAGTTAATCAGTTCTGCACTAATCGGCTCCCATTTTTCAAGCGCTTGCCGGATACGATCAAGCTCCGCTCGACTGGTGTTGGGTCCTTGTAGAAATCGCGGTGACTTGCCTATTACCTGGTCTTGGCGGTAGCCAGTACGACGTTCGAACGCTTGGTTCACAAACACAATACGCGGGCCGGGCTCGCCCAAAGGCTCGGATTCGGTGATGAGCACGACGTCGTTAAGAAATGACATGGCTGTTCCCAGTAACTGCAATCGCTCCTTACCCTCTTTCTGCGCTGAAATATCCTGGAAGGCACCGCGCACACTTTCAATTTTCCCTGCGTGGTCAAATACCGCCTCGCCCATCACCCGCACCCAGACGTCTCGCTTCTTGGCGGTAATGATCTTGAATTCGGCATCGAAGGCGACGCCATGCTGCAAACAGTCCGCAAACAATTTACGCACGGACTCACGGCTTTGTGGCGCGTAAAACTGAAGTCCGGCCTCTAGCGAGGGCACATAGCCTGGCGTCGTCTCGTGTATGGCGCGGGTTTCGTCAGACCATGTCACTTTGTTATCTGCGAGATCTATCTGCCATGCCCCGAGTCGGCTAACCCGCGATGCCATGTTCAGCATAGTTTGATTTTTCAGAAGCTCGGCCTCTGCCGCTTTCTTCTCAGTGATGTCCAGAACCGTGCCAGATAGTTTTACCAGCCTGTCGTCAGCGTCGAGAACCCGCTCTCCCCGCTCATGCACCCAGCGCACCTCGCCACTGCCCGTGATAATTCGATGCTCAATATCAAGCACGCCTTCAGCCGCCAACAGGTTTTTTGTGGCCGCCTCGACCCGGTCAGAATCTGCTGGAAAGACATGATTGGAAAAGCCTTCGTATTTCGCATCGAACGAATCACGGGGCAGGCCAAAAATCTCATAGACCTGATCGGACCACCAAAGATGATTCGCGCCAATATCGAGTTCCCAATTGCCAATTTTCCCAATCCGTTGCGCGGCTAGCAGGCGCTCTTGTGACTTTCTCAATAAATTCTCGCTGCTATTGCGCTCTGCCTCGCGGGCTTTCAGAATCTCGGCCGCCCGGCCGAAGGTGTGCGACAGCTCGCTCATCTCATCATGGCTATGTAGTGGCGCGTCTCTGCCAACGCTCGCGCCTCCTACCAGCTCATGCATTTGCGTCAGTAGCCGCCGGGCTGGGGCAACAATCATGCGGCTGCCAAGCCATTGCGCCGCCAGTAAACCGAGCCCCGTCAACAGCGTTAGTACGGAAAGTGACACCGTTAAACTACGCTTCAACGGCGCAATAATGGTGCCGCGCGGGACACTGGCAATGACGAACAACCCCGGCCGTGAGAAATCGCCAACGGGCGCGACCGAGTAAAACTTTTCTATCCCGGTTGGATCCTTTGCCTCGAAAACGCCAGAGGGAACCGCCTTCATAGCACCAAAAAGCGCCTCGTCGCGATATTTTTGTCCAATCAGCTCAAGTCGCGGCGGCGAGGTCGCCAAGATTATTCCATTCCGATCAGTCAGCGCTAAGTCGACATCGGGCGGCAAGACAACGTCTGTGCCAAACGAAAGTTTGGCAAGACTCAGGGCCGCAAAAGCAACACCGCTGGGATTGCCTGAGCTATCCAGCACCGGCATTGCAGCATGTATCGACGGTACACCGGTGGCGCGCCCGACTTGATACTCGCCGATCGAAAATGCCTTTGTCGCGAGAGCGTCCTTAAAATAGGTGCGATCTGCGCCGCCTTTTGCAGAACTCGCATTGACCGAATTACAGACCACATTGCCGTCAAGATCGAGCAAACCCAAAGTAGCGTATATCGGATAACTTTCGCCAATATTCCGCAAAAACGCCACACACAGCGCGTTCAGTTCACGATTTTTCAGGGACGGGCCACTGGTGATGGCCGTGAGTAGTTGGCGTGCGCCCTCGACAGATCGCTCTTGGCTTAAATCCGCCATGCGCGTCACGGCCAGCAAACTTTCGCGGGCACGTTCCAGACTCTCTTGCTGATTTATATGCGCGTTATAAATTACCAGCAGGAAGGTGGGCAATAACGCAACAAATACCAATAACACCAGACGGGTGCGCAGGCTTATCATGAGATCTACTCACTTTTTTTAGCGTCTTTTTCATTTCGTCTGATGGTGGCAAAGAAAATAAATACGATTACACCAGCTCATCCGAATACGGGACCAACACTTAAGCTAATACTGAAATCATTGTCAATATAGACAAAATTGTCAAGCTCAACTCGCTATGTTCGTCAACGCACACAGGACTAATAAGACGCGGCTCACCCGCTTTGCAGGAGGCGGCTATCCAAGCCTTCGGAATGCAAGCGTCGCCCCCCCAAAAAAAACGGCAATTCCACGTCAACTAGCCGGCAGTAGGTTACAGCTGCCGTGAAACAGCTTTGTGCAAATCTTCCGCCACGCTAGGTTTATCAATCAGCTCGCGAGCGCCCGTAGTGGAGCCGGATGCAAGTACAAGGGCAGATCAGGGCGTGCTTTTCGTAATGCTTTTGCTACATCCCGCCCGGACATTTCCGGCATCTTGTCATCAGTCACTGCCAGATCGTACTGTTGGTACGAAACGAGATGTTGGACATAAACGCCGACGAAGTTGCGCCGAGGTTTAATTAAACAATACGCACACTCAGTTCCGGCAATTTATCAATGTTGCATTCGATCACATCGCCCTTAACCACCGGCCCAACATTTTCAGGCGTTCCCGAGTAAATGATGTCGCCCGCTTTAAGCTCAAATGCTTCAGATAACTTCGAAATCTGCTCGGCGACACTCCAGATCATTTGATTCAGGTTGGCGCTTTGCTTGACGTCGCCATTCACCTTCAAGCTGATCGCGCCCTCTTTGAAATGGCCCACACTCGCGACCGGATGAATCGGGCCGATGGGCGCTGACATATCAAAACTCTTGCCGATTTCCCACGGCTTTTTCTGGTCGCCCATGCCGCGTTGCAAATCGCGGCGGGTCATGTCCAAACCCAGCGCATAGCCGTATACCAGATCGAGGGACTTGTTGATCGGAATGTCGCGCCCACCTGAACGCAGTACCGCAACTAGCTCAACCTCGTAATGATAATTTTTAGTCAGCGAGGGGTACGGATGATCCGTGACTTTGCCCGCTGGAATGTATTGAATCGCGTCCGTTGGCTTTTGAAAAAAGAACGGCGGCTCACGGGTAGGGTCCGAGCCCATTTCGCGCGCGTGAGCTGCGTAATTGCGGCCGATGCAATAAATGCGACGAATTGGAAAAACATCGCCCGACCCTACAATCGGTACCGTCACGGCGGTAACATCAAAGACCGGTTTGCCCGCGCTCGTCGTTACCGCTCCCGATGATGTGGCGCAACCGCTCAGTGCGGCCACGGAAGCGAATGAAGCCACGCTGCCCGCCATCAGCGCATGCCTTCTTTGCAGATTTTGGGGGTTGTCCAGTTCGATATCGTTATTCTTCATTTCATTCTCCTCAGAATGTTTTACAAGACCATTTTTTGATTTATTTTGCACCTCAGAAACACTGATTGCTCTGGAAAGAGCTTCGTACTCTTCACATTCTTTCGCAGAGTTTTCTCGACGCCAATTGCGCATTTCGTCGTTCAGAATAACAACACACCAAGGCGACGCCATTGATCAACATCACCCATTACCCATCCGCAAAAATAAACGGGCGCGACAGATAAATATCCGATCGCGCCCGCAAAGACAAAATTTCAGTTTCAGTTAGCGAGATTCAGACAAGCCCAGCGTTTCCATCTCGCCGAGTTCGAGCATGCGAAGCTTCGACAGGTAGTGGCGGTCTACACGCCAATCTTTAATCATCCCCAGTGCCAGCAGAAATTCTTCCTGGCTTAAATCAAACACTGGCGCGAGCGCGTAAGGCTCGTTGGTTTCGATGGCTCTCGCCAAATTAGTGAGCACGCGCGCACCGGGTGCTTCCGAATTCTTGTAAATATATTTGGCAGCTTTTTTTATCGCGTTCACAGCACATCTCCCAGAGTATTCCGAACAACACGGCGGCTTGCATAATCTCAGTTGAGCATCGTTTCCGCAATTGTCATATTTACGTCATAAAACTTTGAACAAAACACCAGATTCAAATGTGGGCGATCCGGCCTTTGACAATCGCACTTCGGGGATATTTTTGCGATGACTTCATTACTTACGATTCGCTAGAATCACTTACCATTCGCCTGAAGGCCACGTGGCGCTTAGTTCAGGAAGCAACTCTTATACGACATCAGCTGTGGATTTTGATTCCCGTTTGCTATTTTGGTAATGAGTAGTCAAGGCGCCCGCACCCTTACTGCCAGCGGCACATTGCACAAATCGATATGCCCGGCTGGCACTTTGTACCAATCACCCCCGCGGTTGCGCAGGGCTTCCACCATCGCCGCAAACGCGGGCGTATCGGTACGGATAATTTCGAGCGCCGCACGCTCGGCCTCGGGCACATCCGCAGCCACGCGCATCGACTTGATCGGCACATATTGTTCGGGCTTTTCATAAAAGCCCAGCGGTCCGGTGCCGCGCGGCAATACAGTCAACAACGACATTCCCTGCACCACCCGCCCCACCAATGTAATATTGCGATCCAGCTGCCGTGGGGCGTTTCCGGTGACCACGTAGAGCTCGGTGCCGCCGCCACTGCCCACGTCGTTGTCGCGCCCGACGCCCACTGCGCCAGTGCAGTGCGTCAGCCATGTGGTGGCGCTCTTGGGATCCCGGCCTGCGTGGAAGCCATTGGAAAACCCGACTTGCTTTGCATAGCCATCTACATCAGGAAGGCGCGTAAACGGGATGTCTTTCTTAATTGCGACGGTAAATTCAGGCGGCAAATTTTTCTTGGCCTTCAATGGCGTTTTCTTTTCAGTCGGGTCTCCCCACTGCACAACGTAGTTTTCTTGACTGCGCATAAAGACCAGACCGTCAAAATAGCCCTCGCGAACCAGCGTCTTAATATTTGCCGCATGCAAAGGTGAGAATTGCGGAGCCAGCTCAATAACTACTCGACCGGATTCAAGTTCTAGGTAGAGCGTGTTGTCGTTGTCGATTGGTCTCCAATCAGCCGGCCGAGAGGCTTTGAGCAAATCGGTGTAACTATGCGCTGACTTCGCGGTCGGGGTGATTTTCTGCGCGGATACGTTGCCCGCCATTAACACCATTGACACCAATAAACATGAAACAGCAGCAAGTCGATACGGAATTGTCATATTTGCCTTCGCCATGGAGTCCAACGGTTTATGAATTTAGTATTTGATTAAACCATACCAGCACTCGCTCTAGCGTGCCCTCTCCGGGGTCAGCGAAGTCCTAACCCAAGCTGCTTTGTTGGTAACCACAAGTCCGTGTCGATTCTGCAACAAAAGCGTTACAACATCACCGCAATGCTTGTCGATAATTTCACTTCCGTAATACACTCAGAACGTCAATATTTTCAACCACTCAGGGGCTCCAAAATGGACAGTGATACCTTCAAGACTCATGCGTCACGCGCAATGCAGAATATGGGGCAACACCTCACATCACGCTCATCAAGCCTGGCAATGACCACTTCGCGCTCGTTTATTTTCGGCCTGCTGGCGGCTGGAATACCTACTGCACAAGTCTCGGCCCAGCAAGCCGCGCCAGCTGACGCCGCTAAGCCCACCACCGAGGTCGGCAAGCTTGAAACCGTCACGGTTACGGCCGAACGCAGAAGCGAAAACATCAAAGACGTGCCGAGCTCGATTTCGGCGATTCGAGGTGAAAATCTTGACATCATTAATTCTGGCGGGCAGGACATTCGCATGTTGGCTGCGCGTGTGCCAAGTTTGAACATCGAGTCATCGTTCGGGCGCGCATTCCCGCGTTTCTATATTCGCGGCTTGGGCAACGGTGATTTCGATTTGAACGCGTCCCAGCCGGTGTCGTTGGTTTACGACGATGTGGTTCAAGAAAATCCGATTCTCAAAGGCTTCCCGGTTTTTGATATCGAGCAGATTGAAGTATTGCGAGGGCCACAAGGCACCCTCTTTGGTCGCAATTCACCCGCCGGCGTGGTGAAGTTTGATTCGGTCAAACCAAAGTTTGCCAACGAAGGTTATGCAAATATTGGTTATGGTCGTTTTAGCAGCAGCAATCTCGAAGGCGCAATCAACGTTGCCGCGTCGAAAGAACTGGCGTTCCGGTTATCAATTCAATCGCAGAATCGCGACGACTGGGTTCACAACTCCAATGCCAGCGGCCCCACCAGAGATCTCGAAGGTTACCGCGATACTGCCGCGCGCTTGCAGGCTCTCTATCAGCCGTCGGCCAGCTTCAGCGCACTCTTTAATGTTCATAACCGCGACCTGAATGGTTCTGCCCGCGTGTTCCGCGCCAACATCATTCAACCCGGCAGCAACAATATTGTTCCAGGCTTTGATCCGGCACGTGTGTCTATCGACGGTATCAATTCTCAAGACGTCAAGAATACTGGCGGCAGCATTCGGCTTAAGTGGCAGCTGGACGGCATGACGCTCAATTCCATCACCGGTTATGAAACCGTAAAGTCGTTTTCGCGTGGCGATATCGACGGTGGCTTTGGTGCGGTATTTTTACCCGCCGGCTTGAGTGGCCCGGGCGTTATTCCATTCGCGGCCGAGTCCGCCGACGGCTTGCCCAAGCATAAGCAATTTACCCAAGAGTTGCGTCTGGAATCCAACGGCAAGAGCAATCTTAAATGGCTAGCCGGTCTTTATTATTTCAATGAAGATATCAATATTGACAGCTTCAACTATGATTCATTGGCGCCCGGCAATCCACAAAACGGCTATGCCAACCAAAGCCAAAAAAACAAAGCGTATGCGGCTTTTGGTTCGGTGAATTTCGCGGCAACGGATGCGCTGGCCTTCCGCGCCGGGTTGCGCTACACCAACGACAAAAAAGATTTTGTGGCCAATCGCCTGCAAGCGCCGCCGTTCTCGCCAACATTCATCGGCCAGCTCACGACCAATACTTCCGCATCCGATGTAAGCTGGGATGTATCAGGCACGTTCAAGCTATCGCCTGAAACTAATCTGTATGCGCGCGTGGCAAAAGGCTTTCGGGCACCGGCGATCCAAGGCCGCCTGCTCTTCGGCGATTCGCTCTCCATTGCCAATGCTGAAAAGGTTATTTCCACGGAAGCCGGTATTAAATCTGATCTTTTCGACAAACGGGCGCGCGTTTCTTTCAATGTGTTCTCGTATGAAGTCAAGGACCAGCAATTGACCGCGGTGGGCGGCGGTGCCAATTTTAATCGGCTACTCAATGCTGCTAAAACTAAGGGTAGCGGTGTTGAGTTGGATCTGGAAGGTTACATCACCGACAGCTTGCGGGCGAGCCTGAGCGGCAGTATCAATGACACCAAAATTCGTGACCCTAATTTGCGTACACAGGTGTGCGGCTCCGGCTGCACAGCGACCGACCCGGTGGTCGTTCCTACCGGGCCGTTCAGCGCGGCTATCGTTTCAATTGACGGCAACCCGCTACCGCAGGCACCAAAGTACGTGGCTAATTTCACACTGCGCTATTCGGTTCCGGTCGCCGATGGCGAATTTTTTGTGTTCACCGACTGGGCCTATCGCAGCAAGATCAACTTCTTCTTGTATGAAGCCCGCGAATATACAGGCAAGGGTTTGACCGAAGGTGGATTGCGTCTCGGCTATAAATGGAGCGGCGATAAATATGAAGTGGCGGTGTATGGCCGTAATATCACCAATCAAATTCGTGTCGTCGGCGGTATCGACTTCAATAATTTGACCGGCTTTATAAACGAGCCACGCTTTGTAGGCGCGCAATTCAAGGCGAATTTTTAATCGGGCAATCTACTCTTATATTGCCTCAAACTCTAGCACTGGCGCGGCTTCCAAAGGCATTGGTAAGCCGCGTTTTCTATGGCGAACGAGTTTCAAACAACCGTAATAGATGTTGTGCCAACTGTGTCACCGGCTCACGACGATCAAATACGGCGCCGCGATTCATGGAGATTTTATCGCTAAGCGCTGCTCGAACGCCGGGATCGCCAGCCACTTCGAGCGCCTTGCTGACATACGCCTCTTGATCGGCAACGACTAGCTCCTCAAGGTCCATTGCACCGAGCATGGCCTGCGTCTGTCGACCGCGCATAAATTCGCCAGGTAACGTTACGATAGGCGCAGCCGCAGCCAGTGCATCCAGCGAGGTATTGCCCCCCGACCAATGCAAGGTATCGAGCACGACGTCCGCAAACCACAAAACAGCCCGAAAACTGGCGGCATCCAAGCGTGGTAAAAATTTTATCTGACTGCGCGGTGCCATCCCGCGCGCCGCCAGCCCAGAGCAAAGGCGCTGCGAAAACGCCTGAGTTATGGCGCGGTGCTCGCTCTGAAAAAACAACACGATTGCCTTATTGTCACGCGCCATGATGTCGAGATAAATGGCGTCGTTATCCGGATGAATTTTGAACAGCGACTGCGGGCAGATATAAACATGACTGCCCGATGATAAGCCGAATGTTTCGCGGGTGATACTGGAATTTTTTATGGCGGGCATGATGTAACGCGTACCAATACCGGGCAGCATCAGCAGGCGCTCGGTGTAGTGCGCAGCAGCCATGAATTCGCCCGGCGACTCACCCAGTGGTTCCATATCTTCACACGTCAGAAAATAGTCAATTTCTTGACTGCCGGTTGTGATCGGGTGGCCCCAGCCGGCAATCTGTATGGTTGCCAGCCGCATGTTGGTGAGCAAATAATTCATCGTCCCCATGCCGACTTCGGGATAGATCACGATATCCGCAGCCTGCGCACGAATCACTTCGGCCGCCGATAACACGCCACCACGGGCGAGGATGAATTCATCACACTGAGTCTGCAAAACACGGCCAAATTCATCGGGCTGCCAGCCTGTATGAATCACGATTCGCTCAAAGACTTGGGCATCAAGATCGGCGATCCAACTTCGGAAGTAATGTCCCACCGTACATTCGCGAAAAAAACTCGACACAAACACCACGCGGATACGTTTTCGGCCGCCCGCGATTTTGCCTTTGATAGGGCCTATAAGTTTGGGCAACTCAAGCAAATCTGGCCGCCGCTTTAACATCAACGCGCGTAAAAAACCTGCGTAGGCCGCTTGCATGTCACGATCATTTAGCCCTTGATAGGCCAGCAGGAAATTGGATTGGGCAACTTGCCAAATGTCCGCAGCATCTTGAGCGGCGCTGCGCAATACCTCAAGTCCACTGCTGAATCGCTGTCGCCAGCGCTGTAAATCATCGGTACTGCTATAAATTTGCGGAAGAAGTAACAGGCTCCGAACTTGCCGGGGCAAAGAAATATGCGGCGTGTTTAAAACGTCAGCAGGCTTATCTGCGTCGCTGGTTAATATTTTCAGCGCAGCCTCGGTCTCGCCCATTTCAGCCAATACAAAACCTAGCGTGCTGATGGTTTGCTCATGAGCGTGTTCGACTGCTGGTTCGAGCGCGCTTTGGTGCGTACTTGTGTGGGCCTCCTTGTTCACAGGCTGCAACGCCAAAGCGCGCTCAAAACACTGCTTCGCGCGCTCAAATTTAAACGTTTCAGCTAGCAATTGCCCTAAATCAAACCAAGTTGCCACCACGTCCGGGCTAATCGTTAGCGCACGCTCGAAGCATGCTTCAGCGTCAGCTACCGCGCCAGATGTGCGATACGAATGCGCCAACTCGGTCAAGGCAACTGAATCGCCAGGTGCCAGTGCAATCGCGAGCGATAGCGCTTGTCGCGCCGCCTCCTCATTGCCTTGGCGCCGACGCGCAATCCCCAACCCAGCGAACGCTGTTGCGGAATTCCCGTCCAGCACGCTCGCTTGTTCAAACGCGAGTGTTGCCTGCGCAAAAGCATGCTGCGATAAGAAAACGTTACCGCGCAGCAAGTGCAACGCTGGCGAATCAGTCGCCGCAGTCGCCAGCAGCTGTTCTATCAATGCCGCTGATTGCGAAAAATTACCCCCCGCATATTCAGCCTTGGCCAAATAAAATTGCGCGTCAAGATTTGCTGGCGCAAGCATGAGCAATTCGCGCGCGCGTTGGAGCGCTTCAACGGATTCACGCAATGCGATATGCACATCAATCACGCGCATTAAAGCAGGAGTGTTTTTCGGCTCACTCGCCAACAGAAGATTTAATTGATCGCGAGCCGCGACGTGTTTGTTGCGAACAAGAAATTGATCGACCACCGCAATACTCATACCGATAGCATCAATGCTTTAAACAAATCCATCCACAGTTTTTACAAACGATGCCCACTCATGCCAACATTTTTTTGAGCTCACCGCTGTCGATGAGCCGTTTTACATCGTCTGCGCCACCTACCAGCGTGCCTTTTACAAACACCATCGGAAAGGTCGGCCAGCCTGTCCAATTTTTAAGGGCATTGCGGCGACGCCAGTTGTTAAAGTAGCTGCCGTATTCAAGATATTGGTAGGCAACACCTGCTTGATCGAGGGACTGACGTGCGCGCTTGGGCATCGGATTTTGTGACATGCCCACGACCACCACTTCATTAACTGCGATCGCCGCCTGAACCTCTCGCACAATGTCAGCGTGATGGGTGGCAACTACTTCTCTTATTGCAGGATGGATGTTTGATTCAGCAAGTATGGGTCGCGACATTGGGTTCTTTCATTGGCGTGATGGAAGTGTTCAACAGTGTTCTCAGTAAGTGGGCGCCTGATCATCAATGATCAAGCGCTTATGGCGGGTCACCACGTGGCCGACAACATCTCCACCCAATATGCTAAGGGCGACCGCCTCGGCGACTTTGATGCCGTCGACGCCCGCTGACATGATGCCACCAGCGTAGCCAGCACCCTCGCCCGCGGGAAACAAACCCGGTGTATTGATACTTTGAAAATCGTCATCGCGCCGGGTGATACGGATCGGCGAAGAGGTACGCGTCTCTACTCCGGTGAGCACCGCATCATGCATGTCAAATCCTTTGATCTGCTTGGCAAATGCGGGCAATGCTTCGCGCACTGCTTCGATTACAAATGCCGGCACGCATGCGGACAAATCGGTCATCCGAACGCCGGGCTTGTAGGACGGTTCGACAGTGGCCAACGCAGTAGAGGGACGACCGGCTAAAAAATCACCCACCAACTGCGCAGGGGCAAAATAGTTTTCGCCACCCGCTTTAAACGCCTGCTCCTCCCAATGACGTTGAAAATCGATTCCAGCCAGCGGATGACCGGGAAAGTCACGTTCGGGCGTAATGCCCACAACTATCCCAGCGTTTGCGTTGCGCTCGTTACGTGAATACTGACTCATGCCGTTGGTAACCACACGACCTGTCTCCGAGGTTGCGGCCACCACCGTGCCGCCAGGGCACATGCAAAAACTATAGGCGCTACGGCCATTGGCGCAATGATGCACCAACTTATAATCGGCAGCGCCCAATATGTCGCTGTGCGCCTGCTCGCCAAAGCGCGCGCGGTCTATTAGTGACTGCGGGTGTTCGATTCGAAAGCCGATTGAAAACGGTTTAGCCTCCACATAGACCCCGTTTTCGTACAGCGCATAAAAAGTATCGCGTGCGCTGTGGCCAATCGCCAGCACCACGTGGTTTGCTTCAAGGGTTTTACCGTCGCTGAGCACCACACCGCGCAGTTGGCGCGATCCGTCCGGGCGTGTTTCGACATCGAAACTTGTCACGCGCTGCTGAAACCGTATTTCGCCCCCAAACGACTCAATCGTGGCGCGCATTTTCTCTACCATCGTCACCAGCTTGAAAGTTCCGATATGGGGTTTGGAGACGTACATTATTTCGGCTGGCGCACCCGCCGCAACGAATTCTGTCAATACTTTGCGGGTCAAAAAAAACGGGTCCTTAATCTGGCTCCATAATTTTCCGTCTGAAAATGTGCCCGCGCCACCCTCTCCAAATTGCACATTTGATTCGGGGTTCAGAACCGATTTGCGCCACAAGCCCCAAGTGTCCTGAGTGCGCTCGCGAACCGCCTTGCCGCGCTCCAGCACGATAGGCTTAAAGCCCATTTGTGCCAATGTTAGCGCCGCAAACAGGCCGCAGGGCCCCAAGCCAATCACAATCGGCCGGGAATTCAGATCCGGCGGCGCATGCGCAACAAATTTATAGCGGGTGTCCGGCGTGAGGCTGACTTTGCTATCACCCTCGAAGCGCTTTAGCAGCGCGGCTTCGTTTTTGACTTCAACATCAATGGTGTACACCAGCAGTATTTCGCTACGCTTGCGAGCATCGTAGCCACGACGAAAAATTGTAGAACTGATGAGCGAAGCTGCATCAATTTTCAGACGCTTCAATATCGCTACTTGAAGGCCATCTGCAGCATGATTAAGCGGTAGTTTAATTTCGGTGAGACGAAGCATGGAGGCGAGATGAACCGTAAAGAGCAAAAAAAACCATAAAAAGACTTATAACAATGAAAAGAGTGCAGTTTATCGTGCAAGCTACTGCTTAGCGTCCGCAACATCATTTGAGCCGGAAAAAAGCAAATTGAAATCGGGCAAAATGGCATCACATCATAGAATCGTTAGCCGAGTTTTCAATCTTTTTTGGAGCCAAAATATGCCCACCGCCAATTGGAAGAACACCATTATCGCCGACGCACCCACCGCCGATCTGGTCAAGGTCGAAGGCAATTTTTACTTCCCGCTCGCGAGAGTGAAGCCAGAGAATATCCGTCTGAGTAGCCACCAAACTGTCTGCCCTTGGAAAGGCACCGCGCATTATTACGACGTTGTAGTGGGCCCCGAAGTTAATGCCAATGCTGCCTGGTTCTATCCCACACCCAAAGATGCCGCCAAGGAAATTGCCGGACGAGTCGCGTTCTGGAAAGGCGTCGTGGTTGAATGAACGGAAAAGTAAATAGCCAAATTGAAAGCTGAATAACGCTCAAGAAGTTGCAGGGTAGATGGCCGGAAAGCCAATATCTACGGCGATTCTCAGGCGTCTGCGATGTTCTGCAATGCAGCAAACCCCATATAGCGTTCACGCGCAATAATGGCAATTTCGCCGACCGGTAGCACCCGCGATTCATAACGCACGCAT
>JBBRZG010000042.1:0-25105 GCA_038236905.1 Burkholderiales bacterium
CGGCAAACAAATATTCCGAACATGCGTTTCAAATATCTGCGGCAGTCGCGCCATCACCATTTCTTTACCCATTACATCAATCGCTAAAACCGCTTCGCGCAACACCTCAAGCGTGAGTGCTTCCAACGCCAATTTTGAAACAGGCCAATAGCTCAAATGCCACGGCTCCGCGTAAAAGCCGCCTTGATGTTTTTGATAGGGGCGGAAGAATCCGAACTCCGCAATATTCTCATCAAGCCATTGATGCAAATCGTAGAACACGCCGCCCGGTGCGGATTCTTCGGGGAGTAGTTTGACGTGGTAGTCGAGCCGTACGCGTGCGGTATCGACGACATCAATATCGGTGCCCCAATGATGGCGGCTGGCGCCGGGTACGGCCGACCAGACGAGAATATGGTCGACGATTTGTTCGGGAGTGAGGCTGGCGTAGTCCTGTGCGATGCCATGCTGATCATAAAGCGGACGCTCGCCTGCGAATTTGTTGTTCCATATTTTTAACTGCGCATCGAAATCGCGGAAGGCGCTGAACGGATGCAGCACGAAGCCTTGTTTCGCGGCGGCGTCGCGCAGCGCAAAAAAAGGCTCCTGCACGGCTTTGTGAATCGCGAAGCGCGGTTCGTCTAACTGCACGAGGTGAGTGCGGGCGCGGCCGGTGAGTTCGAGTGGATTCAGCGTATCAGTCATTTGAAATAAAGTTTCATAGGCAAAAAGTGGGAGCCAATATAGACGGGCGTTAACAGGCAAAAATGCCTGAAGATGCCCGCCAGTGCTAGGGTTTAGAAAGTGATCTCAACGCTTGGCGGATACCGTCCGAGACCGTCACATCCGCAGGCAATAACTTTACCGCCTGCAACGCCTCACGCTCGCTATAGCCCAAGCCCATCAAGGCATTTAATACATCGGCGGCGCTGGTGGTTTTTGCGGCTTCCCCGCCGACCGCAATGCGGATATCAACTTTTAATTTGTCCTTCAACTCCAGTAGCAATCGCTCTGCCGTTTTTTTGCCAATACCGGGGACTTTGACGAGGCGGCCGCTTTCCTGGGTGGTAACCGCTTCAGCGAGATCGTTCACGCTCATGCCGGACAGGACGGCCAAGGCAACTTTCGGTCCTACGCCGCTGACTTTGATAAGCGTGCGGAAGGTGACCCGCTCGCTTTCGGTTGCAAATCCGTAAAGCAACTGCGCGTCCTCACGCGTGACCAGATGTGTGAAGAGCGCGACCTTGTCGCCTACTTTTGGAAGGCCGTAAAACGTCGACATCGGCACGTCGATCTCGTAGCCAACGCCGGCGGCGTCAACGAGTACTTGTGGGGGATTTTTTTCGAGTAAGGTTCCAGTGATTCGGCCGATCATTTTATTTTGTCTCCAGTTGCAATTTTTCCACCGACAAGTCTGCCGCCCTTAACCCGATAGCCCTTCGTCAACATGCCGCCCATCGCCGCGCCATGCGCGTGGCAGATCGCACACGCGAGTGCATCAGCCGAATCGGGACTCGGTGTGCCGGATAGATTTAACAATCGTTTCACCATATCCTGCACCTGTTCTTTTTGCGCGTGGCCGTTGCCGACAACGGCTTGCTTGACCTGCAGGGCGGTGTACTCTGCCACCGGTAATTCATGCAACACCGCCGCGCAAATCGCCGCGCCGCGTGCTTGGCCGAGCAACAACGTCGATTGCGGATTCACGTTCACAAATACTTTCTCAACTGCGACTTCAGTGGGAGAAAAAAGGCGGATCACTTCCTGAACGGAATTTAAAATATTTTTCAAACGATCCGGCAACTCGCCGTCGGGTGATTTGATACAGCCGCTCGTGACATAACTCAGTTTGCTGCCGTCCTTATCGATCACGCCATAACCGGTGACGCGCAGACCGGGATCGAGGCCCAAAATTCTCAATTTAAAACCAATGCATACATGCACGAGTCGCGCAAACTGCCATCGGGCGCGCGCATATTTTGCTTGAGGACGCCCTCCAGCGTAAATCCGCAACGCTCAGCGACAGCGCGGCTTTTGGTATTGCGTGGGTCGCTGCAAATTTCAAGACGTGCGGCTTGGAGTTCGGTCTTGGCGTAATGCGCCAATCCGTTGACAGCCTCCGTGCAAAAACCTTGCCCCGCGTGCGAAGTTCTCAGCCAATATCCGATTTCGAATTTGGGGATCATCCAATCAATGTGATGAAAACCGCCTTTGCCAATCAGTGCGCCACTCGTTTTTTCAATCCACTGGAAATCAAGCATCTCGCGGGCGCGCCATTTTTCCTCACAAGAGGAAAAATATTTCTCCAAGCTGGTCAGTAATGGCGAGGGATGTGCCCATGGCATCCATTGGCGTAATGCGTCAGCGGATTCTTGCGCGACGCGATTAGTGATGTCGAGATCGGCGGCAGTGCCTGCGCGAATCAGTAGGCGTTTAGTTTCAAATGAAGTTGGAATCTCACGCGATTTCCGCTGGGCTGACAATGCAATTTGGTAATCAAGCGAGGTCATCAAAAATCTCAAATATCCTCAAGCACCACCGCCGTGCCCGTTACCGAGACCATCACCATGCCACGCCCGCTGCCGTGTATGTGATATTCCACTTTGGTGCCCACGATTGCGTTTGCACCTGATTGCTCAGCCCCCTGCATTGCGCCGCGTAACGCGGAGTCACGTGCGCCGGGGATGACCTGGTGGTACGCGTCTGAAAAGCTGGTGACCGGCTTCTCGGAGACCAACTGTACTTCTGCGCTTGCTTCCCCGGTCACAATGCCCAAGTAGCGCGCAATGCGTTTACCTTCAACATTATCGGTAGTCGTGATTAAAACCGCCATTGTGGCTACGCTTCATCCATCACGGCAGATGAATACACGTCCTGCACATCGTCGAGCGACTCTAACGCATCCAATAATTTTTGCATTTTGACGGCGTCCTCACCGGACAACTCGTTCTCTACCGATGGTTTCATCGTGACTTCGCCAAACTCGGCTTTGAATCCCGCCTTTTCTAACGCCGTTTTCACGTTTGAAAAATCGTACGGGCCGGTCACCACCTCGAACGAACCATCATCGTTGCTGACAATATCCTCCGCGCCGGCCTCAAGCGCGGCTTCCATTAGCTTATCTTCGGCCGTGCCGGGCGCATACATGAGTTGGCCGCAATGCTTAAACAAAAATGCGACCGAGCCATCGGTGCCCATGTTGCCGCCGTATTTTGAAAACGCATGGCGAACTTCGGCCACGGTGCGCACGCGGTTATCGGTCATGCAGTCGACGATAATCGCGACCCCGCCAATGCCATAACCTTCATAGCGAATCTCTTCATAACTTACGCCATCCAACTCGCCCGCGCCGCGTTTGATCGCGCGCTCGACGGTGTCTTTGGGCATGTTGTTTTCGTACGCCTTATCCATCGCCAAACGCAGACGTGGATTCGCGCCCGACTCGCTGCCGCCCATGCGCGAGGCGACGGTAATTTCTTTAATCAGGCGCGTAAAAATTTTGCCGCGTTTGGCGTCTTGACGGCCTTTCCGGTGTTGAATATTCGCCCATTTGCTATGTCCTGCCATATCGGTTTCCTTGGTCCCCGCGTTTTCCAAATGTCACCGCATTCGGCGTCGCTTTTTAAAGTAAATTTGAAGGTGTGATGTTACCATTCACTTACAAGCTGTTCCAGCCTGCGTTTCAGTCTGTTTGCCATTCTACTTGCCGCCAGTTTCCTGCATCGGCGCCAAGATAAACCCACGACCTGCCCATTAACAACCCATTTGCAACCCATGACCGAACCTCTTCTGATCGCTAAAACCAGCGACGCATTGTTGACTGACTTGATGCTCTTGCCCAATATGGCTAATCGCCACGGTTTAATTGCAGGCGCCACGGGGACCGGTAAAACGGTGTCGCTGCAAGTGCTGGCTGAACATTTTTCCGGCATCGGCGTGCCGGTGTTCATGGCTGACGTGAAGGGCGATCTGACTGGTATTTCGCAGCCGGGGCACGATAACCCGAAAGTCGCCGAGCGCGCGAAACTGCTCAAGCTGGATCTGGCGCCCGCCGCCTGCCCGGTTACGTTATGGGACGTTTTCGGTGAACAGGGCCATCCGGTGCGGGCGACGATTTCCGAAATGGGGCCGGTGCTGTTGGCGAGAATCTTCAATCTGAACGACACCCAATCAGGTGTGCTGGCACTTGCATTCAAAATTGCGGATGACAAGGGTTTGCTGTTGCTTGATCTCAAGGACCTGCGCGCGTTACTCGCTTATGTGGGCGAGAACGCGTCGCAATTCACCACTGATTACGGCAACGTTTCGCCCGCCAGTATCGGCGCTATTCAGCGCGGTTTGCTGACGCTCGAACAACAGGGCGGCGACAAATTTTTCGGTGAGCCGGCTTTGGTACTAGACGATCTGATGCAGACGATTGACGGCAAAGGTGTCATTAATATTCTCGCCGCGGATAAATTGCTGTCCAGCCCACGCCTGTATTCAACTTTTCTGCTTTGGATGCTGTCGGAGCTCTTCGAGAATTTGCCTGAGGTGGGTGATCGGGATAAGCCAAAACTGGTGTTCTTTTTTGATGAAGCGCATTTGCTATTTAACGAAGCGCCGAAAGAACTACTGGAAAAGATAGAGCAGGTTGTGCGGTTGGTCCGGTCAAAAGGGATTGGTGTTTATTTCGTGACACAAAACCCACTCGATATTCCCGACACTGTCTTGGGCCAATTGGGCAATCGTGTTCAACATGCCTTACGGGCCTATACGCCGCGCGATCAAAAGGCGGTGAATGCGGCGGCGGAAACGTTTCGCACCAATCCAAAACTCGATATTACAAAGGTGATTACGGAGCTTGCTGTCGGTGAAGCGCTGGTGTCATTTTTAGACGAAAAGGGTCGCCCAACGATTGTCGAGCGCGCTTATGTGTGCCCGCCCAATTCACAGATCGGGCCGATTACGGGTGAGCAACGCACCATTTTGTTGGCAAGCTCGCTCGTCGCGGGTCAATACGAAAAAACGATTGATCGCGAATCTGCATTTGAAAAACTAAAAGGCCGTCGTGGTGATGAGGCTACGCCTGTTACGCCGGGTGAGTCGGGCGGTTTTGGCGGTATTTTCGGCAAAATCGGTGATGCGCTAGGCGGTGGTGGTAACTCCAGACGCGAAACCGCGGTTCAAGCTGCGGTGAAGAGCGCGACGCGCGCGATGGCGAGCGAAGCGGGTAGGCGAATTATTCGCGGCGTGCTGGGTTCGATTTTTGGCGGCAAACGTTAGGGTTGCGGGAATTTGGGCTAAATTAGTAGTCAAGGGAGAATACAAAAAATGACAAAGAGAGAACCGGGTGAGCGCCGTCGCGCGATTCTGCAAATGTTGGCCGAAATGTTGGAACACCCGAAAGGCGAAAAAATTACCACCGCGCTTTTGGCGAAAAAATTGGATGTGTCCGAAGCCGCACTCTATCGCCATTTCGCCAGCAAAGCGCAGATGTTTGAGGGTCTGATCGAGTTCATTGAAGAAACGGTTTTTTCGCTGGTCACCAAAATTCAAACCGATCCGCTTACCAAGGAGGATGGGATGAAGCAGCTCGAAAGTACCGTGGCGATGTTGCTCAATTTCGCCCAAAAAAATATCGGCATGACGCGCGTGCTGATTGGTGATGCGCTGGTAAACGAAGATGAGCGGTTACAGGTGCGGATGAATCAGCTGCATGATCGACTTGAAGCTTCGCTACGCCAATCGGCGCGTCTCGCGGCGACATCCGGTACGCTGCATGCATCGCTGGACGCCAATGCGTACGCGAATACGCTGATGGCCTATATCGTTGGGCGCTGGCACCAGTTCGCAAAGTCAGGATTTAAACGCACGCCGACCGAAATGTGGTCGCAGCAGTGGCCGATTTTTTCGGGCTGATTTTTTATCATGACGATCGAATTTGATCCTGTCACCGAGCAACTCCAGGCCTACAACACGGGTGATTTGGAACGTTTTATGGCCTGCTACGCCGCCGATTGTGTGGTCGATGATGGCGCCGGTAATCGCCTGTTGACGGGCCATGCCGAGATGCGACCCCGTTACGATGCGCTATTTAAATCGTCGCCGAACCTGCATTGCGAAATTATTCACCGTATACGAATCGGGCATCAGGTGATTGATGAAGAGCGGATCACCGGCCGCGTGCCAGCCATGAACCACGCTGTCGTGATCTATCGCGTCAAAGATGGGCTGATTGAGCACGTTCGCTTTCTGCGTGAGACTGATTGATTTGTTTAATCACGACGTGTGGTTGTCCAAGCTAGTAGACGCGCCCGTCTACGTCGCGGCGCAAATAAATTAATGTCTGACGTTTGATGCCTGAATTGTTATTAGAGACCAAGCGCCTGTTGGTTGCGCTTCCACAGCCCGAGGATGCCGCGCTTGCTCTTCCTTTCTTTGAGATGAACCGCGCGCATTTTGCGCCGTGGCGGCCGCCCGAGCCTGAAGGGATGTTCACCGAGGCTTATTGGGATGCGCAGGTTGAATTGATGCACGCGAGTTTTGAATCGGGCACTCAAATTCGACTGTGGGTCTGGCTGAAAAATGATTCATCCAAAATAATCGGCACGTTGGGTTTCTCGCAGATTTTTCGGGGCCCATTTTCCTCCTGCATGCTGGGCTATCAAATCTGCAAGTCTGCCGAGGGAAAAGGATTGATGCGCGAGGCGCTGCAGGCTGCAATTCAGTATATGTTTACGATTCAACGGCTACATCGTATCGCCGCGGGTTATCGGCCCGAAAATGTTCGCAGCGGACGACTGCTGTCGCGGCTCGGCTTCCGTATCGATGGCTATTCAGAAAAATATCTTTTCATCGATGGCGACTGGCGAGATCATATTCTCGTCAGCCGCATTAATGACGCATTTCAGCCGGGCTGGCTTCATTTTAGGAAACTCTAGCACCGGCAAGGATTTCCAGGCATTTGTGCCTGAAGATAGCCGCCGTATGAGGTTTTAAAGTGCTTTACAGGCACCGGCAAGTTGAAAAGCCATTTTGATTTAAAGTAATATCACGAGTCTCTGGTTAGTCCGGCGCGAACAAAATTCGCACGCTAAGAGTATCAGCGGGTACGATTTATTCACCTTTGCGGGCCGCATTTGCAGAGCATGAAAGGAAGAAAGTGGTTATGGCGACTTTAAAAGATGCTGCACGAACGCTGTTTAAGGTGCGCGTAAAACGCAAAGCACCCACGTCAAAACAATACCCAAAATCGGGCGCGTATATTGTTCGCGGGAATGCGCAGATGATGGTGACGGCAGAACTGAATGAGGCATTGTGGGAGTGGCTGGTGTTGCAAGGCTGGTGCGCCAACAGTTTCCCACGTGACCGTCGGCAGTATGCGCAGTGGCCTATCAACAGCATGACGATACTAGCCAAAGCGCCTGCGGGCGAGCGTGAAAATTTATATCAGCGTCTGATGGTGAAAGTCGGTAAACACTAAACGAGCCTAATTGCAGATCAAACCAATAGCCCTATTGATCGCGGTGCGGTTTTAGTTTGGTCAAAGCAGGTGGTGGCGGCGACGGAAGCGTGGCACCGCGCACGCTGAGTGCAATTTCCAGCATGGTTTCTAGCCGAATAACGCGTTCAGTCAAATTCTCAATTTTGGCTTGCTGGGACTTCATTGCAGCGGTTTGCTGGGTAACCTTATCCTCCAGTTTGATAACGGCTACCAGTGCGCCCCAAATGCGATCGGTCACTCCCATATCGCTAGGCTACGGCTTTCCTTGATCGACTGGCCTTGGCTTCCATGGCGGAGATGCGCTTATTGCTGGCCGCGATGAAGGCAAGGGCATCGTCAATTGACGCTGCCGCACGCTCAGCAGCCAGCTTTGCCGCATCCGCCAATGCCACGAGCTCAGCCTCACTGTCGGCAGATTGAAATGCGGTTGCGCCGCGCCGCATTAGCTCAGAAACGGGCATTCCAAGTTTCTTTGCCTTGGCTGAGATGAAGGTTTTTTCTTTCGACGTTGCCTGAACCACGATTCGTTCCGTCGCTGACATATCAAACTCCAGACAATTATTAGGCACAATAAATCAGATGTACATGGACATTATATGTACATCATGGATTGCGTCAATACCCCGTATGGCTACTGGTTCTTACGGCAGTGGCACAAATAAAAATCCCCGCACGTGCGGGGATTTTTATTGAGTCAAAGAATGTCTGCGTTTTGAAGTTCAATCTTTAATCTTGACTCGTCAAAAATACGGGACTTAGTTTAGCGCTTTAGATTTCGTGGTCTAAGGCTAATTCCTTAAAGCGCAAGTATCATTGGCAGGCACCAGAGTTTAGACAGCCGCTTTTTTCTTGCGTTTCATCAGCCCCAGACCAGCCAAACCAAGACCGAGCAAACCAAGCGACGCTGGTTCCGGAACTTGTGCAAAAACAGCCAAATCCTGGCGTGTTGGGCTTTGAAATACCGTCAAAGTGTAATTGCTGGTGCCAGGAAGGTTATTCAGCCAGCCCTGAGCGATGGTAATGGCTGCGCTTGATGCACCCGCTGCCCTGAAATTGCCGCTGCTGAGGTTGTAAGCGTTACCAACCGTCTCGTTCACAATTTCCCAAATCGCGAGTTGAAATGCGGCAGACGTGGCGGCGTTGTTAACCAGGCTTAATGATTCACTCGCGAGGCGTCCGAGTGCATTGGCTCTATCGGCGCCTAAAGCAGTAATGCCGCTAACCAGGCTGTAGTCGGTTACGGTCGAACCAAAATAAGTATTTTGAAAAATATCAACACACCACGATGCGAAATTGTTTATGCCATCGGTGGTGTTAAACGCACCCGCGTAGGTATAAGCCGTTTCGTTTGGGATGTCATTGTAGATAGTCACAGTGGTGGGTGTCGTGTACTGCATACCCGTAACAGTAATTGGCGACGCGAAGACTGAGGTATTTGCAAACATCAGCGCTGTACCCGCTACTGCAATGCCCAAAATGGTTTTAAACGATTTCATGGAAAGTCCTAAATAATTTTATATAAAAGCTTGAATGCGTACTAAAGATATAGCAATCACCGTGCCAATAAAATTATCTGTTTATAATCAGCGCTTTAAACGTGTGTCCCGCTGAATAAAAGTCTAGCTGTAAGAAAACCCGACATTTTTCTTAAGTTGATCACTCCTGAAATTTGGTTTGTCGTTGCGGCGTGTCGTTGGGATTGGGTTATGACGCAAGCTTAACTGGTGGGCTGGCTTAATTTGCGCCGGCTATCTTGTGCCAAGTATCGCCACACCCGATGCCCCAAGTTGAGCTAGCTCCGGCGATCTATCCAAGCGAATCAGCCCAAATATTTTTCGCCCATGTCATTGCGTACTGCCCTTCCAACTCGCTGGCGCTGATCGAAACCCCGCCAGCGCCAGGCACGCTCTTCATGGTTTTATCTTTTTCATCATATTTGTGGATGGATGCTACGTGAACCGCTTTCTCAGCGGAAACAAAGCTGTAGCATGTGTTTGTCAACGTTGGGCTTAAATTCGGTTGTTCGCCCGACAGGAGCGCGACTACGGCAGCGGCACAGGCTTTGCCATGCGCATTTGCCATGTGCGCAGATTTCGGCATCAGTGGCGCGATTTGTAGCGCGTCGCCCAGCAGATGCACCCCCGGTACATTCTTCGCCTCATAGGTGAGCCAATTGATTTCGCACCAGCGTTTATTGGCGGTAATAAATGAATTTGCGATCGCCCCGGCTTTCATTGGCGGCAATACGTTCAGCACATCGGCCTTGACGTCTTCGACCTCGAGCTTGGCGGTCATGGTACGTACATCGACATCCACGACTTTTGAATTGGGGCGATACTCAATCATGCCGGGATACATTTCAGCGAACGCTTTTTTGAATAGCCCAGGTTTAGAAATGATGTCCATGTTCGCATCCAAAATCAGCACCTTCGATTTTGGTTTGGATTGCTTCAAATACGCGGCGATTTGGCAGGCGCGCTCGTATGGCCCGGGTGGGCAGCGATAGGGCGCCTCCGTGATGGAGATTGCGACCACCCCGCCGTCAGCCATGCTTTCCAGCTGTTGACGCAGCGCCAGCGTTTGGGGCCCCGCTTTCCATGCGTGCAAGACACGATCCTGTGCTGCGGCATTGTTGAGGCCTGGCAACAGGTCGTACATAAAATCAATGCCGGGTGAAACGATTACGCGATCAAACGGGATCGATTCGCCGCTTGCGAGGCGAACAATTTTTTTGTCTGGATCAATGGCGCTCGCTTCGCCGCGCACCATCTTGATGCCGTACTTTTTCTGAAGTGTATCGTAGCTCAAAGTGATGTCTTTCATCGACTGCGAGCCGCCCAGCACCAAGTTTGACATCGGGCACGACACAAATTCGGCGTTGCGCTCTATCATCGTGACATCAATATTTGGGCCCCACATTTTTATGTATTTCGCAACGGTCGCACCGCCGTAACCGCCACCTACCACGACCACTTTTGGGCCGGTGGAACCGATGGTTGCGCAGCCAGATGCGGCGGCAACACCGCCCAGGGCGGCACTATTTTTTAGAAATGTTCTACGTCCATTAGTTGAATTGGTGATCGCGCTTTCCATGTTTTTCCTTATTTTTTCTGTGTGGAAAAAAAACCAGCCATCGCGGAAATCTCTGCATCTGAATAACCCTTAGAGATTTGATGCATCAACGTCGCTTCACGTTTGCCCTCTTTGAATAGCTTCATTTGATTGACAAAATAATCTTTATCCAATCCAGCCAACCCGCCGACTGCGCCACCGACGCTATTACCATTGGTGCCGTGGCAGGCTGCACAGTTAGCCGCGAGTGACCTCACGCCCAAAGGCGTCAGGTTGGCGGCAGCGAACGTGGATGCAGGCGGTGCGGCGGGTGCTGGAGATGGAGCAGCGGCAGGCGCTTGTGCAAACGCGGTTCCGAATAAAGCGGAGGTGATAGCTGGGATGAACAGTTGAGATATTTTAATCGCCATTAATTTCCCCTAGGACGCAGTTATCAATAATTATCTTTTCTTAGCTTTTTTCAAATCTCTTTCAAGCATAACGCATGTGTTTCAAATGCGCGTAGACAAAACAAAATGGCTCCTAAACGGAGCCATTTTGGATAAAGCCATCATCTGCTAGCAGATTATCAGTTCTCCTGGGTAACGGGCTCCTTTTCTTCGCTGATATCGAGCTTTACCTTGCCGTCAGCATCAACGTCGATTGCAACTTTGCCGCCGTTGGCCAAACGACCAAATAACAACTCATCAGCCAGCGCGCGACGAATTGTGTCCTGAATTAGGCGTGACATTGGTCGTGCACCCATCAGCGGATCGAAACCATTCTTCGCCAAATATTTCTTCAAGCCGTCAGTGAAGGTGGCTTCAACTTTCTTCTCCGTCAACTGCGCTTCCAACTGCATCAGGAATTTATCCACCACTTGCAGGATAATTTTCTCATCCAGCGGTGCAAATGAAATGGTTGCATCCAGGCGATTGCGGAATTCAGGCGTAAACATGCGCTTGATTTCAGCCATCTCATCACCCGCTTTCTTGTCATTCGTAAAGCCCATGCTGGATTTTGATAACTCCGAAGCGCCTGCGTTCGTGGTCATCACAATCACCACATTTCGGAAGTCAGCCTTGCGACCGTTGTTATCCGTCAGCGTGCCATGATCCATCACCTGCAGCAACACGTTATAAATATCCGGATGCGCTTTTTCGATTTCATCCAGCAGCAATACTGAGTACGGATGCTTGGTGATGGCTTCCGTCATCAATCCGCCTTGGTCAAAACCCACGTAGCCGGGAGGCGCGCCAATCAGCCGCGATACCGCATGACGCTCCATGTATTCCGACATATCGAAGCGAATGAGTTCCACGCCCAGAATGAACGCGAGTTGCTTCGCAACTTCGGTCTTGCCCACCCCCGTCGGCCCTGAAAACAGGAAGGACCCGATGGGCTTGGTGGGACTCCCTAAACCAGAGCGCGCCATTTTAATTGCTGTGGAAAGCGCTTCAATTGCTTTGTCCTGACCAAAAACGACCGACTTCAAATCACGATCAAGCGTTTTCAACGCGCTACGATCATCAGAAGACACATTACGTGGCGGGATGCGCGCAATCTTCGCAACAATTTCTTCGATCTCGTTTTTGCCGATCGTTTTTTTCTGCTTAGATTTTGGCGCGATGCGTTGTGCTGCACCAGCCTCATCAATGACGTCAATCGCCTTGTCCGGCAGATGGCGGTCGTTGATATATTTAGCCGAAAGCTCGGCAGCTGTCGTCAATGCGGTCGATGTGTATTTAACGCCGTGATGCGATTCAAAACGCGATTTCAAACCCTTCAAAATTTCAATGGTTTCGGCCACAGAGGGCTCGCCCACATCGATTTTCTGGAAGCGGCGCGACAACGCATGATCTTTTTCAAACACGCTGCGATATTCGTTGTATGTTGTCGCACCGATACACTTGAGTTGACCGGAGGACAGAGCAGGTTTAAGCAAATTGGACGCATCCAACGTGCCGCCTGAAGCAGAGCCCGCGCCGATCAAGGTGTGGATTTCGTCGATAAATAAAATCGCGTTAGGATTTTCAACCAACTGCTTTAACACCGCCTTCAAGCGTTGCTCGAAATCACCGCGATATTTGGTGCCCGCGAGCAATGAGCCCATATCGAGCGAATATACCTGCGCCTTCGCCAGAATGTCTGGCACTTCGCCGTCGACAATTCGCTTTGCCAATCCTTCTGCAATGGCGGTTTTGCCTACGCCCGCTTCGCCAACCAGCAAAGGATTGTTTTTCCGGCGGCGGCACAGGATTTGGATCACGCGCTCGACCTCATTGTCGCGTCCAATCAGCGGATCAATCTTGCCGTCGATGGCTTGTTGATTCAAATGGGTTGTGAAACTTTCCAGTGCGCCGCCGACTTGCTCACCTTCCGCTGCTTCGCCCTCGGTTTCCTCTTTCTTCTCGCCTGTAGGCGAGGCCTTAGAGATGCCATGCGAAATAAAATTCACTACGTCGAGTCGAGACACACCTTGCTGATGTAAATAATAAACGGCGTGAGAATCTTTTTCGCCGTAAATGGCCACCAGCACATTAGCTCCCGTGACTTCTTTCTTACCTGAGGACTGAACATGCAAAATGGCGCGCTGAATCACGCGTTGGAAGCCAAGCGTTGGTTGTGTGTTTACCTCACCGTCCCCTGCCACAATAGGCGTGTGCTGTTCAATAAATTCGGCGAGTGACTTTTTTAATTCATCGACTTTAGCAGCGCATGCCTTAAGGACTTCCTGCGCAGACGGATTATCGAGAAGGGCCAACAATAAATGTTCGACCGTGATGAACTCGTGGCGTTTCTGCCGCGCTTCAACAAACGCCATGTGGAGACTGACTTCGAGTTCTTGAGCAATCATTTTTACCTTTCAAGAATGCACGATGCATTCCAACAAACTTATGTAACGTGTAGACGACCAATTTGGATACAGAGTTTCACTATTTCAAAGATTCAGGATTTCAAAAGCAAGCCTAGGTTTCAAATTTCTTCCATTCCACAACGCAGGGGGTGCTGATTCTGGCGGGCGTAATCCCCTACTTGCTCGACTTTCATCAGCGCCACATCGCGCGGGAAAATGCCACAAATGCCGCGTCCCTCGGTGTGTACCTTCAACATTATCTGGGTGGCACGCTCATGCGTATGGCCAAACAGATTTTCCAAAACGTCAATTACGAACTCCATCGGTGTGTAATCGTCGTTGTACATCACCACCTGCCACATTGATGGTGGCTTTGTTTGCGCGGGTTTTTCCTGTAATGCTGTGTCGTCCTGACCCACGCCTTTGCCGGGTTTTCCTGGTTGCTTAATTGCCATTTAATGCGATTTCTAGATTGTCGATGATTCTTGTAGTGTAGCCAATAATATGGACAACTGCGCGCTGTTTTCAAGCCCGTTTTGGTGCATTGTTGTGAATAAATTTGCGCGCTTGCAACGAAATCTGCTTAAACAAAGCAAAACTGAGTCCAATCGCTTGACATTCAAAAAAAGGATACGTATAAGGAAATTTGGAGTTTGGCTTCATGGTTTACTGCATTGCAATTGCGTAGTTGCGGGCCTTGATAGCAAAACGATTCCGGGCGCTCCAACCCGATTTCAATTAAGGAAGCAACTGCAATGGCAACTGGTACAGTCAAATGGTTTAACGATGCAAAAGGTTTTGGTTTTATTACGCCCGATGACGGCAGCGAAGATTTGTTCGCACACTTCTCGGCTATCGAAATGAACGGCTTTAAGACCTTGAAAGAAGGCCAAAAAGTAGCGTTTGAAGTGACTCAAGGCCCAAAGGGCAAACAAGCGTCGAAAATTAATAACGCTTAAAGTCACATCCGAACCGCATTTAGTTGCGATTCGCGATTTGAAAGCCCCTGCAACGCACGTTGCAGGGGCTTTTGTTTGGATGCGCCTGGGTGAATCATGTTGATTTTGTTTAATAAGCCGTATGGTGTCATCTGCCAATTTAGCCCTTCGGCAGGCAAGCCAACGCTTAAAGATTTTATTGATATTGCAGATGTGTATCCGGCGGGCAGGCTTGACACTGATAGTGAGGGCCTACTCTTGCTAACCAATGACGGTAAATTACAAAAAATGATTGCGGACCCCGCATATAAGTTAGCCAAAACTTACTGGGCGGAAGTCGAAGGGGCTGCCGCAGATTCAGACCTTGTGCCGTTGCGTGTCGGTGTAGATCTCGGCGATTTCGTCACACGACCGGCGCTTGCCCGCATTCTAAGCGCACCACCGTCGTCCGCTCAGCTTTGGCCGCGCACGCCGCCCGTACGCTTCCGAAAAAATATCCCGACCTGCTGGCTGGAAATCGTTATTGCCGAGGGCAAGAACCGCCAAGTGCGACGCATGACCGCAAAAATTGGTTTTCCCACGCTAAGGTTGGTGCGCGTGGCAGTCGGCGCATGGCGGGTGGATGGATTGCAATCTGGTGAATGGCGAATTGCAGATTTGCTCGATTAGCGGGCGGGACAACAAAGCCGTTGTAAGCCAAATCTGTTGTCAACACGTTGAAACAGGAGGCGCGTTTGGGAAAATTTGAGAGCAATCACATTTATGCGCTTTCAAAAACTCATTCAGGAGCGTTTGCACACAATTTTTTGAATCTGAATAATCTGCATTCATTCTGCAATTTTCGAATAAGTTCCCAAAATACTGTCAACCAACTATAATCCAACGCGTTATTTGCCTTGACAGGCGCGATGCCTGTTTAGATTGATTAACTAGCTAGTCACTCACTACTCAATAAGGAAATTTTCCATGAAGAAGCTGTCCGCTGTTGTTGCTGCCTTGTTCGCAGCTGTTGCATTTAACGCCGTTGCTCAGGCTCCTGCTGCTGCGCCAGCTGCGCCTGCCGTTAAAGCTGCGCCTGCTGCGCCAGCTGCTGTCCCAGCAGCCGCTGCACCTGCAAAAGTTGAAATGAAAAAAGACGAAATGGCTAAAGCTGACAAGCCAGCTAAGAAAAAAGCCAAAAAGAAAGCCAAGAAAGCTGCACCAGCAGCCGCCAAGTAATTGATTTTGATGTGTCGTTAGGGCATGCCCGGCGACACCTCTTATCTTTACAAAGCTAAAAAGGCGGAACTTCGGTTCCGCCTTTTTGTTTTGTTAGTCTGCTACATCATTTTGTTTATCTTTCTAAAATTCCCGATACGCATTGCTCCTTGGCTTGGTCCACCAAGAGCCTGCTGAATCCTTGAACTGGGCGCTTCAATCGTCATCATGGCAAATCCAAAAATAGTAGTCGGCCTTTCGGGCGGCGTTGATTCCGCCGTTTCAGCGTTGCTTTTGAAGCAACAGGGCTACGACGTAATCGGACTTTTTATGAAGAATTGGGAAGACGATGATGACAATGAATATTGTTCTACGCGGCAAGATTTTATTGATGCCGCAGCCGCTGCCGATGTCATTGGCATTGATTTTGAAGCGGTCAATTTTGCGGCCGAGTACAAAGATCGGGTGTTCGCGGAGTTTTTACGCGAATATTCAGCAGGCCGCACGCCCAATCCCGACGTCCTGTGTAACGCTGAAATTAAATTCAAGGCTTTTCTCGACCACGCTTTGGCGCTAGGCGCGGCGCAGATTGCCACTGGCCATTACGCCCGAGTGCGTGAAGTCGGCGGAAAATTTCAGCTGTTAAGAGGCCTCGATCCAAGTAAAGATCAAAGCTATTTTTTGCATCGGCTGAATCAAACGCAACTTTCAAAAACTGTTTTTCCAATAGGCGAAATACTAAAATCCGAGGTGCGTAAAATCGCCCTGAAAGCAGGTTTGCCGAACGCGACCAAGAAAGACTCGACCGGAATCTGTTTCATAGGTGAACGCCCCTTTCGCGAATTTCTCGAGCGCTATTTGCCGCGCAAGCCGGGCAATATGGTAACAACGGATGGACAGCGCATCGGTAAACATGCGGGGCTCATGTATTACACCATTGGGCAACGCCAAGGCCTGGGAATTGGCGGTACTAAAGCAGGCGATGGCACGCCGTGGTTTGTTGCAGACAAAAACCTGGAGAAGAACGAGCTCATCGTGGTGCAGGGGCACGAGGATTCGCATTTACTAAACGCGCGTTTGCGTGCCGACGATGCTTCCTGGGTATCCGGTGCTGCACCTGAGATAAACGGGTCGATGCCTGCACTCGGTGCCAAGACTCGCTATCGGCAGGCCGATGCTGCCTGTCAATTACATGCGGATAGCGACAAAGATTTCGAGCTTGAATTTGACGTTGCCCAATGGGCGGTCACACCGGGACAATCGGCCGTTGTTTACCATGGCGATGTTTGTTTGGGCGGCGGCGTAATCGCTCAGCGCCTTTAATTCTTATTTTGTCTAGTGACTGTGGCTAAGCAATTCGACCGGCTGGACCACACCTAATATCCAGCTTAAAAACGCGATAAACAACCTACACTCAACTATGCGCTGGGCGGTTGGGTCTCGATAAACGAGGGGCGCGCCTCCATCCGCTCGATCCAAGCTTTTAGATTCGGGTAAGTATCGCGCCACTTGACTTCTTGCATGCGAAATTCCAGCCACAACAAAGAGCAGGCAACCGCGATATCACCTAAATTCATATTCTCGCCCTGGAAAAATTTTCGGTCGCCGAGTTCACGTGCCACCGCAGCAATACCGCTCTCCAACTTGCCCATTTGGCGCGCTATCCAATCTTGCCCTTGTTGTGCGGCATCGCGTTTACGCTCTAGAAAAATTGCAATGCCCGCATCGGCGATACCGTCGCCCAATGCTTCAAGGCGCTTCACCATCGCGCGCTCGCGACCGCCCTCCGGAATTAACCGGGTGACTGGCGTAATCCCATCCAGAAATTCAGCGATCACCCGAGAGTCATAGAGTGAGGTGCCATCGTCGAGGATCATTACGGGGATTTTAGTGAGCGGATTGTGAAACGTGACTTTGGTCTCCGCGCTCCAGATGTTTTCCTGAACCAGATCGACCTCAATGCGCTTTTCCATCAGGACCACTCGAATCTTGCGTGCATATGGGCTGGTCAAAGAGGCGAGTAATTTCATCGTGGTTCCGATTGTTTAAAGGGCGATAGTAACGTCAGATTTTCGCAATTATAGCATCGGCATTTTGAGGCTCACCTAGATCGAGACCTCTTAATCTCCGTGCGTTGTGGCGTTTTACTGTGTTCGCACGCAAAGCGCGGGGACAGACTTTTCTCAGTAGCGCCATGATAAAATTTAGGTGAAATAGTCATCAGCGATTTGAACAAAATTAGCGACGGTGCCGGGCTAGTTTTCGCGCTGATTCGTTCGTTTCAATATCACTCCTTATCTCACTTCCCCTACCGGAATCTCCCTCGCATGCTTCCACTTTCAGCCATTACCGCACTCAGCCCACTGGATGGCCGTTACGAAAAAAAGGTCGCGGCACTGCGCGAAACGTTCAGCGAATTTGCGCTCATCAAGATGCGTATCCATGTCGAGGTGGAATGGCTGATTGCACTCTCGGTTGATCCTGCTATTGCGGAATGCACGCCGCTCTCAGCAGCCACCATCTCGACACTTCGCGAGCGGGTGACCGCACTTACGCCGGCTGACGCGTTGCGTGTAAAAGAAATCGAGGCGACGACCAATCATGATGTCAAGGCAGTTGAATACTGGTTGCGCGAAACGTTCGCGAATGAGGCCGAGGTGGAACGCATTAAAACGTTTATCCACTTTGCCTGCACTTCGGAAGATATTAATAATCTCTCGCATGCGCTGATGTTGAAGGCGGCGCGTGATGATGTCCTGTTGCCGGTGTTAAATGGACTTCAGGAAAAACTGGCGTCACTCGCGCATGCGCACGCAGGTGCCGCAATGCTCGGACACACGCATGGTCAACCCGCCACACCGACCACGCTCGGAAAAGAAATGGCGAACGTGGCCCATCGATTGGATCGCGCAAAAAAGGTGATTGCCCGGATTGAAGTGCTCGGTAAAATCAACGGTGCGGTAGGTAACTACAACGCGCATCTTTCCGCATATCCAAGTTTCGACTGGGCCAAATTTGCGCAAAAGTTTGTCGAAGGCCTCGGCATTACGTTCAATCCCCACACGACTCAAATTGAACCCCACGACTATATGGCTGAGCTGTTCGACGCGATAGCTCGCGTCAATACCATCCTGATTGACCTTGATCGCGATATCTGGGGATACATTTCGCTCGGCTACTTCAAGCAGCGCGTTAAAGCAGGTGAGATTGGCTCATCAACCATGCCGCATAAAGTCAACCCGATCGACTTTGAAAATTCAGAGGGCAACTTAGGTCTCGCCAATGCCATGTTGCGGCATATGGCAGAGAAGTTGCCGATCTCACGCATGCAGCGCGATCTGACCGATTCCACAGTTCTACGCAACATGGGCGTCGCATTTGGCTACTCACTTTTGGCGTATGAATCGCTTGCCCGCGGCTTGCATAAACTGGAAATAAATCCGGCGAGGCTGGTCGAGGATTTGGATGCGAACTGGGACGTGCTGGCCGAGCCGATTCAAACGGTGATGCGCAAATATGGGATCGCCGATGCATACGAGCAATTGAAGGATTTGACGCGAGGCAAGGGCGGCTTAACCGCCGAAGCCATGCAAGCGTTTGTCGCCACCCTGCCTATCTCGGCGGCCGACAAAGCCACGCTGCACAACTTAACACCGGCAAGTTACACAGGCTTAGCTGAAAAATTAGCCTCTGCAATCACCTCAGTTGCGCATTCAAAACTCTAAAACTATGGAACCGAGCGAACTCACCATTTATCGTAAAACCGCGAAAGGAGCTGAGGAGCTGCAAACGCGGGTGTACGGTTTGGAACAGCGACTGCGGCGGCCGCTTTTTTTTGTAGATGGTGTGAAAGATGTGTCCCAGCTGTCCGCGGCGATGCGGCCAGGTGAGGCTGAGATCGCGTTGGCGAAACTCGCAGACGGCGGCTACATTGAGGCGCTCAGCGAAGATGAAATCCCGATAAATATTGTCCGATACGTTGCCTGCGCGGATGACCCTGCCTATTTTTTGCAATTAAAAAATGCGATGCAAGCGAACTTTGCTGAATGCCTAGGCGCATTTGCAGAGCCGGTCGTTGCAGAAATGGAACGCTGCAACACCGCGCTCGAACTTCGTTTGAAATTGCGCGACATCGAAGAAATATTAGTTGCCGCGCTTGGACAGGATGAAGGCATCAATCTCGCACGAAAAATTGGCCACGAACTCATTCGACTGGTGCCGCGTGAGGTTGTGGCGTAAATCTCGACAGCGATAAAACCCCAGACCTGGCGGGGTGTTTGGAGCAAAAATCAGTCAAACGGCAAGCGGGCCGGGAACTTTCGAATGTGCACCCTGCTTGCCGATCCAGATCCATATTGTGCCCAGCCACTGTCAAACAGCACACCACGATAAACTCGTGTCAGCTTAACTTTTGGCTACTAAATATCAAACTTAATCCCCTGTGCCAACGGTAAATCCTTGCCGTAATTAACCGTGTTGGTGGTTCGGCGCATATACGCTTTCCACGAATCCGAGCCAGATTCACGTCCGCCGCCGGTTTCTTTTTCGCCGCCAAATGCGCCGCCGATTTCAGCACCTGATGGGCCGATATTCACGTTCGCAATCCCGCAATCGCTACCCGACGCCGCCATGAATTTCTCGGCTTCGCGAACGTCGTTGGTGAATACGCTCGATGACAATCCTTGTGGAACATCGTTTTGCATCTGAATCGCGTCATCAAAATTGTCGTACTTCAACACATACAAAATTGGCGCAAACGTTTCGTGTTTAACCACTGCCGTTTGTGAGGCCATCTCAACCAATGCGGGCTTCACATAGAACGCGCTCGCGTGTTGTATTGCCTGGGTTCGTTCACCGCCAAACACCGTACCGCCGTCTTGCGCTGCTGTGGAAAGTGCCACTTGCATGCCGTTAAACGCCGCTTCGTCAATCAACGGTCCGATCAGTGTGCTCGCGTCCAGCGGGCTACCGATCCGAACCGACGCATAGGCTTGCTTCAAACGCGGCACTAACTGGTCGTAGATTGACGCGTGAATGAACAAACGGCGCAGCGTGGTGCAGCGCTGTCCTGCGGTACCAACAGCGGAAAACAAAATTCCCCGCAACGCCAAATTAAGATCGGCCGTGGGCGTAATAATCATCGCGTTATTGCCGCCAAGTTCCAGAATCGTTTTCGCAAATCGCGATGCTGCGCTCGCCGCTACCGCCCGGCCCATGCGCGTAGAACCCGTTGCTGAAATCAGCGGTACTCGTGCATCAGCGACCAACGCCTCGCCCACGCTTGCCAAACCGATCACCACCTGCGAAAGATTGTCCGGTGCCGCGTGACCTTGGTCGCGATATTTCTTCATCGCGCGATCAAACAACGCCTGTGTCGCGAGTGCCGTGAGCGGCGTTTTTTCGGACGGCTTCCATACGCAAGAATTGCCGCACACCAGCGCCAGCGCGGCATTCCATGCCCACACCGCCACCGGAAAATTAAACGCACTGATAATGCCCGTCACGCCGAGCGGATGCCACTGCTCCATCATCCGGTGATTCGCGCGCTCCGAGGCAATGGTCAGGCCGTAAAGCTGTCGCGATAGGCCCACCGCGAAATCACAAATATCAATCATCTCCTGCACTTCGCCCAAACCCTCCTGCACGATCTTTCCAGCTTCCAGCGTGACCAATTTACCAAGTGCAGCTTTATGCTCACGCAATTCCTCGCCCAGCAATCGCACCAGCTCGCCGCGTTGTGGCGCGGGTACATTGCGCCACGCAAGAAAGGCGGTATGTGATTTTGCGATGGCCGATTCCACATCCGAGTTGGTGTGCGCGCGCAGCATTGCGACGGTCGAGCCGTCAATGGGTGAGCGCGCGGTGATGTCGTGACCTGCGTGCGCGCCAAGATCGACGCCGAGTTGTTTTAGGAGCGCGGTTATTTCGTTCATGGGATTGACTCAAAGTTGGATGAAGCGCGGCACACTCTTTGCAGCAATGCGTTGCGTGCGTGACCGATTGCTCGCAATGCTGTGTACAGGAGCTAGATTATAGATTCACAAAACCTAATCTCGATTTTACGAGAAGGGAGGGCCGTGTGAATTTTTGGCCCTTCCCGGTTTAAGAGGAAGGCTTGCATGGGGTCGATGCCACCAAGTTTGGTCTCAATCCCCCTGTGGGTTTACCCGCAACGCTTGCGAGGCCATTTTATTTAGCGCATTCAAATACGCCTTAGCCGACGCGATCACGATATCGGTATCCGAGCCCACGCCGTTCACGATACGGCCCTGTTTCGACAATCGTACGGTTACTTCGCCTTGCGAATCGGTGCCCTCTGTGACGTTGTTAACGGAGTAGAGAAGCAACTCAGATTGCGAGTGGACGATGGATTCAAGTGCCTTAAAAGTGGCATCTACCGGGCCTGCGCCTTTGGCTTCGCACTTCACTTCGGCACCATGATCGGCGATCACTAATTTTGCATACGGCTCTTCGCCGGTCTCGACGTGCGCGGTCATCGATACCAGCCGATATTGCTCCGCCTCTGGCGTCACCGCTTCATCTGATACCAGCGCATGCAAATCTTCGTCGAAAATATCGTGCTTTTTGTCGGCCAATTCCTTGAATTTTTTAAACGCGATATTGAGCGACGATTCGCTTTCCAACACGATGCCCAATTCACCCAAGCGTGATTTGAATGCACTACGACCGGAGAGTTTGCCCAGTGTCAAACGGTTCGCATTCCAGCCCACATCTTGCGCACGCATGATCTCGTAGGTTTCACGATGCTTCAAAACGCCGTCTTGATGAATGCCCGATTCGTGAGCGAACGCATTCGCACCGACAATCGCTTTGTTTGGCTGCACCGGATAGCCGGTTATGGTCGACACCATCCGTGATGCAGCAAGAATCTGCGTCGCATCAATATTGGTTTCCACATTAAAAATATCTTTGCGGGTGCGCACCGCCATTACTATTTCTTCCAAGCTCGCATTACCGGCGCGCTCGCCGAGTCCGTTGATGGTGCATTCCACCTGCCGGGCACCCGCCTGCACGGCCGCGAGTGAATTTGCTACCGCCATGCCCAGATCGTCGTGGCAATGTGCCGACCAGACAGCCTTGTCGGCATTTGGCACGCGCGAGATGAGTTGCCGGAACATTTCACCGACGCGATCCGGTGTGGAATAGCCCACTGTATCCGGCACGTTGACGGTGCGCGCACCGGCGTTAATCACGGCTTCAAATACGCGGCACAAAAAATCGATATCGGAGCGAACCGCATCTTCAGCCGAAAATTCCACATCATCAGTGAGCGTCCGCGCAAATTTTACCGAGTCAATTGCGGTGGCCAACACCTGCTCTGGGGTCATGCGCAATTTGTGCTGCATATGAATCGACGAAGTCGCAATAAACGTGTGAATGCGGCCGCGCGCGGCGGGCTTGATCGCATCGCCCGCCTTTTGAATATCACCCGCTTGTGCCCGCGCCAGTGAGCAAACCGTTGAATCACGCACCGTGCTGGCAACCGCGTGAATCGCCTCAAAATCGCCCTGGCTCGCCGCGGCAAAACCTGCCTCGATCACATCCACTCGCATTTTTTCCAAATGTTTGCCTATGCGAACTTTCTCTTCTTTCGTCATGGAAGCGCCGGGGCTCTGCTCGCCGTCACGCATCGTGGTGTCAAATATGATTAATTTATCCAAGGGAATCTCCGAACGAATTTGTACCAATAGAATTCTCGCTCAATCATTTTCGATGAGCGGGGGTGAATACGGATGCGAGAGGGGGTAGGTTATGTGCGCGCCGGGCGCAGCAGCAAAACTGGCAGCAGTAAAAGGCCCGAAGCGGGGGCTGCTGAAATGAGACTTTTCGAAATTTGGGATTGCAATTGCATCTGGCGATGGTAACGCGATGTGGAGCTGGGTGCAACTTCGTTTGTGAGCTTGCAGCGCCACCAAATCACCATCGCGTCAACGGTTTGGTCCAAACTGCTTTTTTCACGAACAAATTCGATTTCGTTCGGTTTGCGCCACCTAAGCTGCACCCTGCGCCCGCAAAACCACCAAGACGTGTCCAAAAGATCATTCGATCAGCAAATACATCTTCCAAAAATTGAACAATGTCGCGTGTTATGGCCGCCGTCGACTCAAGTTCTGTACTGGAGGCTTCATCAGTTCCAAAATGAACATGCATAAAACCACTAACTATGATCGTTATTTCGTCACCCTCATCGTAGATAAAAATATCTCCAACTTCCGGATGAACGGCAGGGAAAAGTACATCAGGTTCGCCAATAACGCCTTTTCGCATGCCACGCCCAGCGAAGCGCTCTTCCAAAGCGGGAATAAGGGTCTCAAGAATTTTCACTCGTCGCCGTTCGCCTTATTGTTTGTACTGAATGTTAATTGCTCAAGCTAATCATATCTAAGCATCCGTGGGCGGTAGACTCGGTGGTTTTTTCCCACCCCGCATCAAATCCATCCCCGCCATCACATACCCAGACAATGCATAACAAACAAACAATCCCCACAGCACAGTCGGTGGGTCAATCGTGACCACCAGATACGCGATAAAAATGACTGGCACGACCCAGAAGGGTACGCTGCGACGCAGGTTGAATTCTTTGCCGCTATAGTATTTAACATTGGTGACCATGGTCACGCCGGCGAATACGGTCACGGCCCAGGCAAACCATTCGACTTCGCCGCCGCGCACTTGAAAATCATTGAGCACCCAGATCATGCCGCTGACTAATGCCGCGGCGGCGGGACTGGGAATGCCTTGAAAATATTTTTTATCGACGACGCCAATGTTGGTGTTGAATCGCGCTAGTCGTAGCGCCGCGCAGGCCACGTAAATGAACGCGGCGACCCAGCCCCATTTGCCCATGGGTTTGAGCGCCCACACATACATCACCAGCGCGGGGGCGGCACCAAACGAAACCATGTCGGATAGCGAATCAAACTGCGCGCCGAAATCGCTTTGCGTGCGCGTAAGGCGGGCGACGCGTCCATCCAGCCCATCCAGCACCATGGCAATAAAGATGAATATGCAGGCAGTTTCGAATTTACCATTCATGCCCTGCACGATGGCGTAAAAGCCCGCAAACAAGGCGGCCGCCGTGAATAAATTAGGCAGGATGTAGATGCCTTTTCGCCGACGTTCAGGATCGAGAAGGCCTTTTCTTTTGGGTGGCGTGGACAATGTTGTACCTGAGGTTGTAGGTGGCTTTTATACCTCAGCATTGTAGCGGAACGATTGTCCGTGGGCGCGAAGCTGCGTGCGTGCCCAATATCGCCAAAAAATGAAGGTGCCCGTCGCTATTGCCGTTCGGGAACATATTGCTGCGAACGCCGCGCCGGTGCTAGTGTTTAGTGGTGATACCAAGGGCTACCAGTAGGTCAGGTTGCCGCAGGCTACCTGACACCGTGGGTTCATTTTAGATCGATGTCAGGTAGCCGTCGGCAACCTGACCTACCCAAAGCAACGCCCGCAAATATTTTGCTAAGAAATCGTCGCCGCTTTTTCCTGTTGCGCGATTTCCGCATGGACCACCGCCATATCGACCTCCAGCGATTTCGCGACAACTTGTTGCAGCGCTGATTTTGGCAGCATGCC
>JBBRZG010000043.1:0-24929 GCA_038236905.1 Burkholderiales bacterium
GCTGTGCACTCCTGCGGCGCAAAACTGGCCGCGACCTCAATCACATCATTGCCACCCAGTGCGCGCGCCCAGAGTGAGCCGACGAAATTCAGCGCAATCAGCCGCTGTGCACCGACTGTTGTTCCGTTATTAAGGCCCACCGGTGCGGCTGGCGTTGGGTCGTTAAAGCCAATGCCGGGGTCGTCGACGTTAATGAGTTTAAAAGTCGCCGCATTTGCTTGGAGTGAAAACGCAAGCACGCCTCCGAGCAAGGCGAGGGTGCTGGTTCGGGTAATTCTAGAAATAAATTTATTCACGGATCGCTCCTTTGCCCGCGTTGGTCAATGCCGATTTCGTTATCTTTGCGGCTGCGGCGTCATCATGGGCATGCGTGTTTGCGGATTTGTCCACCTCGCAAGTTTCAAGATGATTGCCGTCTTTAATGTCGATGGTGCGGCTATTGAAATAGGCCGTACCGAGCACTTTGCCGACGCTACTGCCCGCGCGAATTTCCTTGCCGACGCCAGACCCGGTGCGTTTTGAAAGTGACGCAGCATTCGCCTTCAGTTGCGCTCGCGCACTTGCGGGAGACTCCATGAGCATCGCGCGCTCAGCTGGTGTTGCGCTACGGTTCGCGATAGCTGATTTCGCCGCTGCCTCGTTGGCGAGCGCTGCGCGTTCGTTATCGGACATATCGCGATATTGTTCAAGCGCAGAAACTTGGGTCTGCTCAAGTTGCTTGGCTCTGTCGGACTGTGCATTTGCGGCTGTAGCCATGCACGCTACCGCGCCGGTTATTAACGCCGCGTTTGCTAGCGTTTTGAGGCGATTCGTTAAAACCCGTTTTCGATTTAAACCATCCATTGCTTACTCACTTTCTTGAAGGGATAAGAAATAGAACCGATGAATGCTTGATCCACATTCAGCGGTGCCCATTTGACACAGTTAGCAACAAGCTGTTGCGTACGTGATGTTACGCCCGAAAGTGCTCGAAATAGAAATGACGCGTTCCGGCGACAACGTAACAGCTGGGCTTCGAACTGGTTGCGGCGTTAGATTGCTTTAAAAGAGGCGCGCTGAGGCGCTGGCAACGTTGATCCATCGTCTGACTCATATACAATCTAAGACTTTTTGGGACGCTATGTGGTTTAAGAATTTACAGATATATCGGCTGACCGCGCCTTGGACGCTGAGCGCTCAGTCGTTGGAAGCGCAGCTATCTCATCACCCGGTGCGGGCATGTGGTGCTTACGAGTTGCAAACTCAGGGGTGGGCGTCGCCGCGAGATGACGGCGCGTTGGTCTATGCGGTCAACGGGCAACTTCTGATCAAGCTGGGACAAGAAAAAAAATTGCTGCCCGCAGCAGTAATTAGAGAGTCTGTGCGCACCAAATCGCAAGAACTCGAAAATGCACAGGGCTTCAAACTCGGCAAGAAGCAGATGCGTGATCTCAAAAATCAGATTACGGATGAGTTGTTGCCGAGAGCCTTTAACGTGCGGCGCAATACGTGGGCGTGGATTGATGCAAAAAATAGCCGCTTGGTGGTGGATGCGGGATCGCCCTCGAAAGCCGACGAATTGATCGGCATGTTGAATAAGTCGCTTAATGATCTTTCGCTGGAACGCGTCGACACTGCGATCTCGCCGACTATTGCGATGACCGCCTGGCTCGGTGCAACCGGCGCCCGAAATGGCGTGCCGCACGGCTTCACGATCGATCAGGAAACCGAACTGCAATCGCCGTTGGATGAAAAAGCGACGGTACGATTTGTGCGTCATTCGCTTGAACCCGCAGACGTGCAGCGCCATATCACCGGCGGCAAGCAATGCACTCGCCTGGCACTCACATGGGCCAATCGCGTGTCGTTCGTGCTCACTGAATCGTTCACCGTTAAACGCATCTCGCCGGTTGATGTAGTGACCGAAGGCGCTGAATCCGCGCCGCAAAGCGATGAAGAACGATTTGATGCCGACACCGTCATGATGACCGGAGAATTGGCGGGACTGATTGATGATTTGATTGAGGGCTTGGGTGGGGTGGCCGCGTAAGATTTATGTATTGTGCCGCGCAAAGTTTTTGCGTAATTAACGGTGATGCTTGAGGTCGCTTTGGTAACATCCTTATCCCGGCATTATCGAGCTCACGAAACGTCTGACATGATTTCAAACCCTTCATCTTCCGCCTTGCCGGTTATCGCCATTGATGGCCCCACGGCGTCTGGCAAAGGCACCGTGGCGCACCGGGTGGCCGACGCGCTGGGGTTCCATTACCTTGATAGCGGTGCGTTGTATCGGCTTACGGCGCTGGCCGCAACCGGGGCAGGGGTGATGCTTTCGGATGAAGCGGCGGTGGCTGAAATTGCGCGTGGTCTTGAGACGCGCTTTGTTGGCGAGACCGTCTTGCTGTCGGGAATCGACGTGACTGACGAGATTCGCACGGAAACAGCAGGTCAAAATGCATCGCTGGTCGCGGCGATGCCTAGCGTTCGCGCCGCGCTTCTGGAGCGCCAGCGCGCTTTTGCGGAGTATCCCGGACTGGTTGCAGACGGTCGCGATATGGGCTCAGTCGTTTTCCCGGGCGCGATGTTGAAAATATTCCTCACCGCAAGCGTCGAAGCGCGGGCGGAAAGAAGACTTAACCAGTTGATCCAAAAAGGAAACTCTGCTATATTGAGAGACGTTGTGAAGGAGTTACGCATCCGAGATGAACGAGATATTAATCGTCCGGTAGCGCCGCTTATGCGTCTGGTTGACGCGCAACTACTTGATACGACTGAGATTTCTGCAAATGAAGCGGTTGAACAGATTTTGCAATGGGTCAAAGACAGTCAATAGCCAAGTAGGTGTTTGATCAAAAAGCATTTTTTCTTTTTGATTGGTTCCCAGAAAGTCCGCCCCAGCCGTTTTATCGAGTACTTTAATGAGCCGGTTTTTCATGTGAAATTCCGGATTTAACCTATTAACCAATTGTCGCCGCGATTTTTTTATTTTGCCAAGTGACTTAACCCGAAGGTGCAGTTTCCCATGTCCGCAACTCAACAGTCTTTAGCAGCCGCAACGAAAACGATGCATCCGATAGATTCATTTGCCGCTCTATTTGAAGAGAGCGAAACACGTCAGGAAATGCGTGTTGGCGAAATGATTACGGCCGAAGTGGTTTCGGTTGACCAAAATATAGTGGTCGTGAACGCCGGGCTCAAATCTGAGTCCGTGATTCCCGTCGAAGAATTTAAAAACGATAAAGGCGAGCTTGAAGTTAAAGTTGGCGATTTCGTAACCGTAGCGATTGAGCAGATTGATGATGGCTACGGCGCAACAAAATTGTCGCGTGACCGAGCGAAAAAGCTCTCCGCATGGCACGATTTGGATGTCGCGCTCGACAAGGGCACGATCATCACCGGTATGGTTTCCGGCAAAGTTAAAGGCGGTTTGACCGTCATGATCAACGGCATCCGCGCGTTCTTGCCGGGTTCGTTGGTTGATACACGCCCGATCAAAGATACCTCGGCGTTTGAAAATAAAGAACTCGAATTCAAAGTTATCAAGCTCGACAAAAAGCGTAACAACGTGGTTGTTTCGCGCCGCGCCGTGATGGAAGCTTCCGCCGGTGTTGAGCGTCAGGCATTGATGTCGACCCTGAAAGAGGGCGCAATTGTTAAAGGTATCGTCAAGAACATTACCGACTACGGTGCGTTCGTTGACTTGGGCGGTATCGATGGTCTGTTGCACATTACCGATCTGGCATGGCGTCGCGTGAAGCATCCGTCTGAAGTATTGACGGTAGGCGACGAAGTTGAAGCCAAGATCCTGAAATTCGATCAAGAGAAAAACCGTGTATCGCTTGGTATGAAGCAGCTTGGCGATGATCCTTGGACGGGTCTTGCACGTCGCTACCCACAAGGCACGCGCTTGTTCGGTAAAGTCACCAATCTGACCGATTACGGCTCATTTATTGAGATCGAAGCGGGCATTGAAGGGCTGGTTCACGTTTCTGAAATGGACTGGACGAACAAGAACGTTCATCCCGCTAAAGTTGTGTCTTTGGGTGATGAAGTTGAAGTCATGATTCTTGAGATCGATGAAGAGCGTCGCCGCATTTCGCTGGGCATGAAGCAGTGCAAGCAGAACCCGTGGGATGAATTCTCGATGTCGCACAAGAAGGGCGAGCGCGTCAAAGGCACCATCAAATCGATCACCGATTTCGGTGTATTTATTGGTTTGCCAGGCAATATTGACGGCCTTGTGCACTTGTCGGATCTGTCGTGGAATGTGGCGGGCGAAGAAGCGGTCAAGAATTTCAAGAAGGGTGATGAGCTGGAAGCCGTGGTGTTGGCGATTGATGTTGAGCGCGAGCGTATCTCACTTGGCTTGAAGCAAATGGACGATGACCCGTTCAACAGCTACGTCGCTCTGAACGATAAGGGCGCGCTGGTCAAAGGAACGGTTAAATCGATTGATGCCAAAGGTGCCACGATTACCCTGATGGGTGACATCGAGGGCTACCTTCGTGCATCGGAAGTTTCGCGCGAGCGCGTGGAAGACATTCGCACCCACCTGAAAGAAGGGGACGAAGTCGAAGCCGTGATCGTCAACGTTGATCGCAAGACACGCAACATCAATCTTTCCATCAAAGCACGCGATGCGGCTGATGAAAAAGATGCGATGAAGAAGATGACTGACGACGGCCCGAATAACGCCGGCACGACTAATCTCGGCGCGTTGTTGAAGGCGAAGCTCAAGCAAGGCGAATAAATCGAATTTCTTCCATTCGGGCGGCGTTGAGGCTGATGTCCGCCCGATTGGATGATTTATGCCGAATTTTTGTTTGAGTGTTTGTCATCGATCTCAAAATAAAGACAACAATAATTTGAATACTGGGTCACCCACGTGAAATCCATGACAAAGTCGGAGCTGATTGAAATTCTGTCAGCTCGGCATAGCCAGTTGGCCCCTAAAGACGCTGAACTCGCCGTAAAAACCATGCTGGACGCGATGTCCGATACCCTCGCGACCGGTGATCGCATCGAGATTCGTGGGTTCGGCAGTTTCGGATTGAATTACCGTCCGCCGCGCACGGGCCGTAACCCCAAGACGGGTGAAAAGGTGCAAGTCCCGAAAAAATATGTGCCGCATTTTAAAGCCGGTAAAGAACTGCGTGAGCGTGTTGATTCGTTGATATTGCCCGACGATCTGGAACACCATGCAACACTGCCCAAGCCGCGTGTTTCACAAGCAACCGGTGATTAAAATTCCGGCTAAAAAAACAGGCCAGAAGTGTGACGCATCTGGCTTTTTTATTTATGGGGCGGGATGAAGTTCGATCGGAAATCGGGTCATGCGAGAAGACGGCGACGCGAAATGGTGGCTTTGTAATCCGCATTTTGGTTTTAGGTTTTAAACCTATTTACAATAACGTTTTCCGCGTTGGCAATCGCAGCTATCGCCCAAACTTGACATTGCTGGAAGCGTATCTGCACTCAGAATAGCGCGAGCGCGTCATCACCAGGAACTTTAAAATCATGCAAATACTGATATGGATTGTCCGCGTCGTGGTGGTGCTGTTGTTTGTTTGGTTCGCGGCAAAAAACGCGGATCCCATCGTACTACACGGGTATATGGATGCCACTTTGACCGCCCCGCTCGCACTGATATTGCTCGCATTTTTTGGCGGCGGATTAGTGCTCGGGCTGATGGCCTCCTTGATGACGATGTTCCGCTTGAAACGCGAAATCCGAAAATTGAATCGCGCTCTGCAGCATAAAAGCCGCGATGAAATTGCCACGTTGCCGCCCGCGTCGCCCGCACCGGACAGCACAATGCCGCGACTTTAGATTTATGTCGATGCAATTTTCTGGAACCAAGCCTTGTCGTTTGTTATCGGGCCACCGGTCATGTTGCCGCTTCCAACCTCGCCGCTTTCAACTTCGCCGGTTGGTAGGCAGATTGTTATATGAATATTGATGCTGGCTGGCTTCCCTGGGCGTTGGTCGGCGCGCTGGTATTTTTTGCTGCGGGCTGGTTTGTGGCGCGACTTGATTTGAAGCAGTTATTGATGGAATCAAGAGCCATGCCGCAGTCGTATTTCAAGGGCCTGAATTTCTTGCTTAACGAGCAGCAGGACAAAGCAATTGAAGCCTTCATTGAGGTCACCAAAACTAATCCCGAAGCCGTTGAGCTTCAGTTCGCGCTGGGCAGCCTGTTCAGGCGGCGTGGCGAGGTGGATCGTGCAATCCACGTTCATCAGAATCTTTCCGAGCGTCGTGAGCTGTCGTCCGAGGCGCGCACGACGGCCTTGATTGAGTTGGCGATTGACTACCAAAAATCAGGTTTGACCGACCATAGCGAAAAAATATTGTCTGATCTGGCCACCAAGGCAGTCGGCACTACTTCACAGCAAGCGCAGACCTTGCGGCTATTGCTTGATGTTTATGTGCAGGAAAAAAATTGGTTAAAAGCCATTGATGCGGCTTCGCGTCTCGATGCGGGTGCACCTGAAGATTACGGCACAACCAAGCTATCGTTATCAAAGCGGCGTCGCTATCAAAAAGAAATCGCGCATTTCTATTGTGAGTTGGCCTCAGAGGGGCATTCAAATCGCCCGGCAGAATCCAGCACTGCAAACGCGGTAAGCGCGTCTGAACAAGCAAATGCCTACCTCGACTCAGCGTTGGTTGCAGATCCGGCCTGCGTGCGCGCCAATTTGATGCGCGGTGAGTGGCAGGCGAAGGCGAATCAACATGCGGACGCCATTGCGACTTGGCACCAAATTGAGCAGCAGGATCCCGCATTTTTGGGCCTGGCGGCGGATCGAATGCTTGACAGCTATCGCGCGCTTGGTAAAGGTGCAACCGGCTTGGCCGACTTGCGAAAATTGCAGCATCACTATCCAGCGCTGGATTTGCTCAATGCGATTTTCGATGCCACGCTCGCCGGCGATGGCCCACAGGCTGCCTATGAATTAGTGAAGGCGGATTTGCGCAATAATCCGACCTTGGTAGGATTGGATCGCCTGCTCGAAGCACAAATATTGGCGGCACCGGAAGAACGAAAGCATGATTTGCAGATGCTCAAGGAGTTGGTGCACAGCCATTCGAGCAAGCTTGCGGTTTATTTATGCAAGCAATGTGGGTTCAAAGCCAAGCAGTTTTATTGGCAGTGCCCGGCTTGTGGCGGTTGGGAGACATTCTCGCCACGGCGCACCGCAGAATATGAAACGGCTAACCGTCATCTGGCGCGCTCGCAGATTGAGGGCCAACGATTACCCGTTGAAGATTGACCGGTTTTGTAACTTGCCCGCGGTAATATCAACATCACAACGCGGACATTACAATCAGAACATCAGAACATCAGAATAAAAACACCAAAACAGGCAGGCATTCAACATGAGTAACAAACCCATTATTGTGGTTCTTGATTTCGATAGCGCAAGCGATGCGTTATCGCTGGCGGATCGGCTCGATCCAAAAATGTGTCGCGTTAAAGTCGGAAAAGAGTTGCACACCGCTGCGGGCCCGCAAGTCGTTGAGGCGTTAATGGCGCGTGAATTCGATGTGTTCCTCGATCTCAAGTTTCACGATATTCCGAATACCGTTGCCGCGGCCTGCCGGGTGGCCGCCAGCCAAGGTGTCTGGATGGTGAATGTACATGCATGCGGCGGGAAGAAAATGCTGTCTGCCGCACGTAATGCAGTCGACTCCGTAAATGGTAACAAGCCATTGTTAATCGGCGTCACCGTGTTGACCAGCATGGCGCAAAGCGAGCTGCCGGAGATCGGCCTCGACGCAAACCTTCCTGCCTCGGTTTTGCGCTACGCGGCGCTGACTAAGGACGCCGGGTTGGACGGCGTGGTGTGCTCAGCGCTGGAAGCGACTTGGCTAAAGGACCGTTTCGGTAAAGCGTTTAAGTTGGTAACGCCTGGTATTCGCTTGCCAGACGACGCAAAAGGCGATCAAGCGCGAGTGGTGACCCCGGTAGATGCGATTAAGATGGGCGCCGATTATCTAGTCATTGGTCGCAGCATTACCCAGTCCGCCGATCCGGTCGCGACCTTGCATAAAATCCATAACGATCTTAACAATCTGGAAACGAATAAATGAAACTAACCATTATCGGTACGGGCTACGTAGGATTGGTGTCGGGCGCGTGCTTGGCGGACGTGGGTAACAGCGTTTTGTGCCTCGATCTTGATCCGCGCAAAGTTGATATTTTGAATTCCGGTGGTATCCCGATTTATGAGCCGGGCTTAAAAGAGATTGTTGCCAACAACGTGGCGGCGGGGCGCTTGCGCTTCACCACTGATGTGGCCGAGGGCGTCGCCTGGGGCGATGTGCAAATGATCGCGGTCGGTACGCCGCCCGGCGAGGACGGCTCGGCGGATCTGCAATATGTCTTGTCTGCCGCACGCAATATCGGCAAGTACATGACATCAAAAAAGATCGTGGTGGACAAATCTACCGTACCCGTTGGCACCGCAGATAAAGTGCGATTGGCGATTGCTGAGGAGTTAAAACTGAGAAAGTTGGATACGCCATTCTCAGTGGTATCGAATCCTGAATTTTTAAAAGAAGGCGCGGCGGTTGAGGATTTTATGCGGCCTGATCGCATCGTGGTCGGTGCGGACAATGCCGAAACTATTGACTCAATGCGTCAACTCTACGCGCCGTTTCAACGCAACCATGATCGCATCATGGTGATGGACATTCGGTCGGCCGAGCTGACAAAATATGCGGCGAATGCGATGCTCGCGACGCGGATTTCGTTTATGAACGAACTCGCATTGCTGGCTGAAAAGTTGGGCGCGGATATTGAATCGGTGCGACGTGGTATCGGCTCCGATCCGCGTATCGGTTATCAGTTCTTGTATCCCGGTATTGGTTATGGGGGATCATGTTTCCCCAAGGATGTGCAGGCGCTGCAACGCACGGGCACCGAAGTGGGAATCGAATTGAAGTTGCTAGACGCGGTTGAGCGCGTGAACTATGCGCAAAAGCATGTGCTAACCGAAAAGGTCGTTGCGCGCTTCGGTGCCGACTTAAGCGGCAAAAAGTTTGCCATGTGGGGTCTAGCTTTCAAACCTAATACCGACGATATGCGTGAAGCGCCTAGTCTTGTGTTAATCGACGATTTGACCAAACGCGGTGCTACTGTTGTGGCGTTTGACCCGGTCGCGATTGAAGAAGCGAAACATCTGTTGGCAGAGAATGCGAAGGTGAGCTTCACCGAGTCCGCGATGGACGCGCTCAACGGTGTAGATGCGCTGCTGATCGTGACGGAATGGAAGACATTCCGTGCGCCGGATTTCGCGGCGATGAAGGCGCAAATGAACGCACCGGTGGTATTTGATGGTCGCAATTTGTACGAGCCTTTGGCGATGCGCGAGTTGGGGTTTTCGTATTACCCCATTGGCCGCGCCCAAGCTGTTTGAGCATGGTGAAACTTAGCCTGCCCGATTGCAGCCGCGCCCGCGTTTTGGTGGTCGGTGATGTGATGCTGGATCGTTATTGGTTCGGAAATGTTGAACGCATCTCGCCCGAGGCCCCCGTGCCGATCGTGCATGTTCAGCGTACCGAGGAGCGTCCCGGTGGGGCCGCGAACGTCGCGCGTAACGTGGCGGCGCTGGGTGGACAGGCTACGTTGTTATCGGTGGTGGGCGATGATGAGGCGGGTCGCTCGCTGTATGCGTTGCTTGAGCAAGAACACGTCAAAACTATTTTTCATAAAGATGCGCAATTGCCGACCACCGTTAAATTGCGCGTGATTGGTCGCCAGCAGCAATTGATGCGGATTGATTTCGAGACTCCGCCCTCGCGCGAGGTGCTCGAAGACAAGCTGGACGATTTTGAATCGCTGATCGATAGCGTGGATGTGGTGATACTTTCCGACTATGGAAAGGGCAGCCTGACCCATGTGACGAAAATGATTGACGCCGCCAAACGCCATGACAAGCGCGTGCTGATTGACCCAAAAGGCGATGATTTTTCTAAATATCGCGGCGCGACGCTGTTGACGCCAAACCGCGGCGAATTTCGTGAAGTGGCCGGGCGCTGGGCGAATGAAATAGAATTGGCAAAAAAAGCCGAAGCCGTTCGCGAACAATACAATTTTGACGCCCTCCTCGTCACACGCTCGGAAGAGGGCATGTCGCTGTTCACGCGCGGCGAAGCCGTTCACGAGCCGACTCAGGCGCGTGAGGTTTATGATGTTTCAGGAGCCGGTGACACAGTGATTGCGACCATCGGTTTGATGCTCGCGGCGGGCGCGTCAATGACCGACGCGATGCGGATTGCCAATCGCGCGGCCGGCGTGGTGGTAGGTAAATTGGGCACAGCCACCCTCACACAGCAGGAATTAATCGCGGCATTATAAATAAATAAAATCCTAGCAAGGACGGGTGTTGCAGGCAATAAATGGTTGTAGAGGCCCGTCTATGCTAGGGTTTGTCAAATTTTTCCAATAAAGAGCTAACATGACTTATATCGTTACCGGCGCGGCCGGATTTGTCGGCAGTAATATCGTTAAAGCGCTGAATGCGCGCGGCATCACCGACATTGTGGCGGTCGACAACCTCACCTATGCGGACAAATTCAAAAATCTCGTGGACTGTGAGATTGCTGAATATGTCGATAAAAAAGACTTTCTGGAGGTGATAGAAAGCGGCGAAATGAGCGACGGCAACGGCGGCGACATTGAAGCCATTTTTCATGAGGGCGCATGCTCGAATACGATGGAAACCGACGGCCGCTATATGATGGAAAACAACTATCGTTATTCGCTGTCATTGCTCGATTTTTGCGTCGAAGAAGGCGTGCCGCTTATTTACGCATCCAGCGCCGCTGTCTATGGCGGCGGCACCACCTTTAAAGAAGATCGCTCATTTGAGGTACCGTTGAATGTCTACGGCTATTCAAAGTTTCTGTTCGACCAGGCGGTGCGTAAACGTATCGATGATGCGTCCTCGCAGATTGTCGGCTTTCGTTATTTCAATGTATACGGCCCGCGTGAATCACAAAAAGGCCGCATGGCCTCCATGGCATTCCACTTCTTCAATCAATACCGCGCTACGGGCAAAGTAAAGTTATTTGAAGGCAGCGGTGGTTTTGGCCATGGCGAGCAAAGCCGTGATTTTGTCAGCGTTGAAGATGTGGTTAAAGTAAATTTATTTTTTCTGGATAACAATAACATCTCGGGCATCTTTAATCTCGGCACCGGTCGCTCGCAACCGTTTAACGACCTCGCCGTAGCGACCGTCAATGCGATTCGCCATCTTGACGGCAAACCCGCATCAGACTTGGCCGCGCTCAAACAAGAAGGGGTGATCGAATATCTGCCGTTTCCTGATGCGCTCAAGGGCAAATATCAAAGTTTTACCCAAGCCGATATTTCGTTGTTGCGCGAGGCGGGTTACGCAGATGAGTTTTTGACGGTAGAGCAGGGCGTGGCTCGGTACGTGCCCTGGTTGGCTGCCCCTTACTGAGGATATCGCGCGGTAGGTTGTATTCTTAGATCCCCCAATTGAGGGATAGAGTTTCTTTCGGGAAACTGAAATACTCACAAGAGGTTAGGTCGTTAATGTAATCTGGCACGCAATACAATCAAAAAAAGAATTTTGGGAGCAAAAATGCGTCGGCTTACAGAAGCATGCATCCACTGTGTCAAACACTATCTGTGCAAGCTTGCGCCAGAGAGATATTCTTCTGGAGAAGCCCACGGATGGAGCTCTGCCCGTATCTTTTTGACCTCCTGGCATGCGGCTTTATTTGTCATATGCACGCTGTTACTGCTCGGCAGCAAGCCCTCGTATGCAGATGGCGCATCACAGTTTGCGACTAACTGCGCCAGCGCTGGGTGTCATGCATCAGGGGGTGGCAACATTTCTTATCGCAACGCTGCGGGTGCTGTTAACTTTATCGATTACATCGTCGGACAGGGGATGGCATCATCTGTCACGGTCACGCCCGCTATTCGTACAGAGATCGCAGCATATTTGGCGACTGAAATTTCACCCCTTCAGCCCGAGCCCAATAACGCAACTATCGCTTTCCAAACAGCAGCAACCTTTTCTCTCAACACCATTCAGCTAAACGCCGCTTACATTGCTGGCCAAGGTGGTGCCACCTCAATTACGAACACGACCGGGCCTAGTAAGGGCACTGCGACATATGCCAAATCGGGCAGCGTAACGCAGGTTACTTACACCCCTGCTGCGGGGCAATGTGGGACAGATACCTGGCAATATCGTGGCAGCGGACCTGGGGGATCAACATCTACGCGTACCGCTTCAGTTAGTATCACTTGCCCCGCATCGCCAGTCGTAACTAGCGGCGCCACGGCAAGCGGCACGGTCGGCGTGGGGTTTGGCGGCTATACCATCACCGCCACTAACTCCCCGACATCGTTCGCGGCTCCCGGCTTGCCCGGCGGACTAACACTTAACGCAGGTACCGGACAAATTACGGGTACCCCAACCGTGGCAGGGACATTTAATGTGACGGTAAGCGCATCGAACGCGAATCCGACTCCGGGCACTAAGGTGGTTACGTTCACAATTATTCCCGCCTCGCCCGCCATTACCAGCGCTGGCACGGCGAGCGGCACTATCGGCACGCCTTTTGGGGCGGGCTACACCATCACTGCGACAAATTCGCCCACTAGTTTTAGTGGTATCGGACTGCCAACGGGCTTGAGCGTAACAGTCGGAACAGGTGTCGTGACGGGTACGCCGTCGACTGCGGGTACTTTTAATGCCACCGTCAGCGCTTCTAATGCTAATCCCACTCCTGGGACCAAGGCGGTCACGTTTACGATCTTTCCCGCGATCCCGGTCATCACCAGCGGCGGAGCCGTGAGCGGCACGACCGGCACCGCGATTACGCCGTACCAAATCACCGCCACCAATAGCCCGACGACCTTTTCCGCTCCGGGTTTGCCGGCAGGTCTGAGTATCAATGCATCGGGGCTTATTTCGGGAACGCCTACTGCCGCGGGGACGTTTAACATCACCGTGAGTGCGGCCAATACCAATCCCACGGCCGGTACGAAAACGGTGACGTTTACAATCGTTCCGCCGTCCCCCGTCATTACTAGCGCGGCTACTGCCAGCGGGCAAACCGGCGTCGTGCTCAGCCCGACTTACACCATCACCGCTACTAATGGCCCCACCAGCTATGGCGCGACGGGTCTGCCGCCTGGCCTTACTCTGAATACCAGTACCGGCGTGATTTCAGGCACGCCCACCAGCTTGGGTTCATTTAATGTGGCGCTCTCGGCAACCAACGCCAATCCGACACCCGGCACTTTGGCGCTCACGTTTAACATCACCCTTGGTCCGCCTGTGATCACCAGCGGGGGGGCCGCCTCTGGTGCGGTCGCATCCGTATTCGCGGGCTATCAAATAACGGCGACCAATGGGCCATTGACCTCTGGCGGCTATGGTGCCACGGGTCTGCCTGGTGGTTTGTCCGTCAACGCGTCCGGCTTGATCTCCGGTACGCCGACGGTTGCCGGCGTTTTTAATGTCGGCGTGACGGCCACCAACGCCACCACCACCTCAGTCGCAAAAACCGTTGTCTTTACCATTGCTCAGTTCGCCCCGGTAATCACCAGTTCGGCCAATGCGAACGGCCAAACGGGCGTCCCATTTAGCTACCAAATCACGGCCAACAACGGCACCAGCGCAGGCTTTAGTTTTACCGGTGCGCTGCCGCCGGGCTTAGCTTTAAATACCACCACCGGTCTAATTAGCGGCACGCCCACCGCGGTGGGTAGCTTTACACCGACGCTAATCGCCAGCAATGGCGCGGGCAATGGTAGTCAAGTCACCACTTTCAATATCACGCTGGGGCCGCCGGTCATCACCAGCGCGGCAAGTGCCAGTGGTTCGTTGGCGACGCCGTTCAGCTATCAAATTACCGCGACTAATTCACCCACTACGTTCAATGCAACTGGCTTGCCACCAGGTTTAAGCGTGAATGCCAGCGGATTGGTTTCCGGGACGCCAACGTCACAGGGAACGTTTACAGCCACCATCTCCGCGCAGAACGGCACCGGCACTGGCAGCCAAGGTCTAACCATCACCATTGGCCTCCTGGCCCCTGTGATCAGCAGTGCTGCAACAGCCAATGCCACCATCGGTCTGCCGTTTAGCTTCCAAATCACTGCGACGAATTTTGCAACCAGTTTTAACGCGACGGGTCTGCCCGCCGGTGTTAGCGTAAATACGGCTACCGGGCAAATTTCGGGCACGCCGACCGTATTTGGCAGTTTCTCGATAACGGTTAGCGCCACCAACGCAACTGGTACGGGAAGTCAAACGCTGCTCGTTACCGTGGCCCTCGCCGCGCCGATCATCACCAGCGCAACTTCTGCCACTGGCGGGCTTTCCCAGCCATTTACTTATCAAACAACAGCGAATAATTTCCCCACCAGTTTTAGTGCTTCAGGCTTGCCGCCCGGCTTGTCAATCAACGCTGCAACTGGCTTAATTTCCGGCTCACCTGCTACCACGGGTACATTTAATGTCACTTTGGGTGCCATTAATTCAATCGGCACGGGCAACCGCACGCTAAGCATTACGATTGCCAATGCACCACCGCCCGTCAGCAGTGGGTTAACGGTAAATGTCGTCTTCAACACCGCGCAGTCGATCAATTTAAGCAGCGCCGTTAGCGGATTGGTGACCAGCTTTAGCCTGGTAACGCTGCCTGCGCACGGCACAGCGGTTTTGTCTGGCAATACCGTTATCTACACGCCGACATCCGGCTACTTTGGTGCCGACAGCTTTACGTTTAGTAGCACGGGCCCCGGCGGAACATCTTCCCCTGCGACCGTAAGCTTGGTGGTGGGCACGCCGCCTGCACCCACGGCAAGCGCGAGTAGCGCGACCGCAATCTTCAATACCCCAACCGTTATTGATTTGAGTGCTGCGGTTGCGGGTGTTTTCACCACCATCAATATTGTGACGCCGCCCGTCAACGGCGCGCTAACTGTCAACGGTCGCACGCTCACTTACACCCCGCGCACCGGATACTTTGGCGCCGACAGTTTTACTTACACTGTTACCGGCCCCGGCGGTACATCGGCAGTGGTGGAACTTACGATTACTGTAGACACACTCGCGCCCACCGCCAACGCGTTAAATTTTATTTTGCCGCTGAACACGCCGACCACCATTGACCTTGCGCCGTTTATCAGCGGTTCGGCGATTTCTGGGATTGTGGTTATGACGGTTCCTGCGCATGGGGTGGCGAGCGTAAATGGCACCAAACTAACCTACACACCGGCAACCGATTACTTTGGGGCCGACTCGTTTACGTATGCAGCATTCGGCAACGCGGGTACATCGATACCAGCGGCAGTAAAAGTAACCGTGACCGGTCGGCCTGACCCAACCAAACAAGCTGCGGTGACCGGGCTCATCGCTGCACAAATCGAAACGGCAGAGCGCTTCGCCAAGGCGCAAATTTCAAACTTCCAGTCGCGCATGGAATCCATGCATCGGGGAGGCGAGGTCAGCGCGACCGCTAAATCAAGTGCCAAGGATGGCCCGACCGGATTGGCTTCAGCTCCGGGCGCAAATCTAAACGCAAGGTCCGGCAGCACAAAGCGTGAATCAGATTCGGATGCAGCGTCTGTAGTCGCAACGCCAACTAGTTCTTATCTGGACCGTTCTTACGCGTCTTCCTCGCTATCTGCTCCTACGGGCACGCGCGATTTCGATCCGGCAAATTTCAAATCAGGCAGTCGACCCGTTGCAGAGGCATTTCCGTTCTCGAGTGAATTGGTCTCGCTGCTGGCGTCGCGTTCGCTGAACGTCGCTTCGCTCGCGGGAAGTGCGGGTGGCAATAGCGGCTCTGCGAGCAGCGATTCAGCCACAGCGCCGCGGCCTAGTTTCTGGATCGCAGGCACCGCAAATTTTGGTTTGCGCCAGGCGAATTCGCAGCGCTCGGCACTCGATTTCAGCACCAGCGGTATCAGTCTGGGCGTTGACCAACGATTCAGTGACCAACTTGTATTAGGTCTTGGCGCGGGTTTTGCGCGCGATAAAACACAAATTGGCAATGATGGCTCTGAGAGCCGTGCCAATGGCTATTCCGGGGTGATCTACGCCAGCTATCAGCCCGGCCCGCAAATATTTATTGACAGCCTCATCGGTATCGGCTCGCTTGACTTTAAAACTCGACGCTATGTGTCGGCTATGGACGGCGTTGCCAGTGGAAATCGTCGTGGCACGCAGATATTTGGATCGGTCGCGGCAGGCTACGAATATCGTAATAACGGGCTGCTTTTATCACCCTATGGTCGCTTCGATTACTCGTCAAACAAGCTGAAAGAAACCAGCGAGAGCGGCGCGGGCCAATATGCGTTGACTTTTTTCGGGCAGACTACGCCGTCGCTTCAAGGCGTCGCTGGCTTCAGAGCTGAAACCATTCACAACACCAGCTTTGGCACCGCCACACCGCGTTTGCGTCTGGAATACCGGCACGAGTTTCAAGGCAATAGTGATGTCTCGGTGGGTTATGCCGATTTGGTCGGTGGACCCCGCTATGGAATTAATGTCGGCTCGGTGGCGCGCAACGGGCTTGCGTTCGGCTTTGGTGCTGATTTTGTCCGCCGCGAAGGGCTCAAAATCGCGCTCGATTACGAATTGCTGCATAGCTTCAACCGCGACACCAATCAATCGATTCGCCTTAACGTGACGCAGGATCTCGATGGGCGAGGCGGGCCATTTTCGTGGGTTCCATCGAAACCAAACGATATTCAGGTCGATGCTGGTTATGTTTTCGACGGCAACGTCACCCGCGCAAAAGAATCCACGAACAAGCGCTCTGATCGCTCCACCAGCTTGAACGCAGGCCGTGCGCTGGTTTATACCGATGATCGTTTTCCGAATTTTCGCGCACTCGTGACGTACTCCGCAGGCGGTGAAAAATTTCAGAACTTTGATGGCTTAAGCCGCGCCAATGCGGGTCTGCAGGGCGAATTGCAATATCGTCCGTCAAGTGAATTTGATGCCGCAACATTTTCATTAACCGCGCAAACATCAGGCGAGTATTTCCAGTCGGTGCTACGCCGCGGGTACCGGTCTTCCATTGCGGGATCGGTACGAGTGCCGGTAACGGATCGAATTAACGTTTCAGCCGCCTTGGCTCACAACGAACGTATTGCGCGTAGCGATGTGTTTACGAGCCGCGACAACGCCCTGCGTTTTGGTGTCGATTTCGCTTTCAGCGCCACCGAGGCAATATATTTAAACAGCGAATTCCGGAAAGGTCATTTTGTGTCCACCGGCGGGCCATCGCTCGAAAATTTAGCGATTGCGGACGTATTTGTGTTGGATGATGCCTTCCTCGGCACTGGTTTCCTGAGCTATCGCACCAAAGGCAGAACAGTACTTTCCACACTGGGCTACAACCTCGGTTTGGGTGAGCGTCACTCGGTCGATTTGTCATGGCGCAGAGTATTGTCCACCCCAGAGTTTCGGCCTAGTTTTGTGACCTCCCCACGCAACTATGTGGTGGATCAATATTCACTTGTTTATTTGATGCGATTCTGAAGGAGTTGATCGTGTTTGATGTATTTGCGGTTGGTGTTTTGCGTAAAAGAGCGACGTGCTTGCATGGGGCGACCATGATAGCTACGTTGTTGATGGTAGCGATTCTGGCAACTATTCTGGCGGGCTGTGGAGGCGGCGGTGGCGGCAGTAGTGCGGCAGATACGATACCCGGCCCAGGGCCCGCGGCACCCGTTGCGTCGACCGAGCCCAGTGCATTTTTGCTGTTTCCCAATCCGCAATTGCAGGCTGACGGCAGCAAACAAACCGATACGCGCGCATATGCGGATGCATACTATGCGGCGATTGATCCGGCCAACGCCAAAGACACACTGACGAAGTGGAAGGCCGTCAACGGTTTTGACTCTGGGGCCGGCACGCAGGTGACGGTAGTGTTTGGCGACAGGCGTGATCTGGGCTACGGCCGGCGGATGACGGTGCGCCAAAATCCGGACGGCACTTCTGCTTATTTGGTTGAAAACTATTTGATTCAAGCGGGTGCAGATTATGCCTACTCGCCACTAAATCTTGAAGCCGCAGTTGTGCGTGATCAGCGCTGGCTACTGGGTTACAACACCATAGAGTTTAGTCCCGGCCCCAACGGCGGGATCAGCTTCGCCAAGTTTTTTAACTTCAATGCCACGACAGGCCTTCGTGACGCCACCGTCGATCTGGATGGTCGAGGCCAAAAAGCGATGCCTGGACCCTGCATTACTTGCCACGGCGGGCGCGGCGATGCGCTCACGCCGCCTGATGCATCCGGCAAACCGCGCTTTAATTTAGTCAGCAATGGCCCGAGCAACACCCGCGGTGATGTGCGAGCGCAGTTGCACCCCTTCGAGGCCGATGCGTTTGGCTATTCCACGACGGCGGGATACAGTCGCGCCGAACAAGAGGCTGCGCTAAAGACCATCAATAAAATCATCCTTTGCTCATACCCGCTGCCCGCACCATCGACCGCGCCGGAAGATGCGTGCCGGCGACCTGCGTTGCAAGGCGAATGGCAGGGCACCGCATCCGCCGTCATCAAAGCCGCGTACGGCGGAGATGGTTTGCCGAACCCGGTGTTTGCCGATAATTACGTGCCAACATCGTGGGCAGTTGCCGGCCAAACCACGCTGTACAAAACAGTGTTTGCGCCGGCGTGTCGCACCTGTCATTTATTGCGCGGCACCGGCCTGCAGTCGGATATTGATCTCTCTACATTTGAGAAGTTTGAAGCCTATTCGGATCGCACCAAGGCACACATTATTGATCGCGGCAATATGCCGCTTGCCAAAATTGTCTACGATACGTTCTATGGTTCAAGTAGTCCTGAAACGCTTGCCACTTTCCTCCAAGACCGCGGCTATGTGGCCAAAGACGCCAACGGTCGCGCGTTTAGGCCCGGTCGCCCGTTGGCGGACGCTGGCCCAGATCGGGTGGTTCGACAAGGGGCGACGACGCTCTCCGCATTAAAGAGCCTTTACGCAAACGGCTATCAATGGTCATTGGTATCCGGCCCGTCAGGCGGGGCGACACTCAGCAACGCTGCCAGCTCCACCGCTACATTTACGGCAAGTATTGATGGCGCCTACGTGGTGCAGCTGGTCGCCACAAATACGGGTCTCAGCGGAACAACGTCGAGCGCGCCAACGCAGTTGCGGGTTGTGGTCGATAGCGCACTCGCGTTGGCGCCAGCAGCGATCCGCTTTGCGGATATCAAAACCGTGTTGCAATCCGCCAGTGGCGGCTGTACCAATGCTGGATGTCACGCCATCGCCAGCGCGGGCGGTGCCGCCGCGCCGGTGGTGTTCGGCAATATCGACCGAAACGGCGATGGCACCGTCGGCGATGCCACCGATGACGCGTGGTTGTACGCCGAGGTGCGCAGTAGGATCAATTTCACCGACGTTGTCGCGAGCCCGCTATTACGCAAGCCCTCAGGTAACCATCACAATGGCGCGCTGCGCCCCGGCTTTAGCACCAGCGTAGCGCCGGGCCAGGCAAGTCGCGCCAGCTATGATTTGATTGTGAACTGGATTGCCAACGGTGCGCCGCAATAAAATGTGGCGGTGAACTTACATTGAAGTTGGAATTAGTACGTGCGGCGCGGGGACGTGTATGCGTCTTTTGGGAAGACAAATGCAGGCGTGCGCCCGACTAAAGTTTCGATCAGCCCAAGCTCTTGATCGGTATGGTTGATGAATGGTGCATCGCGAATGTTTTTGCCGCGACCGCCGTCGTTCACAACGTAAATCGGACGATCATGATGCGTGGCCATGATCGTATCTTTGCTTTCAGGGTCCGCGGTTGATTCCACTGTGGTGACGCCATAGCAGGTGCAAAAATAAGTTTGCTCGGGCTCCGCCTCAATGTAGAAGCCCGTGCCGCGAATGCCGATCGTTGCGTTCCGCGTATTCACTTTCATTGGCGTGTTGCGTGATACCGACAGTAGCGCGCCGGTAAGCAGCCTTAGCCCGGCGATAATGAGCGAAGTCGATTTTTCTTCCTTCTCGATCACGACCGTGCTGCCACCGCGAACCACCATGGCGTTGGTGTTCACCACAAAAATGATTTCACTGCCTGGCGCGGTTTTTACAGTGTCGCCCGGATTGATCCGCGTTTGCAGATTGGCTTCCTTGTCGTTCACAGTGGCCTGACCCTGCAAACGATAAATGGATTGCGTCGGCGGTAGCTTTGCTGGACGGCTGCCGAAAATGGACTGCGCCAGCGCATCGCCCACCGGCAAACCGCTTGCGAACACGCCCAGCGACAGCGCCTGAATCAAAACTTTACGACGTGGATCGTCGATTTCTTTAGATGACATGATATGCGCCCTAATACGTCGAAAACTTAGAATACGTGCTGATAGAATCGAGTGACTTCGAATGTTGTTCAAACGGTATACAGGCTTTTCCTGTATTGAATTTGAAGCGTTATTTTATGACCCAGCTTGCGGTTACCGCCTGCGCCTACATTCTACAGAATGCACCCCACTTCATAAAGACAATTGATACCATGATTAGAGAATTGACACCACGAATATACGTCTCATCGGAAGCGTTGCCCACCCCCCGATTGGGGGATGCTTACCCAGGCCCCGTGGCAGCGTTATGGGATTGTTAATGTTTCCATTGTTGTCGCTGACGTTGTTACCGTGGCGTCGCTAGTTGCTCCCCGAGTCACATGTTAAAGTGCTGACTCGTTCAACCGTAGCGAGTCCCCCTTTGCGGACTTGCTCTTCCTCTTGAGGCTCTGCATGTTTTCCCGTTCAAATACAATCGAAAAAACCGATCCCGAAATCTTCGCGATGATGAAAAAAGAAAATCAGCGCCAGGAAGACCATATTGAATTGATCGCTTCTGAAAACTACACCAGCCCGGCGGTGATGGAGGCGCAAGGCAGCCAGCTTACCAACAAATATGCCGAAGGTTATCCGGGTAAGCGCTATTACGGCGGTTGTGAATTTGTTGATATCGCCGAAACGCTCGCCATTGAACGCGTTAAAAAACTGTTTGGCGCGGAAGCCGCCAACGTCCAACCAAACTCCGGCTCGCAGGCAAACCAGGCAGCGTTCTTTGCGCTGCTCAATCCGGGCGATACCTTCCTCGGCATGAGCCTCGCCGAGGGCGGGCATCTGACGCACGGTATGCATTTGAATATGTCCGGTAAATGGTTCAAGCCTGTCTCTTACGGCCTCAATGCGAAAGAAGAAATTGATTACGATCAGGTCGAACGCTTGGCGCATGAGCACAAGCCAAAGCTGATTCTGGCGGGTGCCTCAGCGTATTCGTTGCGCATTGATTTCGAACGCTTCTCTAAAATCGCCAAAGATGTGGGCGCTTATTTTATGGCTGATGTGGCGCACTATTCGGGCTTGATTGCCGGTGGCGTCTATCCAAACCCGGTGCCTTACGCCGATATCGTGACCACCACCACGCATAAGGGATTGCGTGGTCCACGTGGCGGGATTATTTTGATGAAAGCGCAACACGAAAAAATCATCAACTCGGCGATTTTCCCGGGCATTCAAGGTGGGCCGCTTATGCATGTGATCGCAGCCAAGGCCGTCGCGTTCCATGAAGCGCTGCAGCCGGAATTCAAAACCTACCAGCAGCAAGTGGTCAAAAACGCCCACGTGATGGCCGAAACCCTGATGAAGCGCGGTTTGCGGATTGTCTCAAACCGCACCGAATCTCACGTCATGCTGGTCGATTTGCAGTCCAAGAAAATTACCGGCAAAGAAGCCGAGGCCGTGCTCGGTCACGCCCACATCACGGTTAACAAAAACGCGATTCCGAACGATCCCGAAAAACCGTTCGTCACCAGCGGCGTACGCCTCGGTTCACCGGCCATGACGACGCGTGGATTTAAAGAGCCTGAAGCTGAAATGACGGCGAATTTGATCGCGGATGCGCTGGATAATCCGCGCGACGAAGCCAATATCTCGGCCGCGCGGGCGAAAGTCACAGCGTTGACCAAGCAGTTTCCGGTGTATGGCTAAGGCTGGCGCTGAACCAAAATAAAAAATGAAATGCCCCTTCTGTAGCGCGCAAGAAACTCAAGTCATCGATTCGCGCGTGGGAGAAGAGGGTGATGTGGTGAGGCGTCGGCGACGCTGTACGGTCTGCCATAAACGCTTCACCACTTATGAAACCGCCGAGCTGCGGATGCCGACGATTGTGAAATCCAATGGCCAGCGCGAGGATTTCTCGCGAAAAAAATTGGAGACCAGTTTTCATCGCGCGCTGCACAAGCGCCCCGTCAGCGAGGAGCACGTGCTAGGCGCAATGGATCGCATCGAACAAACCCTATTGAACGAAGCCAAGCGAGAATTGCCGTCGCGCAAGGTCGGTGAAATGGTCATGGCGGAATTAAAATTACTTGATGAAGTGGGTTATGTCAGGTTCGCCTCGGTGTACCGAAGCTTTTCAGATGCTGAAGAATTTAAAGCGGCCATCCGCGAAGTGCAGAAAAGTTAGTTTTGGCTATGTTTAGTGCAACCGATCACGCGATGATGGCGCGCGCCATTCAGCTTGGCGAACAAGGGCGCGGCATCGCCACCCCTAACCCGCATGTCGGCTGTGTCATTCTTAAGCAAGGACGAATTATTGGCGAAGGCTTCACGCAGGCTGGCGGTCGTCCGCATGCAGAGGCGATGGCGCTGACGGCTTGCACCGAATCTGCCGAAGGTGCCACGATTTATTCCACGCTTGAACCGTGTGCGCCTCATGCAAAATCGCGTGGCCCAGCCTGCTCTAATTTACTAGTTGATGCGAAAGTCGCACGCGTGGTGTCCGCCTTGCACGATCCGTTTGAAGGCGTGAATGGCAAAGGCCACGAACGTCTCCGCGAGGCCAACATTGAGCTTCATATTGGGCTGATGGACGTTCAGGTTCGCGACCAGCTAAAAGCATTTCTCGCCCGCGTCGCGCGCCAGCGCCCATGGGTCACGCTCAAAGTGGCCGCCACCATGGATGGCAAAACAGCGCTGGCGAATGGCCAATCAAAATGGATAACGAGTGCCGACGCGCGTCGCGATGTTCATTTGCTGCGTTCGAAAGCGTGCGCGGTGATGACTGGTATCGGCACGGCGCTGGCGGATGATCCTGCACTAACTGTGCGAGATGTGCCTTGCGTCCGGCAACCGCTGCGCATTTTGCTGGACAGCCGGTTGGATGTTCGCGACGATATGCAATTATTGCGCGGCGGCAATAGCGTGATCGTGACCGCTACCGGCGATGAAGCGCGGGCGACAGAATTAATGACGCGCGGCGTTGACGTCATGCGAATCCCGACTGAGGCCGTTAAAGGAAAAACCGACTTGGTCGCGATGATGCACGCGCTCGCCCAATACCGCGGCGGGCTGAACCACATCATGGTCGAAACCGGCGCAAAATTAAACGCCTCGTTACTGAGCGCAGGCGTGGTGGATGAGATTATTTTTTACGTGGCGCCGAGCATTTTTGGCGACGTCGCGCGCGGCTTGTTCGCCTTGCCCGAGCTCACTAATTTGCAAGATAAAGTGGAATTGAAATTTACTGATGTGCGCATGGTCGGCCCCGATCTGCGCATCACCGCAACCGTTAATAATTCGGCAGGAGACGCATAGTGTTTACCGGCATCATTGAAACCACGGGCATTATTGAAAAAGCAGACGTCACCCCCGCGAATACGCGGCTCGTCATCAACGCGCCTCGCTTGGGATTGCACAACGTCGCCATCGGCGATTCGATTTCAGTGAGCGGATGCTGCCTCACCGTGGTCGAAAAAACAGCCGACACATTTAGCGTTGACGTCTCGCAGGAAACGCTTTCGCTCACGCAAGGTTTGGTGCAGGGCGCAGAAGTGAATCTCGAAAAATCGCTGCGTTTCGGTGATCGCCTCGGCGGGCATTTGGTGAGCGGCCATGTGGACGGGCTCGGCACCGTGACGGCGATGGAAGATTTGGGCGCGTCTTGGCGACTCGAAATCAGAGCGCCGAGCGAGCTAAAAAAATACCTCGCCCGTAAAGGCTCGATCACCATCAACGGCATTTCGCTCACGGTGAATTCTGTCCGTGATTTGAACGACGGCCACGCGCTGTTCGAAATGAACATCATTCCCCACACCCATCAAGTCACCACGATTCGCGGGCTGAGCAGTGGGTCTAAAGTGAATTTAGAGATTGATTTGGTCGCGCGATACATCGAGAGGATGTTGAGTTAGTCGCAGTCGTTTGTACTCGGCTGAAAACCAAACCCTAATAAGGACGTGCCTTTCGAAGCATTTTTGTCTGTAAGTGCACGCCAGTTATAGGGTTTATGATTTTTTCGATGCGGTGGAGAGTAGGGCGATCCTTCAGCAATAAATCACTACCGATATTGGGCTGATGAAGCTATCTCAGCTTATCAGCTCCTGCTTTGGTACGCTGCGCAACGTTTTTGGTAGAACTAGAATTTCCAACCAATACCAACGCTGATCAGGCCAAGCTCGATTTATCTGCAGAAATATCGAGCCTGGCCCCTCTGATGCGCTAGCGTTTGTAAAAAAGCAGCGTCGACAGTACCAGCCATTATTTGCGTACGGCGACAGCCTACGCTGGCATTTCATTGAGTAATCGCAGCGTATCGCGGCTGGCGCGCTGCGGCCCGGGGGTTGCTTGCAGCGTATCTAGCGGGCTTTTCACACCACCAGCGATGCGAGCAACATGGGTGTCAATCCTCGTCGTCGAAACATCGGCGTGGCCTAAAAGTTCTTGAACAGTTTGAAAATCCGCGCCGCCTTGCAATAGGTGACTCGCAAACGAATGCCGTAGTGTGTGCGGCGTGGCCGGCTTCATCACACCCACCTGCTTCATTGCGCGAGCAAATGCGCGCCGAAAGGTATCGTTATAAAAGTGATGGCGCCGTGTGATACCCGTGCGCGGATCGCGTGAAC
>JBBRZG010000044.1:0-24618 GCA_038236905.1 Burkholderiales bacterium
CAGGACATGCGGGCCGGCGACGTCATCGAATGCTTCCGGGTCGAGAAGGTGATCCGGACGCTGGAGTAGTCCATGGCGGCACCGAAGGCGCAGTCGCAGCGCCAGCTGCGGGCGGGAGAACTCATCCGGCATGGGCTCGCCGATATCCTGCTGCGCGGCGAGGTCGGCGACCCCGAGCTCGATCGCTTCAAGATCGGCGTGCTGCGTATTGGCGGGGAACAAACTTTTATCGCCCAAATGCCGCCCGCCACGAATCATCACCAAGTTCACGCACCACGTGCCTGAAAGCTCCAACGCTGCAATCACATCCACGTCACGCTCGCTGGCGGATTCCACAAATTGTTTGGTCAGGATGCGTTGAAGGGTGCGCACCTGATCGCGATAAATCGCCGCTGCCTCAAAATTCAATTCTTCGGCGGCAGCCTCCATTTTTCGATTCAGCTGTTCAACGACTTCGTTTTCTTTGCCCTGTAAAAACAGCCCCGCATTCTCGACGTCGCGCGCATAAGCTTCTGCGGTGATTTTGCCGACACAGGGCGCCGTGCAGCGACCAATCTGATGCAGCAAACAGGGTCTTGAACGGTGCGCGTAAACCGTGTCATCACAAGTGCGCAATTTGAATACTTTCTGCAGATGGTTAATCGTGTCGCGCACCGCCCAAGCAGATGGAAACGGTCCAAAAAAACGATTGCCTTTGGTGTGGGTGCCGCGATAAAACCGAATCTGCGGAAACTGGTGCCCCGTGACCATGATGTAGGGGTAGCTTTTGTCATCACGAAACAGCACGTTGTAGCGCGGAGCCAGCGACTTGATGAGGTTATTTTCAAGCAGCAGCGCTTCGGATTCACTGCGCGTGATGGTGGTTTCAATGGCCGCAATTTGCGACACCATGTGGGTGGTCCGAGGGCTGACATGCTGCTTGGTGAAATATGACGATACGCGCTTTTTCAGGTCGCGCGCCTTACCCACATAAATCACATCGCCCGCGCCGCTTTTCATGCGGTAAACACCTGGTAAATTCGGTAATTGCGCGAGGATGGGTTTCGGATCAAACATAGTAAACTAAATTATAACAGACCAATAAGGACGGGCTTCTTTGAGGATAAATGGCTGCCAAGCCTCTCCAAAGCTTGTATTTCATAATTTTTTCCAGCATCGTTGCACGCTTAAGGCCGGCTAAGAATTGACGATATTCACCGACCCGGACCTCAGCACCGCAACCTCTCTACAGGATCACAGGGCGGTTCGACTGCTCGTTTTTATGTTCACCCGTTGCCGGAAAATAATGATCGAGCTCGGCGCTGATTTTATGGATACCGGTTAAGGTACCGGAGGCAAAATCATTCTTGCGGTAATGCAATTCAATCTCGCGGCAAATGGCTCGCCAACGCTCCTCGCCGACCAGCCGATGAATGCCGCGATCGGCAACGATTTCCACCTTGCGATCAGCGAGCAACACATAAATCAGCACGCCGTTATTTTCTTCCGTATCCCACACGCCCAGCAGTGAGAAAACATCCAGCGCGCGCTGTCGCGCGGTCACGCCCACCCATAGCTGGCTCGACGTCAGCTCAGCTTCGACCGCAAACCTGACCTGACCACGATGCGATTTCTCGCTCGCTGTCACGGCCGCCTCGATGGCATTCAGCGTGGCCGCCGGGAAACGACGGCGCAAAATCATCGGCGACATCCACACGTGGCGAAAAAAGCGTGATATCCAACTCATCACCAATCCCCCGAGGCGCCGCCGCCGTCAAAGCTGCCACCGCCCCCGCTAAATCCGCCGCCGCCCGATGATCCACCTCCGCCAAAGCCACCGCCTCCGCCACTTATCCAACCGCCCCCGCCCCTGCCGCCACGTCCAATACCGGAGCCCATTGAACCCACCAATAAAACCCCTAAGAAAACCAGCACGCCCGATACAATCGGAATCGCCAATCCGCCTGCAATAAACCATGCTGCTGCCGCGGTCACGCCACCAGTGGCGGTCGCACCGAGAAACCGCCCGAGGACGGCGCGCAACATCGGCCCCACCACCATGGCCGCGAAGATCGCCAGAACAAAAAAGTTTTCGTAGCCACCGGTGGATTTTGCCGCAACCCGCTTTTCCGGGGGAGGCGGCAGCGCCTCGCCGTCAATCACACTAATCATCTTGGCCACGCCGTCATCAATGCCGCCCGCAAAATCACCGCTGCGGAATTTGGGCGAGACGATTTCAATAATGATCCGTTTTGAGATTGCGTCAGTCATCACCCCGGAAATGCCGGGGCCGGTGAGAATTTGCATCTTGCGATCGCTTTTGGCCACGACGAAGAGAACGCCGTCATCGACCCCTTTCCGCCCCAATTTCCATTCGGTAAAAACCCGTGTGGCGTAGTCAAACACCGGCTCAGGCTGGGTGGTGTCAACCAGCAGCACCGCAATCTGCGCGCCCTTTTTAGCCTCAAAATCTTTTAGCCGTGACTCAATCTTTGCCTCGTCCGCTGACGCGAGCGAGCCCGTGAGATCAGTGACCCGCTTTTGTAATTTCGGAACCGCTTGATAGTCGCCCGATGGCGCTGAAATCGCTGCGGGCGCAGCTGATACGGTCACTACAAAACACGCAATTACCGTCAGCAGACTAACCGCAACACTTACGCTCGCGGCTCGCCCGATACGCGCGATCAATTGCATAACCGCACTACGACTGGGCAAGTTGCGGTCGTCACACTATTGCTTTGCGGGCGCTACTGGCGCTGCGGGCTTGGCACCGAAATCGACTTTCGGCGCAGTCGAAATTGCCTTTTCGTTATCGACCGTAAATTGCGCTTTTTCCTTATAACCCATCACCATCGCGGTGAGATTGGAGGGGATGCTGCGGATTAAAACGTTGTAGGCCGAAACAGCCTCGGTAAAGCGATTGCGGGCCACTGTAATACGATTCTCAGTGCCTTCCAGCTGCGACTGCAGTTCACGGAAATTTGCATCTGATTTGAGTTGCGGATAATTTTCTGAAACGACCAATAGCCTCGACAGCGCGCCGGTTAAATCGCCCTGTGCCTTTTGAAAGTTTGCCACGGCTTTAGGGTCGTTCAAGGCATCTGCTGTCAAAGTGATTGAGCCTACTTTTGAGCGCGCTTCGGTTACGCCGAGCAGCACATCTTTCTCTTGCTGCGCATAACCTTGCACGGTCGAGACGAGGTTGGGAATCAAGTCGGCGCGGCGCTGATATTGGTTCAGCACTTCGGCCCAAGCTTTTTTCACGCCTTCGTCCTTGACCTGTATGTCGTTGTAACCACAACCGGACAAAAGCATGACGAATGCCAAACCCAACATAACAGAAACTTTACGCATGTTATCTCCTGAAAATAATCGTGATTAAATGATTCTATGGTCGGACAATCACGGTTTTAAATAATGGCCGAATCCGAGTTTACAAGGGATTGGCAGCAACGATGTTACCAAGCCAATCTGAGCAGTCGAGTTGAGCATGCTTCATGACTGCTTCACGACTGCTTAATGACTGATTTAAGCCTGAGTCACACGAGCCGTCAGTGAAGCCATTCTTTGACGCGCAAAAATGAGGTCTTCCCACGCTCTTAATTTTTCCGGCAAATTGCGCAACAAGTAAGCGGGATGGTAAGTGGCCACCACGGGTATGCCACGATATTCCAGCATTTGTCCGCGCAAACTCGCCATACTCGCGTCCGATCCCGTCAGGCGTGTAACGGCTGTTTTGCCCAGCGCCACAATCAATTTGGGCTTAATTAAATCGATTTGGCGATCCAAAAATGGCGCGCACGCGGTCGCCTCCTCGACCGTCGGCGTCCGATTCCCTTGCGGCCGGCATTTAACTACATTAGCGATATACACATCGCGGCCCCGCGCCAGTCCTGCGGCTTGCAGCATGGCATCAAGCAACTTGCCCGCCTGCCCTACAAAAGGCTCCCCCTGCTGATCCTCTTCGGCGCCTGGCCCTTCGCCAATGAATAACCAGGGCGCATCTACCGCACCAACCCCGACCACCGCCTGCTTGCGCTGTTTGCAGAGACTGCATGCGCGACAGCTTGACGCCTCGGCAGCAAGTCCCTGCCAATCCAGCGCGGTGATCCTGGCCACGCGTGCAGGATCGGTTACGTGCTTAGAGTCTGAATTTGGCACTGCGTTGGCGGCTTCGTTTAAGCGCGCCGGCGGAGGCGTTGAGCCGCCTTGCTTAGCTTGGTACGGCGCTTGATACGGAGCTGGGCTCACCGCAAGCCACGGATTAGACTCGGGGCTGGTACCGCGAGCGCCTTGGCCACCTTGAACGCCCTGAAACCCTTGAGCGCCGCGAACATTTGAATCTTCGCGCACCAACGCCGACTGCAATTTTGTCGTTTCTGGCGATGCCACCATAGGATGCAGCTTGCCGCGCAATTCAAAAAGCGACCATAGCTCCAGCTCGCGCAGATAGTCTTCGTCAAGTCTCATATTCTAGTTTTAGCGGACAGCGACGCGATGTTCACAGTTTCGTGATCGCGATATTCAGACCCAAAAATAGCGCGTCTTCACGGCCAACCACGGCGGGATAGTAATCACGCCGCAAACCGAGCTGCTTGAAACCAAAACGTTCATACAAACGCCTGCCAACCACGTTCGTAGGCCTGACTTCAAGGTATAGCATTTCGCATCGCATGCGCTGCGATTCTTCGACCACAAACGCCAGAAATTTCGCGCCTGCGCCGCGGCCCTGCCAGGTTCGCGCAATCGCAAAATTGAGCAGATGTGCCTCTTCAAGCGCCATCATGATGACGGCATAACCAATCAAGCGATTTTCAGCCCAACAGCCCCAGCACTGGTAACCACTGAGCAGAGAATCCCGAAAATTTCCGGGCGACCACGGGAAGGCATAAACATCTTTTTCAATGGTCGCCACCGCACTGATGTCGCTGTCACGAATCGGCCGATATGAGAATGCCGGCAGCGAAAACCCCGATTGCGAATCATCCAGTACCGCACTCATCGCGAAGCTACCACTGGACTGTGTTGCTTCATTGCCTCATGCGCGGCTTGATCGTGTTGCGCATGAGTTGCCGTCATCCGCGCCGCAGCCTGCAAACGTTGTTCTATCGTCTGGGCAACCTGATTGCGCAAATACAGCGGAGCCGCCGCTCTAGCTTCCAGACCCACTCCCGCAGTGCCTTCGAACACCACGTCTCCACTATCTTTAGCGCGCCCCCACTGCCTCCACGCGATGGCGGCAACATCGCTGGCGCTAGGAAGCGCATGGTGAATTATTTTTTCAACAAACGGGTAGCTTGCGGCGAGCGCTTCAGTCAGTTGTGGCGAGTCGAACGCACTGCCGATGCCCAGCCAATTCAACTTACCGCCAGTTAGCTCAGGCAGCTCCTGCGGCTTGACAAGCATTGGCGCAAGGAGCAACCGCCAGCCGCTGGATTTCGATTCATCTCGATGATAGGCAGCAAGATAAATTTCATTCATTCGCCCGTCAATTGCTACCAAAACCCTATCAGCTTCGTTGGCGTTGGAGACACGGCTAGCGGTGAAGCCATGGCTCAATCTGAGCGCCTGTTCGGCGAGTGCCATTTGTGTTTGGACAGGGAGCACTTTTTTTCCAGCACCCAATGCCAGACCCTGCGCCAAACCGCACGCAATGCGCACGCCCACAAACGAGCCCGGTCCTTGGCCAAATGCAATCACATCCATATCCGCGACCGCTAATTTCGCTTCTGAAAAGAGCCCGGCGATTGCTTGAACCGCCAACTCCGAATGACGCTGCCCGGCATCAATCTCACGTGTGAACACATTGTCCTCATCAATGAGGGCAAGTGAAAGACGTTCCGTGGAAGTTTCGAGGGCGAAAATCGGCATGGACTGAGGAAATTAAGTTCGTCACGCATTATAGCGTCGCGAGTCAAAGCAGTCCGGCGCAGCGAAAATCAACTCATCCTCGCCGCGATTTCGTGTTTGCTGCCCCTGCTTAGCCGTAGCCCTGTTCGCGTTTAATACCGACGGCGGCTAGTCAAGGCCCACTAGACCGGCGATGGACGTGAATACAATCCCTGAAGCGACCGCATTTTGGCGCTTGAAACTGTGTCTGTTCCTTTCGGTAGCGCAACATGGGGATACGATTTCTGGCCTAGATTAAAAATCATACCTCCCATGCTACCGAGCCTTCTTTTCCAGCGCATATTTGAGCATCGCCAGCAAGTTTCCAAGAATAGGAATTAGCGCTTAATTATCTTGTCTGGTCGAAATGACCAATGTCCCTGCCACGCCCGAAACAACGATCGAGTAGGTGCCACCTGCAGTGAGATCAGTACCAGCCAGATTCAACACAGGTGCTGCTCCAGCGCCCTGCGTTATTGTTACGGGAGTGCCGGCACCGCCCACCACTTCAAAGTAGTTTGAAGCGCTGCGAATAGGCACTAGAGGCGTCACCGCTGTGAACGATAAGGCAAGCGACAAATCAGGCACTGTTGACGCATTTACCAAACGAATGCGCACCTTGCCGGTGGTGGCGGGCAGTACTTTGTCCGCCACCTGAAATACGCTGGATGGGCCGGAAGTATTTGCCGCCAAAAAGGTGGAGTAATCGCTGGCACCATCCAGGGTCGTGTTCAGGACATATGACTGGGTGGTATCGGCCGTATCGACATACGAAATCGTCTGGGCACCACTGCCGGCCAGAGCGTAGGTCGAAATACCGCCAAATGGCACGTTGGTAAAGATGCGATTGCTACCGATACTCACATTGACTGTGCTCGAACCAGGCTGTGAATTTGCAGCTCGTACTCGGGAGACAGGACTGGTGAGAAATTCAGGAGCAGCATCATCGTCTTGCGTCAGCCAAAATGCGCTCGGCAATTGACCCGACCCAATGTTGTAGAGCGCTAGGTTGTAATATTTCTGGCTGGCCAGTGCGCGTGCTGGGACTTGAAACAGGACATTTTTGGAATTGGGCGCGGTTAACGTAATGGTGTAGGTGCCTGCGGTCAACTCGTAAGTCGTGGCGGCGGTGTTCTTAACCAGCGGCTCAACGGTCAAATAATCGTTTAAACCGGGCGTAGCATAAAAGTCATACGTGCCCAGCCCAACTGCCAAATTGACCAGACGAATGCGGGTATTACCACTGCCGCTGGTGGGAATATCGTTACTAAGCAAAATGGCCCCCAAACTTGATGCGCCACCGAAAACGACATAGAGCTGTTTTTGTTGTGACAGCGCTGAAACCGTCTGATCCAAAATCACGCCACCGGCGTTGGAAACACGAAGGCGGTGCGCGCCCGGGCTTATCTCCTTGAATGCGGTGGTTGACTTGAACGCAATGTTGGATTGGAAATTCGTCGAATCTGTATCCACTAATACATTAATAGCACCGGATTCAACGGTGAGATTCAAGGTACGAATGTTCGCACTGTTTACGCTTTTGTTAGAACCGCAACCCGCCAATGCCAAGAGCGTGAAAAAAGCAAATATGACCAAAACCAGATCCGCGAGTGTAAATGTGGGCGCTGCCACGTTGCCACGCCTGTTTCGAATAGCCAATTGCAAACCCATACATTTATCCCAGACAAAATAAGAAGAGGCAGAATTTTAACAGAACTGGGTTTCCGCGATGTAAGCAAACATTACTGAATCCTCGCGGTCAATCCGTTCAAAAAACGCCGGCCAGCAAGGCGGACGCACCAAGCCGACCGCGCGGGTGCAAGATCGCGCTCATATTTCCAAATCAATCTTTTATGGGATATGCCGCCACAAGACGACTTCCGAGTTGATTACTCGCGATTTTATAAATCCGTTTGAACGCATGTCGGGATTTGCCGGCCAAACTCGTTTAGACCATTGAGACAAACCAATAATCATCAAGTCATCTTTCGACCCCGAATATTAAACACAAGCGTGGGAGTGCTTTTCCAATGCTTTTTGCTCTGAATCACCCGCCAATAAACAACTTTCACCTTTAGAGACCGCCGCCGTTCAACGTACAATCGAAAGCAACTCATGCCTAAAGTAATCGTTTTTCTCGCAGACGGTACGTGGAATGGTATCGGCGTTGATAGTGACCGCGACGGCGTCCCGGAAGCGACCAATGTTTTGAAGCTCTATCACAACCTCGCGGGCGACGAAAGCATCGATTCTTTTTCGCTGGAAAATGAAAGCGAGCGCATCGCGATGGATGCGGATCGTAATATTTTGCAAATCGCAAAATATCTCCATGGCGTTGGCGACTCTGATAACCCAATCCGTAAAATGTTGGGCGGCGCATTCGGGGCCGGCGTAATTTCGAGAATTGTGCGCGGCTACACTTTTATTTCACGCAATTACCTGCCGGGAGATCGCATCATCATTTTGGGCTTTAGTCGCGGGGCCTACACGGCGCGCGCGCTGGGCGGCATGATTGCAAAAGATGGTTTGCTGGACTACAACGCGCTGAATATCACGACCAAGGAAGAGGCTTATCAATACGGACTTTATGTATGGGCAAGCTATCGTGAAAAGCGTGTGGAATCACTTGCGCAGCGTGCCATAAATCTCGTCTGGAAAAAGATCATCGGCATCGCCTCGCCGGTCCACACCGAACAAATGATCCGTGACGTTCCGATTCACGCGATCGGCGTATGGGACACCGTGGGCGCGATGGGCATTCCCGTTTACAGCGACGAAATTGAAGGCAAAAGTTCGCGCATGGATTTATTTCGTTTTGCCGATACTGACTTGAGTGACAAGGTCGCCAACGGTTTTCATGCGCTGGCCATCGACGAGTACCGCGCAGACTTCGCGCCAACCCCATGGACCCCGCGTTCTGGTATCGAGCAAGTCTGGTTTATAGGAGCACACGCGGATGTGGGCGGTGGATATGAGGAGTCTGATTTATCCGATTTTGGCTTGCAATGGATGTCAAACAAGCTCGCCACGCAGGGCAACGGACTAATTTTTAAAGATCTGTTGCCGATCGTGCCAAAAGGAAATTTTGCAGGGGACATACACGATTCGTGGAATGCCCTGCCCTACAAATTAAAACCGCGTGCGGTTCGCGCGGTGCCTTCCGATGCAGATGTACACATCTCGGTAAAGATGTGCCGTGAAAGCCCCACCTTGGGCTATCAACCCGCCGGGCTCAACACATGGACCGGAGAGTACGTCGAGTAAACTCAAAGTCAGGTACACGCGGTACTAACGGTTTAGCAATTTTTCTGAGAGGCGAGGATGCAAAGTGCCAAGCCACCAGCGGGCGAGCGTACGACTACCAACGCTGTGGCCACCCAGCCTGTCGCGGTCATCGCAATTCACGGCGTCGGCGATCAGGCACCGTGCGAAACCGGACGCAACCTGGTTCAGCTCCTGCTCCGCATTAAATCTTCCCACGAAGCTGTTTTTGCCCGCAACGATACTGCGAATGGCACAACGGCTGACAATCATTTCGGCAACCGCTCAGACACAACGGATGGAACTCATTCAAGCTATTCAAGTTTTGAAGAGCACAGCATAGTGCTGCCGGTGGCACCGATAAAAACCGCGTTAGGGATCGCGCCCCCTGAACGTAACAAACCATCCATGATGAGTTCAAGTTCGGAATTTTTACGCACCCAAGTGAGCGCGACCGGTTCTATCGCGACCACTGGCACCAATACCACCAGTAGCGCGACTGCCGCGGCCATCGATACTGATTTCACCTGCTCGTTAATCAACGAATATGACGGCAAAAAAGACCCTCACGGCTATCACACGCTGATGCTGGAGGGCGCTCGCAAACAAGCCAACAAGCCCGACCAGCCGGTTCACGTCTACGAAATGTATTGGGGCGATTTATCGCGATTGGGTAGCGGTGTGCTGGCCGTACTTGGCGAGCTGTACCAGCTACTGTTGCACGCAGGTTCGATCGCGCGCACCACGGCCGATATGCAATGGGTTGCGGCTAAAAGTAGTCAAGTGCCGGCACCGTTGCTGGCACTGCTCGGCTGGTTTCGATGGGCGATTGGCAGCACGATCTGGCTGTCCACGGTGCCGTTGGTCGCGGTGAATTTCGTCTTGGTGGCAATCGCAACCATACTGATCCCGCTGGCCATTCCTTTCATCGCCAACAGTTCGTTTGTGGTGATCGCGGGAATCATCATGGCTATCGGGGCTTCAGTCGGCTTGTTTTTCGTATTGAAAATTTACGATGCGCGCCGTCCCGGTGCCTTATTTTGGGGAATGGCGGTTGCCGCGTTCGCATTTGCCATCGGATGCTGGCGAATTACCGTCGGCGACGACTATCGGGCAACGGTATTGGGGGTTGCTGAGATTATCTTTCATCTGCTATGGCCGTTGGCGTTGATGATTATCGCGTTGATCGTGCTGGCGATTTCATTTGCCGTCATGTGTGTTGCGCTCAAAGCACAAGCGCGTGACCGCGCCGCCTCAATCCCGCGCAGCATAATTACCAGCGTCACCGCAATGGTCGTGCCGCTATCATTATCATGCGTGATCACGGTGCTGTTATGGTCAGGCTCGATTTTATTTTTAAAGAGCGCGTTGGATGCAAAAGTGGCTTATGTCTCGGTCATGCCATCGTGGGTGAGCGAACTTTCCCTTTCTTTGCGGATAAACAAATGGCCGCCGGAAATATTGGGCGAAGGCGTGGTCAATGCCTCGCAAACCGCTTTTGTCGACTACCTGCTGGCGCATGCCGGCAGTGAAACATTTAACTGGATGATCGTCGGCATGGCAGCGGCACTTGCGCTGCTCGTGATCGGCACACTGGTTTCGATCAAAGATGAGCTATGGGCCACAAGCCCGCCCTCGCCGGGCGACGCAGCGAGTTCAGCCCGAGCAAACCAGCGAATGGCATTCGGCGGCAAATGGTTAAACGCAGGATTAACCTGGGTGGCACTGCTGGCTTTATTGGTGTTGATCAGCTTTGGCGCGGCTGCCATGCTGATTCCCATTTTTGGCCGTTGCAACATAAACTACGACAGCTTTTGGTGCCGTAACGATATCGTAAAATATTTAGGCTGGGCATTTACAGGTTCGTCTGCAGGGCTGCTGGCGCTTGCCAAAGCTTATAGCCACGGCATTGGTGCATTGCGGCCGGGTCTTGATTTAGCGCTGGATGTTGATAATTGGCTGCGCGAAAGGCCGAAAAAATCCAACCCGCGCGCCCGCATATTGAGCCGCTATTTGGCGCTCCTCAAACATCTCAGCGATCGCGGCTATGAAAAAGTGGTGATCGTTGCACACAGTCAAGGGACCGTAATTACGGCAGACCTGCTGCGGCTGCTACAAACAGTTAATTGGCAGCATCAACTCAACATTCGTTTATTCACCCTGGGCTGCCCTTTACGACAACTTTATGCGGAGCGATTCCCAGATTTGTACGGCTGGGTGACCAGCGCCGGCGGACCTGAACCGGATGAATTGCGCGGAGTCAGTTATTGGCTCAACGGCTATCGCAGCGGCGATTATGTCGGGCGGGCGTTGTGGGAAGATCTGATTGCCCGGCCACGATTTGAGCCAGGACCCGCACCACAAGATTTTTTATCAGCTGATTTGCGGGCAAAAAAAACGTTCGGTGAATTCAGCCTAGGCGCAGGCGCACATACCCATTACTTTGACTTCGCCGCGCCGGAAGTGGCGACAGCGATTGATCTACTCATTGCCGATTAAATCTCCGCTGCAGCGGCAAACGTGAACATCGCCGCAAGTAAAAAGCCGGTCCCAACATTGTCTTTCGCGTTAGTTTTAAATTCAGTCCTCATGATTCTTCCAATTAATTTATGTGGGTTGCAGAGCTTCGGTCAACGTGCTTTATTGCGGATGTTCTAACTTTAGTCAGACGACGCGACACCCTCAATTGGATTGTGATGAATTGCATAAATGGCGGAGCAGATGGTTAAAAATCCTGCTCAAGCCCAAGGGTAAGAACGGCCAACTAGCCGAGGCTCACATCGCGCGCCGCGATTGCCAGCTGCAAAATGCTTGGGTGGCGAGAACGCTGTGCCGACTATGCCGACTTTACTGCGCCAGGCCTAAAGAATCCGCACCGCCCACCGACAACTACAACAAGTGCACTCACGTTGTTGCTAAATGTCATTTATTGAAACTTCCCTGCCAGACGCCAAAGCATGGATCCGCCATTTCGAGCGGGCGGGATTACCGGTGTTTGCGCGTACTGCTGAAATACTTACCGATTTGCGGACCGATATCGACAATGTCGCGCCCCGGACTGTCTCGAGCTGCGTGATTGCCGACCCGCTGATGTCGTTGAAAGTTCTGATATGGGCAGGTAAGCAATTCACACAAAGAATGCAAGCCAGTCGATCCGAGTTTGGCAGTGAAATCGTAACGGTTGATGCGGCCATCGTGAGCAGCGGTATCGGGCCATTTTTTCGCCAGTTTGAAGCGTTTGAAACCGTTGAGATGCGTCTTACAGAGCACCCCGACGCCCTGCTCGGGCTGCAGAAAGTGCTAAATCGGTCGCTCGCAGCTGCCGATTTTGCGCGCGACTGGGCAGGCCATCGCAACGATTTTGATATTGAGATCATTGCCGAGGCGGCGATGCTGCACCACGTGGCGGAAATCCTGGTTTGGGTATTTGCACCTGCCCTCTCGTTGGAGGTTCAAGGTATTCAGCATAAATATCCGCAGGCGCGCAGCCGGGAAATCCAGCTATCCATATTTGGCATCAGCCTCAACGAACTTGAATTCGCGATCATGCGCGAATGGCAGCTTTCCAGCCTAATGCGGCGGCTGATGGATGATGCCCACGCCGACACGCCCCAAGTCAAGAACGTCGTCCTAGCCGTCAACCTCGCGCGCCACCTCGCTAATGGCACCGATGATCCTGCAATACCCGATGATTTGGCAGCCATTGCCGATTTATTGCGCATGTCGCAGGGCTGGGTTCGCGAACGCGTGCTTGACATACCGGACCTTTCCGGGGAAGCGGCGCAGTCACCCAATACCCAATAATTCGACAAAATCGTCGATAGTAAATCAGGCCTTCCGAAATTCCTACAAATTCTCAGGCAAATCGAAACATAAAACTAGGCTTTTTAGCAGCTGTCAAGCTGATGCGAAGGTGCATCATAAGCGTGTTAATAGGCAAGCAGGAAGTTTAATCGTGTTCAGTCATGTTGGGCTGGAAGTTATTTAAAAGCATCGGTTTACAGAACACGTTAGAAGTCGCTTTTATGAGTTAGGGAGATAAAACATGAACCATTCATATTTATTGCAAAAAATCGAAGTTCCCGCCGTTCAGCAATTTGAACAAGAACCGCTCAACGAAATCCGAGGGTTGATGTGGGGGGTGATGCTGGGTAGCGCAATTTGGACTCTTTTGCTGACCTTGGCTTTGAACCACTAGTTAGAATATTTAACCGAGGGCTAAACCAGCGCCAAATCTGCTGAACATAAATAGTTAGCCTATTGTCGCGGCAAGGATCAAGAAAAGTCGTGCCATGCCGAAAGCCATACCAAGTTGCTCTCATTCGATCGTGGTGAAAGCAATGCCATCCACCTTTGCCTAGGCGACCCCATGCAATCGCTCACCATGACCGTGCTTATCATTGACGATGACACGACCAATCTTTCCTTCCTTTCCACGCTGGCTCAGGCAGTTGCCGATACAAGAATCGTCGGCTTTGAAGATCCCGTCAAAGCATTGGCTTGGTGTGCGGAAAATTCACCAGACATGCTGCTGGTGGATTATAGGATGCCGGTGATTGACGGTATGGAATTTATCCGGCGCTTTACTGCGCTGCCCGACCGTAAAGATGTTCCGATCATTATGGTCACCGCAGAAACCGAGCGGGCGGTACGCCGCGAAGCGCTCAGCATCGGTGCCACAGACTTTCTCGCCAAGCCGCTCGATAGCATTGAATTTCGCATCAAAGTACGCAATCTGTTGGCGCTGCGAAGGTCGCAAACCTTGCTTCGAGACCGCGCGCTACTGCTTCAGTCCGAGGTAGAGCTGGCCGTGGCACAAATGGCGAGTAGCGAACGCGAATTGACGCTTTGCCTTGCCAAGGCGGTCGAATATCGCGATTCAGAGACCGAGGCGCATGTTATGCGCATGTCGCATTACTCCGCGTTGATCGCGAAAAAACTCGATTTGCCATTCGCCTTCCAGCGCATGATCCTGCTCGCATCGCCATTGCACGATGTCGGCAAGATTGGCATTCCCGATCAAATTCTTTTCAAAGCCGGTCCGCTTGATAACAACGAGCTTGCGGTGATGAGACAGCACTGCGAAATCGGCGAAAGCCTACTGGCCAACAGCAAATCGGAGCTCATGCTAATGGCCGCCGAAATTGCGGGCACGCATCACGAGAAATTCGATGGATCCGGTTATCCGCGCGGGCGAGCGGGCGAGGCCATTCCCCTTACCGGGAGGATTGTAGCTGTCGCCGACGTTTTCGACGCACTTACCTCCGCGCGCCCTCACAAGCGGGCCTGGTCACTTGATTCAGCCCGTGCATTCATGCAGGAACAAAGCGGAGACCATTTTTGCCCTTCTTGTGTAACGGCTTTTCTAAGCGGATGGGAAGAAATATTGGACATACGTAAAAAATTCCCGGACGGCGTGTTGATCAAAGAAGACATGCAGCATGCGGCTTGATACGACAATTTTATAGCCGATAGAAACACGTTGATGGGCCATCCGAGCTCAGTTGACGAGCTTGTCGCTCACCTTTTCCATTGGTTGAAAATATGTCGTCATGACGATCAATAAGTCTTTAAATTAAAAAGGCCCAATTCGACATTCGTTTTTTCAGTACGATAGAGTTCGAACCTTAGAGTTCACACCCGCAAGTGCCGCAGATGCAAGACCTTTGCGGCCCGCTAAATCCTCCTGAAGAGAACTGATGAAAACCCGTCGCCAATTTCTAATCAACGCCCAGTTGGGTGTCCTCGCCGCCGCATCCGCTGGAATTTCAGCCAGCAATCCCGATCAAGCGTCCGCGCAAACACCGCTACCTGCTGTTCCTTCAACCTCGCCCGCTGTGGCCACGCCTGGCGCACCGCCCACGTTTGGTACGCTGCCCGCGTTCGGTCCCGAGGTGGGGGCGGCGACGTTTGCGGAAGCCGAGAAACTCAATCAGGTAACGATGACGGCTGCGGAGCGCGAGATGGCCGCAAAGAGCTGGCGTACATCCATGGCGGCCATGCTTGAGCGCCGCTCGGGGCCACGCAAAGTCGCGCTGGAAGCGAGCATCTCCCCGGCAACGCAGTGGAATCCGGTGCTCCCCGGGGTGAAAGTCGGTCCACTGCGAGAGAAGTTCACGCGCAGCCAGAGCGACAACGCACCCTTGCCCAAAAAGGATGACGATATCGCCTTTGCGCCAGTGAGCAAGCTGTCGCGCTGGATCGAGACCAAAGCGCTGAGCTCTGAAAGACTTACGCGCATTTATCTTGAACGTATCAAGCGGCTTGATCCTAAATTGCGCTGCATCATCACCCTGACCGCCGAGCACGCGCTCACCCAGGCCAGACAAGCCGATCAGGAAATTGCCGCGGGTAAATATCGCGGACCGCTGCATGGAATCCCGTATGGGGTAAAAGATTTGCTCGATACGGAAGGCATTACCACCACTTGGGGCGCGGAGCCGTTTCGAAATCGGGTACCAACGTCAGACTCGGCTGTGGTTGCGCGCCTAAATGCCGCGGGTGCGGTGCTGATCGCCAAGCTCAGCCTGGGTGCACTGGCACTTAACGATATCTGGTTTGGGGGGCAAACCATGAACCCATGGCTGCTTGAGGAGGGCGCATCGGGCTCTAGCGCCGGGCCGGGTGCCGCGATGGCGGCAGGACTGGTGGCGTTCACTATCGGCAGCGAAACCGGCGGCAGCATCATCAGCCCGTCCATGCGCTGCGGCGTCACCGGGCTACGCCCCACCTATGGCCGAGTGCCGCGCACGGGAGCGATGACGCTATGCTGGTCGTTAGACAAGCTGGGGCCGATGACACGTACGGTGGAAGATGCAATGCTGGTGCTGAAGGCCATTTCTGGCCCGGATAAAGGCGATGTAGGCAGCGTCCCGGCAAAGCTCGATTTTGCGGCAGATGCTTCGGTAAAAGGGTTGAAAATCGGCTACGTGCCCGCCTGGATGAAAGAAGATCCTGCGACCGATGTGGACCGCGCGGCACTTGAAGCGGCTAAAAAACTGGGCATGATTGCGACCCCGATTTCGCTGCCTGATTGGCCGTATCAGTCGCTTAACGTGATTTTGTTTGCCGAGGGCGCAGCCGCGTTTGAGGAAATCATGCTGGATGGGCGCATCAATCAGCTCAAGGTGCAAGTCCCGGATGCATGGCCAAATATGTTCCGCGAATCACGTTTTCTGTCGGCAGTGGATTTTGTGCAAGCAGATCGGTTGCGGCGCAAAGTTGCGCAGGAAATGGCCCGCGTCTTCAGCGAAGTTGATCTTTTGCTGGTACCCTCGTTACGCGACGAAATGCTGACTATTTCCAACCACACCGGGCACCCGTCGCTCACGCTTCGAACCGGCTCGGTGGAAGTTTCCGAAGCGCGCAGTGATTGGGCGCCGGACCCGGCCAACCCGCTGCCGAAATTTACCACGCCGCGCAAAGTACCGCATGGCATCACGCTCATCGGGCGCTTATTTGAGGAAGGTACGATTGCGCAAGTGGGTATGGCGATGGAGAAATTGGCTGGTGTGGCAAACGAAAGACCGCCAGGTTTTTAAACAGTCAGATTCGACCGAATTCCCCAGCGCAGCTTTGCCGAAGTTGACCTCGGATTGCTGCGCTGCTCCTTGGGAGACGGTTTCTGAGCTTGAGTCGAAATGCTTGAGAAAATACCCTCATTCGCGAACTTTTGAAAAGCCGCCTCGATTCTGCGATCTTCGCCCGAATGAAATGTCAAAATCGCGACCCTCCCGTCACGCTTTAGACACAACGGCAGCGCGTCAATAAACCGATCCAGCACACCAAATTCCTGATTCACCTCAATCCGCAGCGCCATGAAAGTACGCGCGAGCGTTTTTTTATGATTATCTTTGTCTGGAAAATCTTTGAGCGTCGCACGAATATTTTCTGCCAGTTGCTGGGTGGTCAAAATCGGCGTTTCGCTGCGCTTGATCCCATAGGCGATTCTCGCCGCATAGGGCTCATCCGAATAATTGCTGATCAGCTGTCCTAAGTCGTAAGCGCGCATCGATTGTAAAAGTGCAGATGCAGGCTCTCCCGCCGATGGGTTCAATCTAAGGTCAAGCGGCCCATCATTTTTGTAAGAAAATCCGCGGGTAGGATCATCAAGCTGCATCGACGACACGCCCAAATCCGCGAGAATGCAATCGAATTTTCCCGACTCCGGCAGCAGCGTTTCGATATCCGCGAAATTCAATTGGCGAACCGCAAGCACATCTTTGCCAAAGCCCGCTGCACGCAGGCGCGCCTCGGTGCGAGGTCTTTCGACCGAATCCACATCTACCGCAAATAATTTTCCATCAGGCAGCAAACGCGGAATGATTGACTGCGTGTGGCCGCCGAAGCCGAGTGTGCAATCGAGCGCTATTTCACCCGGTTGGGGGTTCAAAATTGCTAGGATTTCATTCACGCAAATCGGCCGATGCGTCCCGGCTGGCGTCTGTCCCCGCGCGATCACTTTCTGAACATCGTCAACGAAATTTTGCGCATCAAGTTCTTTGTATTTTTCCTTGAACTCGCGTGGATGCGAGCCGCGATAGCGCTTGCGACGTACGTGTGGCGCAGGCGCTGACTCTGGGTCTGGTATAGGCTGCGACGGAGGCAGGTCGGGCGGCATAAATAGTGAATGTAGGTGGACTACGGTAAAGCAAAACGCCTAGCTCAGATTTCGTCTACAAAACAATCGTGCATAAGACAATATCTTTGAGCCTATTATTTCTGGCCCATCACCAACAACGTGAATGTATCGGCCTTCATCGTGCGACGGGGCTTGGGTTGACCCGCCACTGCCGCCGGTTCGTCGAACTCGGCGCTGACCAAGTAAATCTCATGACTTCTCGGATTCAATGCCATAGTCCGCGCGCCCCGTTGAGTGGCAACATTTTGCAGCACCGTGAATTTATCCGCCGACTCCTCTTTCATGACCGTCAGCGTGCCGTCGCCCTGCGAGCTAAATATCTGCTTGGTCTCGGCATCAAATGCATTTGCATCAACGCCTTCGCCGATGGTCATCGTGCTGACGACTTTGCCATTGTCGGCATTTAAAACGACCATCAGCTTGTTATGGCAGCCGACAAACAGGCGACGCGTATTGGTATCCATTGCCAATCCCGCAGGTTCGTCGCAACCCGGCAATGCCCAGCTTTTTACGACCGCGTTTTTGCTCATGTCGATGGCGGCGATTTCGTTTTTGTCTTCAATATCAACAAACATCATTCCTTGGCCATCCGCTACCGCGGCTTCAGGCTTGCCGCTGAGGGGGATGGTCGCAATCAGTTTGTCGGTGACGGCATCAATCACGCTCGCGTTATGGCTACGACCGTTAAATGCGACAACGTGTTTTGCCACGCGATCATAGGCAATAAAATCGGGATTTTCACCACCAACGGTCGGGATTTTTACGATTGCTTTTAGCGATTTCAAGTCAAACACTGTGACCGAATTATCGCGGCCGTTGCTAGCATAGGCTTTGCCCAAATCACTCGCCAGCGCAACACCATGTACGCCGGGTGTGTCGGGAATCTCTGCCAGCACCACGCCATTGGACGGATCAACCACTTGCACCCGCGTCCCGCGCGTGATGAACAACCGATTCGACGGCGTATCGTAAGTTAGATAATCCCAACCGCCTTCGCCGCCAATTTTGAATTTATGTTTGAGCGTGTATTCGCCAGCCGCTGCAGCTAAAGAAATAGCGATTGCGAAGCTTGCAAAAATGCCGATAGAAATGAACTTACGAATCATGATGGGCTGCCCTACCTTAGAAAAGAAAAGAGTATAGCCGCGCTGTTGGTATCTGTATTAACGATGTTGGGTTAATCCTAAATTCTCAAAACCAAACGCAAGCATAGGTGATGTTTTTCAGCCTATTTTTGCTTGAGACACCTGCCAAGCGGCGAGTTTTCTAGCTGACGATAACAGCGACCGTTTTTTAAGATTTGCTCGAAGCCGCCATTGAGATTTCAAGTACTAACCGCCAAAACCTGAAGAGTGGTTTCGTTGTATAGTTTTGGCATGCAAAAATTCGGCTTCAAAATCGTCACAAAAAACGGCACAACGGTTGACCGACTAGTAGTGCATGCGGTGGATCAGGTCAGCGCAGAAAGCAAACTGCGGCAGATGTACCCCCAATGCACCATTGCTGGCGCGAGATTAATTGACGATCTACCACGCGGCGAAGGTACCGACCTTGAAGGTGCGATTTCGCTGATCGTCGGTCAGCATACGAAGTAATAAAACTTCACTTTTCACCATTGCGTTAGCTAAAAGCTGAAACCGAGCGCGGCACTTCGGCCGACGTTACTTTAGTTTGCAACTCGGCCGAGCCTTTGTCGGATTCACCGCTCTGCCGACCCGATTCCACCAGCGCAAGCTCGTCGTAGAGAGCCTGATAATCCTTAGCGCCCCGGCTACCGCGCGCGTGGGCAAAAACGTCCTTCTCACCAAACGGGCTTTCGGCAATCGAAACACTTTCTGCGATTCGCGTTTCACACACGTCAGCACCAAATTTCTCACGAAACGTCCGATCAATCTCCCACGACATTTTGCGGCGCGCATCGAATCGGGTGATCACATAACGCCGGGCGATCCGCTTTTTGAGTACCGGCCCTAGCGCGTTTAGCGTCTTCTCCACCTGCACAGCGCCCTTTACGGCAAGGTAGTCCGCTGACACGGGCACCAAAACGAGATCAGCTGCAAAAATTGCCGATAGCGACAAGACGCTTACCTGGGGAGAACAATCGAGAATAATCGCGCGTTGTTCGTCGAGATGCTCGCGCTCCAGCGACAACGCTAGTTTGTGCAAAATATTGAGGCCTTTGCCAAACTGCGTATCGATTTTTGCGAGCTCAAGATGCGCGGGCAGTAAAGACCAGCCGCGGCCTGTATCTTGAATGATATCGCGCAGCGGTTTGCTATCCCGGTAATGCGCATACAAGCTTTGCTCTGCACCGGTCGTCGACACACCGCTCAACGAAGTCAGATGCGCCTGCGGGTCAAGGTCAATCGCGAGTGGCTTTAAGCCCGCCAGCCCGAATGCCGCCGTGAGATTCAAAGCTGTTGTGGTTTTGCCAACCCCGCCTTTTTGATTAAAAACCGTAAATCGAGCCATTGACAGGCTTTCCATGTGTAACAGTCGAGTGTCTGGTTTTTAACACGAAATCATTACCGATCCAAGTGATTTACGCTTTTAGCTTTCGCTGACGGATCAACGGCGCGCAAAGGAACCAGTGCCGCCGCTCGACGCAGGTTGCCGTGTCCTCTGGTACAGCCCGAGACTCGGACTCGTTCGACCAAGATCATGTGCGGCTCCGTGAGCGCGGGCAGTCCGACGAAAACTAGCTGCACGAGCCGGGTATCGAAATCCAGCGCCGGCAGGAATTGCCCTCCGGCGATCACAACCATCCATCGCTATGACAGCCAACGCGTGGCTGTGACGACGACGCGAGCATCGCGATCTCCCGCCAATATCGTCTACAACTCGCGTGCCGGCGGCGCGGAGAAAATGACCGGACAGATTATATGGACCCGCCCTACAGGACGCAGTGCACCGCAGCCGGTTCGCCCGGTAGATCACCGCTAAAATGGAGTGCTGAGATCAGCAAAAACCCAATTGGAAACAACGCTGGCGCCGTTGTCCACAATCCCACCACGAGCGCGGCGACCAGGCACTTGGGACGCCGACACACCGCACACCCAGTCGAACGGAAATGATTGACTGAAGGAGAGCCAGGCTAGAAATCCTATTGGGTCGACTGAAGCGACATCGCCGCAAACAAAAGTTGCAGGCTCAATTTCGCCGCATCGAATCGCGACTAGCGTCGGATCCAGGCCTGAGTCTTATTTTTTATCTTATTCAACTTACGCATTATGCTTTTGTAACGGTCAGGACACAGGGCTCTAAAAAACGTTGCGTGCTGAACTACCCACAACTGCCCACAAAAAATAGATTGCTAGTGCCTTGGAAGCTGTAATTTTTTTTATGTGCGTACCGTGCGAATTTGGCGAGTTGTTTGGCAACGGATTAGTCAAAATTATTCGCGGCAACTTTTCGTTGGCGAATTAAACAGCTTCTTTTATCCGCCGCGCCCATAAAATTTTTTGATAGGTTGATTCGTCGTTGCCTGCTTTCAAATGCAGCTTGAATTCACGTTCCAACTTAATCGTTGGCTGATCGCCCGGGCTCGAATGCATCCGCTTCTTAGCGCTCCAAACGGATTTCCTTCGCAGCGCAGACAAAAGCAAACACCCAATGCCTGGCTTCGGCGCTCGCGACAAAGTATTGGCCATGTGTTTGTCCAGTCATCAATGTATGCCGGAAGCTTCCCACCGGTGCCTGGCGGTAGCTTAGTATTGCTTCGATCGGCTTGTATGGCTCAAATAAGACATCGGAATTTGCGTCGCAGGCGATAAAAGTGAGGCTCGCGGCAACTCGATGCCTAGTGCACCAAGCTGCGCGTGTAGCCGTCAGATCAACGCTATGGTTTTTACAATAGCTTTCGCCAGACACTCGCCAACCAACGCTGCTCGCTGCGCGGTAAGCCGGCGGGTCGATAGTAGGTCAAGCATTCAGTAAAACCCGCGTTTTGTAGCTGCGCGTGCCAGCTCGCCGGACTGTGAAAGCAACTATAGCGGGCGTCGTTGCCGCCCTCTTCATCATCACCATGCGGAATCGAGGCAAACAACACACCGCGGGGTTTCAGCGTGCCGTGCAGATCGCGCAGCACACGCCCCAGCTCAGTCCGGGGAATATGCTGAAGTGATGCATTAGCGAACACGGCATCAAAGCCATTGGGCGGTAAATCGAGCGCTAAAAAATCCTGATGCCATACCGGACAGCCGCTGTGCGCACGCGCCATGTCCGCAAACGCGGCGGTGCCATCGAGCCCGATTGCTTGATGCCCGAGCGCGGCCAGCGTGATCAGATCGCGTCCCGGCCCGCAGCCCACATCAAGGATCGTAAACGGCGGCGTACCCTCAATATGCGCGAGCAGTGCATCAATATTTTGTTGAACATCATGACCACGCGTGCCTTCCCAATAGTCTTGCGCACGCGACTCGTAATGACCCACCGTGGCGGAGGTGAGTGCTGACAGCTTTTCTGGAGAATTAGACATCTGCGCATGATGCCACAGCATGGAGGCGAGAAATTAAAGTCATTTGCTGGCGGGCGTTTTGGAGAAAAAGTGGCTGGAAAGCGCCGTCAATCAAGGGGTTTAATCGCTAAATTTTCAAATTTCAATCGGCCATTGCACGACGCTGTGGATTGGCGCTTTGTTTAACGCATTTGCGAAAAAGCAATCGCAAAGCACCACGGAACAAAAATCAGCCGAAATGCCTTCCTGCCATTGGTCTAACGCCATCAGCGCGACGTAGGGTAAAATTTGAAATCCAAGCGCCCGCCAGTTCACAAGCAAATGTCACCCGCATCGTTCAACTACCTCCCGCCTTTACTGCAAACATTCGCGATCACCTATTTTTGCGAACTTCTGTTGCATAGAAGCGCGGCGCAGTACAAATGTTGAATCCGGCGCGCGGCGCGATGGGAAACGCGATCCGTGCGCTAATTCGCCGCGTGCTAGGCAGCTACTTTTACGCGCCAGCGATGCCCGTGGCCATAGCCTTTCTGCTCCTGATAGCGGCCAGCTATCTGGCGGACGCGCAATCCGTCAACCCAACGTCAGCCCCTGCACGTGCACCGCTGGTCGATACCGCAGACGCGCTAAAAACCGCGATCACGCAATACAAAATCGATGTCTGGCAGACCGAGCAGGGCCTTCCTTTGAACACCGTTCAGGCGATGTACCAGACGAGGGCCGGCTATCTTTGGGTGGGAACGGCAAGTGGACTGGCACGATTTGACGGGATTCGCTTTGCAACGTTTGAATCCTCTGCCGTGCCCGAACTCGGCATGCGGCCTATTTTTGGTTTTATGGAGGATAGCGACAGCAATTTATGGATTGGACATAGCCGCGGCGCGGCGCGCTACCGGAATGGCCAAATGGAGAATGCGTTTGCGCCTGCGTTGACCGACGGGCGGCGCGTATGGGCATTCGCGCAAGCGCGCGACGGGGTGATTTGGGTGGCGAGCGAAAACGGCCTGCTGCGCTGGGAAAAGGATAAAGGCGTTACGCGCGTTTACAAAGAGGCCGACGGGCTGCCCACACTACGCCTGCGTACCCTCGATTTTGACCGTGATGGCACGCTCTGGATTGGCACGACCGGCGGGGGCCTGGTCTCGTTTGCATCGGAAAAATTTACAGTGATGAATCCTGAGAATGGGTTTCCGCATGCCGAGGTCAGACATGTTCTGGCCGATCCTGCAGGCGGCATTTGGGCGGCCACTGCCGGGGCGGGATTGGTTCACGTTGATCGCGGCCAGTTCAAAACCTACACCGTGGCGCACGGACTGCCGACGGACCAGCTCACCTACCTTGCGCGCGACGGAAGTGGTTCACTCTGGATTGGTACTTGGGGCGGCGGTGTGGCGCGGATGCAGGACGGACGGTTCTCGACGATCTCAAGCGCAAGCGGATTGGCGGGCGACCAGATCTGGACGCTCCAGGTTGACCGCGAGGACAGCCTCTGGGTCGGCACCTGGAACGGTGGCATGAACCGACTGAGCAACCGTGCATTTGGCGTTTTCGGGCAGCCTGAAGGATTGTCGAGCGATAACGTGCGGTCGGTCATGCACTCGCGCGATGGCGCGGCTTGGGTATCGACATCTGGCGGCGGCGTCAATCGGATCGAAGGCAACAACATCAAGATCTTCACCAAGGCTGATGGGCTCGCGACCAATGAATCGTCCAGCGTATTTGAGGATCGCGAGGGTTCCATCTGGATGGGCTCATACACTGAAGGCGTGACGCGATTGCGCCACGGTAAGTTCGAAAACTTCGGGATCGCGAAAGGGCTGCCGAACGTCGATGTTCGGGTAGTGATTCAGGATCGGATGGGCACCATTTGGGCAGGAACGAAGTCCGGGCTGGCGCGTTTTAATGGCACGGGCTTCACGGCAGTGCGCGAGACCGGCGCGCCGGTGGAAGGCGTGGTGACGATTCTTGAGGACCGTAGTGGCACACTCTGGATCGGCACATCGGGCCAAGGCCTGGTTCGCTATCGTGATGGCATCTTCAAGACCCTGACGCGCAACGAAGGTCTGGTGTCGAACTGGATCCTGGCGCTTTATGAGGACGCGGCTGGCGCACTGTGGATTGGCTCCAACGGCGAAGGAATGAATCGCCTCAAAAATGAAAAGATCAATACGATCCGCGTCGCAGATGGACTATGGGACGGAATCGCACAAGTCATCATCGAGGATAAAGCCGGTAATTTTTGGATTACCTGCAATCGCGGCTTCTACCGCGTCGCGCGCGCCGAGTTGGAGTCGTTCGCGGAGGGGCGCATTTCAAAAGTAAGCTCCACCGGGTTCGGCCCGGGATATGTGCTGCGCAGCACCACATTTGCCGGCGGGGTGCAGCCTGCGGG
>JBBRZG010000045.1:0-24601 GCA_038236905.1 Burkholderiales bacterium
GGCGATTGATGAGCCGTCGAAAGCGTGACCTTCGGAAAACTTTTCCTCATTAAAAGCTTTTACGGGAACCGTAACGTGCTGCTCCTTGCCTTTGGTGTCAGTGAAGCGGAAATCAACGAATTTTACTTCGCTGTCCTTCACCATTTTCATTACTTTTGCGATGGCCATTTTTTCTCCAAGTGAGTGGTGTTAAACAAACGGAAACGAAAGCAGATCAATTTAGCGCGAGAAGCCGATGTGAACATGAGACGCCAGATCGCGGATTAGCATTTGTAGCGTTAGTGAGCGGATTAAGAGAGTACAACAAATAGCAGAATACATGCCATGGACAAATATTCGCTAAGCCGTTGAGGCACAATTACTTTTTTAGCATCACAAATTTTATCTGCGCCATCTTGGTGCAAAAAAAATATGAATTGCACCACAATGGCGCAGATAAAATTGCACCCTAAAATCTCGCTGCGAATACGCTGAAAAAATATGGCAAGCTACAACGGTTTTGATGGATCAAATTTTGTTTTGCGATTTGTTCGACGTCATCGTCGGGCTTCATTCTGTCTTCAATAGCGTCAAAATTTCGAGCACATATCTGCAAATATGACGGACCAATACGCCGTAATCGGTAACCCTATTGCTCATTCAAAGTCTCCGCTGATCCACTCGGCGTTTGCGCGGGAGGTGGGTCACAATATTTCTTATGGCAGCATATTGGCGCCTATCGACCATTTTCGAACGGCCGTCGATGAATTTCGGCGCAAAGGTGCGCGTGGTGCCAACGTAACCCTACCGTTCAAGTTTGAAGCGTTTGAATACGCAACTCAGTTGACAGATCGTGCAAAAGCCAGTGGCGCAGTGAACGTATTGAGGTTTGGTCGCTCTGATGAAGAGCAAGGCAGCGCGGAAATTTTAGGCGACAACACGGACGGTATTGGCCTCACGCGCGACATCACACAAAACTTGGGGATAGCACTCAAAGGCTCGCGCATATTACTAATTGGCGCTGGCGGTGCGGCTTATGGTGTGGCTGGCGCTTTACTTGATGAAAGTCCGGCCTCATTGACGATTACCAACCGAACTTATGCGAAGGCGCAAGCTCTCGCCACCGAATTAGCCAGCAAATATGTCGACTCAAAAGCACTGGCAGTCAGCGTGGATAAACTTCCCCATCAACCGTTCGATATTGTCATTAATGCGACATCAGCCAGCATAACTGATAGCGCAGGCAATGAAACACCACTTGTGCCTGCGACCTGTTTTGGTGACGGCTCACTGGCATACGAGATGATGTATGGCAAAGGTCAGACCGCTTTTTTGCAGCTCGCCGCACAATCCGGCGCACGTACAACAGACGGAGTAGGCATGCTGGTGGAGCAAGCAGCGGAAGCATTTTTTGTGTGGCGAGGCGTTAAAGTTAAAACTGCAGCATTGATAGCATTGCTTAAGAAAATCTGACTTCCAGGGCTTACTTTTCAACCCGACCTCTATGTCGGTTTGGACGCCAAAATCTGCTTAACGATCACGCGTATTGTCCCAAATTTGGTTGAATCGTCGCCGTGAAATAAGTCGATCATTGGCTGGTCACTATTCTTCGTCATCGGCGGCAGCAGATCCTTTTAGCTCGTACAGCCAACAAATCTTGCGCGTTTCAGGGGCCGACAAGCGATCCCCCATCAGTCCGCAACGATACGCGCGAGCGGACAGTCGCTCAAAATGCTGGCAGCCAACACAGCTGCCAAAGGGACTGCCTTCGTTGTCGGCCTGGAACGTGGACAGGGTCTCACGCAAAGCCGATACCGCGTTACGAATTCGGTTAGGGCTGATATTCCGGGTGGCATGTTGCCACGCCAGTTGCGGCTGACTATCGTAAAGAAACTGCTCACCTGCCTGCGAAAGGCGTAAACGCACCACCCGCCGATCCAGATCATCCTCATATCGCTCTATTAATCCGCGTCGATCAAGCAGCAGCAGGCTTTGGGAGGCCGTACCTTTGGTAATCCCGACATATTCAGCAAGTGCCTGCGGCGTATTGGAATATCGATTTGCTTTGGATAGATAGACTAACGCTTCAACATGCACTGGCTGCAGCTGCTCGTCACTACCGACACGCCGCGCCTCGGCCCTCATCAAATTGCCCAGGCGCTCAATAAGTTCCAGCAGTACTAGCGGGCTTTTATCCATGCGAAAGGGTTTGCATTTGAGGTAAATGGGGATTCATACGGACGCAATCGGTTGGCGGCAGCAAGGTAAAGGACAAAAAGCAAACGGCAAAGCTAAGGTTGAAGTTGAAGCCAAGGCACATGCTAGGGCGCATGATTTTATTGCCTTGGCAGGTTCGGTATGAAAAATGGTTTTGACTCGCTACTATACATGCTCTATTTTTTGCCATTCCGTTTTAGTATTGAGTCGATACCAATTCAATGCTGCCGCCTTTTCAAGACTTTCACGGATTACTTGACAATCTAAATTGTGAACTCAATCACTTCTCCAGCTTGCTCTGTAACGACGCGTGCAAGCAGATCCGCCAGCGGCTCACCTGTTCGCGTGTTGCACCACATATGCGCTGAGTCCGGCGAAAAATTGCCACCTGGGGTTGCGGCGTCGTAGCGAAAATGAAAACCTCCAGATTTTGCCGCCACCCAAATCTCACGGTTCGGCGTCTGGCGATTGACGATGACCTTGCTGCCATTTTCAAACGTCAACGTTAGAATGCCGCCGTTCAGCTCCGCGTCAATATCCGTCTTGGCATGATCCATTGCCGACTCAACAAGCGCCAGAATGTCATCAACCCGTTTGTGAAAATCGCTCTCCACCATCATCAAAGGAGCGCTCATGTGCGTGATAACATCGTTTTCATTTTATTACCCTTCGATTCTCTATGAAAAAAATCAGACATCCCAGAACTATCTCCGCAATTCTAATCGTTTTGCTCAGCTTCGCCACTGCAACTTTAAGTGCTTGCGGTCAGCGTGGACCACTGAAGCTGCCGGAGCCCGGCGTTCCCGCCGAACCCGCCAGTCCAAGCAAACCCATGCCGCAAGAAAGCCTTACAAAATGAGCGCAGCGCTCGAAGTATTTGGTGTTCATCGAGCGCCTGCCGGTGCCTTATTCATGGAAGATGTCGCGCTGTCGGAAATTGCCGGCAACTTTGGCACACCGACTTTTGTCTACTCTCGCGCAGCGCTTACAGCGGCATATCAACAACTCGACAACGCGCTCAAGAAAACGCGTAACGGCAAGCCGCACCTCATTTGCTACGCCGTAAAAGCGAATTCAAATCTCGCCGTTTTGAGTGTGTTTGCCAAGCTTGGGGCTGGCTTTGATATCGTCTCTGGCGGCGAATTGCGACGGGTACTGGCGGCTGGCTGCGCACCGGAAAAGGTGGTTTTTTCGGGCTTGGGCAAGACTCGCGATGAAATTTCATTTGCGCTGGTAACGGGCATTAAGGGGTTTAACGTCGAGTCTGAGTCTGAACTCAGGCGGATTAGCGACGTAGCCGTGACTCTGAAAAAAATCGCCCGGGTAAGCTTGAGAGTCAACCCGGATGTTGACGCCAAGACGCACCCGTACATATCAACCGGCCTAAAGAATAATAAATTCGGCGTGGCATTTGATCGTGCAATCAGCACGTACCAGCTTGCGTCAACACTTCCCAACATTGAAATTGCGGGCGTCGATTGTCATATCGGCTCACAACTTTCAGACGCATCGCCACTACTAGAGGCGATGGGACGCCTCGTAAATCTAGCTGATCAGCTAGTGGCAATCGGCATCCCAATCCACCATATCTGCCCCGGCGGCGGGGTTGGCATCACCTATGCTGACGAGCCAAATATTAATATTGAAAATTATGCAGCGGCCCTTGAACAAGCCCTCAGCAGCGGAGGCAAAGTGCGGGATGTAGAGCTGCTGCTCGAACCAGGCCGTCTACTCACCGGGAACGCCGGCGTGCTTCTCGCGAAAGTCGAATATGTCAAACCCACTGACAGCAAGAATTTTCTGGTCGTGGATGCCGCAATGAATGACCTGATCCGGCCATCGCTCTATCAGGCGCATCACGAAATTGTGATGGCCTCCACCAGCCAAGATGCGGTGTCGCGCATTTACGATGTCGTGGGCCCGGTGTGCGAAAGCGCTGATGTACTCGGCCGCGATCGTACCCTGGCTGCGCGCGAGGGCGACCTAGTGGCAATTCTGTCTGCGGGCGCGTATGGCTTTGTGATGTCATCCAACTACAACACGCGTCCGCGCGCGGCAGAGGTCATGGTGGATGGTGCCAGCACCCATCTGATTCGTGAGCGCGAGACCATCGACGAGCTATTTTGTGGTGAGCATTTGGCAAACATGCGCTAAACCAGGCCACCGAAACAAGGTTGCCGGGTACCGCTTTTTTGAGTGAAATCTGGATTCCTCAAATCCAAATTCCCTGCAAAAACTTGAAGTCAAATATAAATGGTATCGGGTCGCTACCATTTTGTTAGCGGTGTAAACAAATAACCACTCTTGACATCATTCAAAAGTGGTGTAGCAAAATATTTCTGTATAGAATCCGTAACACCAAGTGCTCGCGATGTCTCATAAACATTTGGTGTTTTTCAGATGCGTTTGAAACAACCGCGAGCGGAGTGAGGTTGTTTTGCCATCTGTGTTTCAGGCATTCGCCATCTCGCTCAGTCGTTCGTCCGAACTGATTCTTTGGTAGTACGGCATAACCGCGCCGTACGCGATATCAAGCAATTCGGTCCAACCATCGAAAGGAGTTGATCATGGCAACAGCCAAGAAACCGGCAGCGAAACCAGCTGCAAAAAAGCCGGTAGCTAAGAAACCAGCAGCAAAAGCAGTCGCAAAGAAGCCAGCAGCAAAAAAGCCCGCTGCTAAAAAACCAGCAGCTAAACCTGCCGCCAAAAAAGCAGTAGCTAAAAAGCCAGCAGCAAAAAAGCCCGCTGCTAAAAAACCAGCAGCTAAACCTGCCGCCAAAAAGGCGGTAGCTAAAAAGCCCGCTGCTAAAAAAGCAGTAGCGAAGAAGCCAGCTGCTAAAAAGCCCGCTGCTAAAAAAGCGGTTGCAAAAAAACCTGCTGCCAAAAAAGCTGCACCCAAAAAGCCTGCTGCCAAAGTAATGGCAAAGCCTGCTGCAAAGAAGGCTGCGCCGAAGAAAAAGGCGGCAGTCGCCAAACCAGCGCCAATGATTGCTCCGGTAATCACGCCGCTCATCAAACCGATGGGCTAAGCTGTAGCGCGTTAGCTGTAATACCGATTCCGATCCGTACGGGAGCATTTCTTTGCCCGGCGGATCGGGTTGTTTTCGGAGACCCAAATATGAAAACGAAACCTCTCAAAAGCTCGTTGCTCCCTCAATCGCTTTTACCTGCATACGAATGTGGCCAACGCCGCTCATCTGGGCGCCCACGGGACGCGCGCCCGCCCCGACGTGATCGCCCCTCGCGCTGATCTACCTTCCGTTACGCATCTGCTTTACGATGGAATAAACTGCGGCAACAGTCATCAGGTAGAGAACAGGCACGAGGATGACCAAATCAATGCGGAAAAAATTCTTCGGCCCGCTGGCTTGACCCGCTTGTTCCATGGCCGCCAACATTTGCATTTCATAAAAACCAAATATCAGCCATAGGAATCCTGAAAATACGGCGGCCTCACGAAAAAACGTTTTATCGAAGGTCTTGCCTGCCTTGGCAGTAAGAACAATCTGTGTCGTAATTAAAAAAACCGCAATTGCGACTCCAGCATAGGGCCAGTACGCAATTAGCGCAGCAGGCCCGAAAAAAATCCATGACATGGTGATTTCATTTAGATGTGAACGTGCCAAAGTCTAAGGCAAATCTGCCTGCGGCATGCGCTGTAAAATTATTTCGGTTTTTCTCAACAACCACGGTGCGTTGCGATTCTTATCGTAAAACCGCGGGCGCGGTACCATCGCGGCTAATTTTGCAGACTGTTCACGCGTAAGACGGGACGCTGACACGCCGAAGTAGTGGCGGGCCGCGGCTTCTGCTCCAAAAATACCATCTCCCCACTCGATCACGTTCAGATAAATTTCAAAAATTCGCTCTTTATCGAGAATCGATTCCATCATGACAGTGATAAGAGCCTCTTCGCCTTTGCGAATGGCGCTGCGTTCTCCTGACAAAAAAAGATTCTTTGCCAGCTGCTGGGAGATTGTTGAGCCTCCCGCCACGACCTTGCCTTTTCGTTGATTTTTTTCCAGCGCCTTTTGGATACCCTCCCAATCGAAACCCTCGTGGTCGGCAAATTTTGCATCCTCCGCAACGATAATCGCGCGCTTTAAATTGCTGGAAATTTTGTCATAAGGTACCCATGCATACTGAAGTTTGGCTGCAGCATTCGCTCCTTGCATCACCTCAAGCCGCGCCCTCATGAATGAGGTGCTGGCGGGCGCATGATCGATCCACCACCATAGTTTGATGGCGACATACGTTTGGTAGGCGATAAACAGCATGACGACAAGCGCCACCGCCAAAGCGCAATAACGAAGCAGTTTGCTCATGAAGGTAGGGGCAGCTAAGTTTTTCGCGTCAGGTGGAGTGCCATGAATTCTTTATCGTAATAATGCTGCCCTACTTTGATCGCGTTGCGCTCGATTCCAAAACTAGCAAAACCGAAGCTGAGATACAGTGAACGGGGACCCTCGTTGGAACGGGTCACACTCAACATGATTTGCTCCAGGCCATTCAGCTGCTTTGCGTCAGCAAGGAGCGCTGCGAATATTGTTCTGCCCAAACCGATACCGCGAGCCTTTGGTATGACGTACATTCCGACCACTTTTCCCTTATGGCGTTGTTTGATTCGGGTCTCGCGTTCGAAACCTGCGTAACCTAACAGCTCGTCCGTCGCGGAAAACGCGCCAAATACAAAATCTTCCGAGGCGTCTCCGCCAAATCGCATCGCCAATTTTTCCGGTACCGTCGCCACACCCTCTTCGTAACTGGTGGTGAAAGCATGGGGAAACTCTTTTAATCCCTCATTTCGCACCCGCCAGTATTGCTTCACGTCAGCTGGCCAGCCTGCGCTTAATCGGCGAACGAACGGCATGCCCAAGTCCGGTGTCGAAATCAACTACGCGTCGATCCGACCCAATCGCACGACGGTCAGGCCCGGCTTTACGTGAACCATCGTTGGCATAATCAGTACACAGTTGTCATACGGCGCGACCACAGGTTTGTCACCGTCATGCCCGATTAAATCTCCTTGCTTTGGGATAACCGACAAACCGCGCAACCCGTCCGCGAATACAAAATCCGTATGGGTGGCGACCACCGCGTCGGAGATACGCACTACGCTTGGCTTAGGCAAAGCGGTTTTTTCAATTTGGGATTCCGCCAAATCGGAGTCCACCGTACCGCACACACGCAAAAACCGCCACGTCGTCTGCCATGCAACTTCTGCTGCTGCGTGCTCCCAATGCTGCCCGCATTCCACTAACAGCGCGTTTTTAGGCGAAGCAGGATCGCCAAAACCACCGTAATCGCGCATCCGCGTGCCGTTGGCATGCCCGCGATCCGAGACGATATGGAGAGGCAGTCCCACTTGCCCGGACAGCCTAATGCCTTTATCCAACGGGCCAGAAATCATTACCGGGCCATGTGGGTCGTGCATGGAATGAATATCAAACAGCATATCCACGTTATCAATTACCGACCGCATCGCGCGTGCGCGGGCAAGTTCAACTGAATTTCGCGGGCTGTCCAAAGTAGCAGGACTCCAAACTCGATTGAAGTCCTCATCAACAAAACGGGAGGTGTGCGGCGAAGAGGGGTCGAAGCGTAAATATGCCGCCACGTTCGCAAACGATAATGACAATTTGCCTCGGGTCGGCCGAAGGTTCATTTTGAACAAACGATCTACGGTGATTGCACCGCAAATCTCGTTGCCGTGTGTAACGGCATTTATCATTACATGCGGCCCCGGTTTGCCAGAATCAAACGTGGTGATGTATTCGATGCCGGAGTTACCGCGCTGATAGCCGGAAATATCCGGCGCGCTTAACTCTACTTTCGGAATGAAATTAGTGTTTGTGGTCATGATGATCACCGCGTGGATTGGTGTGATCGTGATTATGATCGTGCCCACAATCATGATGGCCTTGGTCGGTGGGCATATTGGCCTTCGCGTATTTCGTAATCGCCGCGATCAAGCGCGTAATGTTTCCTTGCAAAACCGCAAAATTGGCGTTTGGCTCACGCGTAACCTCGTCCATATACAGCTTGCGATTCACTTCAATTTGCAACGAATGTTTGTTCGAAGCAGGATCTGAATAGGCGCGCACTAGCTCTACCCCTTTGTAAGGATCATTGACCTTCACGTGATAACCGAAGCCACTCAACGTCAGCGCAACAAATGACGTAAATTCAGCCGCGCAAGTGGTGCCATCGCGGTCTCCCAATACAAAATCAGCACGTGGCTTACCTGGGCCTTCTTCGGCCACAAGACCGGATACAGCCGGCATTGAATGGCAATTGATATGCCACACCGCACCGTAGTGTTTATGCGCTTGATTGATCGCATCGCGAACTGTCTTGTGATACGGCGCATAACAAGTGGAGATGCGGTTTTGTACTTCCGCTACGCTAAGCTGGCGGTTATAGATGTCTTCGCCAGTGTCAAGCTTTCGCCATACCAGACCAATCCCTTTTTCGGTCTTTTTACTGACGTTAACCGGCCCGGGCCATTTGCCGCCCAGTACGGCTTGGTCGATATCCAGCAAAGAGCGATTGCAATCAATATAGCTACGGGGGAAACCAGCTGCGATTAGAGTCGCGCCATGCATTGGCGCTTCAGCATAGAGCTTCTCGACGTGGGTATCCTCAGCCATGCGTAGTACCGGCAGCGGCACCACGTGGCCAAAATCATCGGGGTAAAAAACACCGCTATGTGGCGAATCAAACACCACCGGAACATCAAGATCGTGCTCGGTGACAGAGGGCGAAACAATGACAGAACTAAATGGCGTTTGGGACATGATGAATCGCTTTGCGGGGACGCGTTGATTGCTCAAGATGATTTAGAACAGACGATCATTTTAGATCATTCAAATGACAAGCCGAAAAACGGAGTGACGATATTTCGCGCAACTGCGGTTGTTCATCTCTACAACGTGGCATCGCATGTGGGCAACGCGGGTGAAAATGGCAACCACTAGGCGGATTCAACGGCGATGGTATCTCGCCCGTTATGGCGACAAAATCTTTTTTTCGAATATCCAACCGTGGCACTTCCGCCAAAAGCGCCTGCGTGTAGGGATGATTTGGAGTAGCGAAGAGCGCTTCAGTCGCACCGATTTCGACCACACGACCCAGATACATAATGACCACGCGGTCACTCAAATGTTTCACCACGCCAAGATCATGGCTGATAAAAAGATACGTGAGATTGAATTCTTTGCGTAGATCAATAAAAAGATTCAGCACCTGTGCCTGTATAGAAACATCAAGCGCCGCAACCGCCTCGTCGCACACCAAAAACTCTGGCTTGACCGCAAGCGCGCGGGCGATACCGATCCGCGCCCGCTGCCCGCCGGAAAATTGATGGGGAAAACGTTTTGCTAGCACCGGATCTAAACCCACTTTTTGCATTACGCTGGCAACGTACGCTGATTTTTCTTTACCCGCCACCAAGCCGTGAACCAACGGCGCCTCGCCAATAATGTCCTCCACCCGGTAACGCGGATTTAGCGAGGCATAAGGATCCTGAAAGATCATCTGTACCTGTAGTTGCATCGCACGCTTAGCAGACGCCGACATGGCGGCAACGTTGCGTCCGTTCCACCAGCGCTCACCTCCGCTCTGCGGGTGAATGCCCACCACTAACCTTCCTAGCGTCGATTTTCCGCAACCCGATTCACCGACCAGCCCGACCACTTCGCCGCGCTTGATATTGAGACTAACCTGATCTACTGCGTGAACAGTTTCTTCACGCGCGCCAGCGCCGATAGCGCTCGAAATCTTGCCGACTAGGTCAAGTTTTTTGGTGAATCGCTTGGAAATTTCTTTAAGCTCGAGAATACCGTCGCCACCGCTCATGCCGACAGACCCGCGACAGGATGGAAACAGCGGACCTGCCGATGCGCGGAATGCAAACCCAGCGGCGGTGCTTTTTCGCAATCCTCGACACGATATTTACAGCGCTCACGAAATGCACAGCCTGCTCCGATTGCCAGCAGCGACGGCGTCAACCCCGGAATTTGTTTGAGCGGCTGACCACGAATATTCCGGCTCGGCACCGATTCCAGTAGACCCTGCGTATACGGATGAAGGGGTGAATCCAGCACGTTCGCCACGCTGCCGTATTCCACCAGCTTGCCCGCGTACATCACCGCGACATCATCGGCTAAACCTGCGACCACTGAAAGATCATGTGTAATCCAGATCAGCGCGGTGCCCGACTCGCGACACAGCTTTTGCATCTCAAATAAAATCTGGCCTTGGATCGTCACATCAAGTGCGGTGGTAGGTTCGTCCGCAATGATGAGATCCGGCTTATTGAGAATTGCAGTCGCAATCGCGACCCGTTGGCGCATACCGCCCGAAAACTGATGCGGATAGGCATTGAGTCGCTCATCAGGTGAAGGAATACCGACGCGAGCAAGTGCGGCGAGGCAGCGCTCGCGGGCATTCGCCTTGCTGATTTTTTCATGCGCCTGAATAGCCTCGATCATTTGCGTATCAATACGCAATACCGGATTCAGGGTCATCATTGGATCCTGAAAAATCATCGCAACACGATTGCCTCGTAAGGCCCGCCATTGCTGGGGTGGAAGTTGAAAATGCGGCCCGATGATGCTGTCGCCATTGAGCAATATTCTGCCGTCTACAATCCTACCCGGCGCATCAATCAAGCCCATGATCGAGTAGCCGGTCATTGATTTGCCTGAGCCCGATTCGCCCACCAGCCCGAGTATTTTTCCGCGCGCCACTGAAAACGATACGTCATCCACGGCCTTAACCACGCCCGCCTTGGTGAAGAAATGGGTGCGCAGATTGTCCACTTGTAAAACTATGCTCATAAACTTGACCTCACTGTGGCCGCGCCATTTCAGACATTATGCTCTAAACACTTTATCGGCAGGACACGCTACTGCTGGGGGCACGTCATAAATGCGCTGTAGAGATCAATACGATATTGAGTTAAGAATATATTGTCGAAATCACGCAAAATAAAATCTGATAGCAAGCGATCCGGCGGACCCAAAAACTCAAACTGACCAGACACGATATGATCCTCATTGTTCATGCTCATCCCTACCCCAGCCGTTCTCGTGCGACACACGCTTTACTGAGCGCAGCCATGACTTTGCCGGACGTCACGGTGCATTCGCTATACGAGCGTTATCCTGATTTTGATATCGACATTGCTACCGAGCAAGCCGCGCTTTCCAAGGCCGACCTCACCGTATGGTTACATCCGCTTTACTGGTACAGCGTGCCGGGGCTGATGAAACACTATTTTGACAAGGTGCTTGCACTAGGATGGGCTTATGGTTCCGCTCGCGCAAATGGTGCAAATGGACAAGCCGATGAAACCGCAACCGTCGGCCGTGCGCTGCATGGGAAACACTGTTTATGGGCGCCCTCGACTGGCGGCGATGTTGAAGCATACAGCGCGGCGGGCGTTCACCAGCATCCGTTTGAAAGCTTCTCGATGCCGATTGAAATGACAGCACGCTTTTGCGGAATGTTTTGGCAGCCGCCCTTTGTTTTGCACGGCGCACATTCAATCAGCGACGACGAGTTGACAGCAAAAGCCACAGAATTCAAGCAGCGCCTACAAAATTGGTCGGTCATCCACATTAGCAAAGCGACCTTCTCATGATGCGCGATGCACTGATTTATTTGGCTGCGGCAGTGCTGATGGTACCGCTGGCCAAGAAGCTCGGCTTGGGCTCAGTGCTCGGCTACCTTATTGCTGGCATCGTCATCGGCCCTTGGGGGCTGCACTTGGTGTGGGATGTTGACTCCATCATGCACTTTAGCGAATTTGGTGTGGTGCTTATGTTGTTTGTGATCGGACTCGAGCTTGAGCCTAAGCGCTTGTGGTCAATGAAACGCGAAGTGTTTGGCGGCGGCGCGTTGCAGTTGGGCGTATGTGGCGGCGCGCTGGCGGCGGGCGGCCTAGCCTTTGGTTTGCCCTGGCAGGCGGCGCTGGTAGGGGGCCTCGCCTTGGCTTTGTCGTCAACAGCGATTGTCATTGCGACCATGACCGAGCGAAACTTTTTGCCAACACCCACCGGTCGTGCCAGTTTCGCCATTTTGCTATTCCAGGATATTGCCGCGATTCCCCTGCTCGCGGTGATTCCGCTCCTTGCCGTGGGCGCGGCGGCTTCACCGCATCCCTTTTGGCAAGATGCGCTGAAAGCGGTCGGCGCGATCGTGGGCGTGGTGGTGATTGGCCGCTACCTGACACGGCCCGCGCTGCGCATCGTGGCATCTGCCGATTTGCGCGAAGTTTTTACGGCATTTGCGTTGCTATTGGTAATCGCCATTTCACAACTAATGCTGTCGGCGGGCTTATCCATGGCGCTGGGCGCTTTTCTGGCGGGCGTATTGTTGGCAAGCTCAGAGTACCGTCACGCGCTGGAAAGCGATATTGAGCCGTTCAAAGGTCTGCTCCTGGGCCTATTTTTTATCTCGGTCGGGATGGCCATGGATTTCGGTTTGCTTAAATCTGCACCGCTCACCCTAGCGGCACTAGTCCTGTGTTTTCTGGCGGTCAAGCTCATCACACTATGGGTCGTGGCGCGCTTCATAGGGATCAACAGCAAACAGCGCTGGCTGTTTGCGGTGTTGTTGTCGCAAGGCGGGGAATTCGCGTTCGTGGTGTTTGGCGCTGCGCGCGTAGCAGGCGTATTACCCGTCGAATGGGAGGGGTTGCTGGTAATGGCAGTCGCTTTATCGATGGCCGCAACACCGCTTTTATTGCTGCTGCACGACAAGGTAATTGCGAATCAGGCCGAAGACAAACGCGAGGCCGACGTGATCGACGAAGCGGGTGAAGTCATCATCGCAGGCTTTGGTCGATTTGGACAAATTATTGGCCGCCTGCTGCTCGCGAACGGCGTCCGACCTGTGGTGCTCGATCATGATCCGGACCAGATTGATATGCTCGCCAAATTTGGCTATAAGATTTTTTATGGCGATGCCTCCCGGCTCGATTTGCTGGAGGCAGCAGGTGCAAAAAATGCAAAGCTGCTGATTAATGCCATTGATAATATGGAAGATTCCATCGCGCTCACGGATCGGGTTCGCGAACATTTTCCGAACGTCACAATAATCGCCCGTGCGCGCAATGTGTCCCACTATATTGAGCTCTACAAACGCGGAGTCACTGTGATTGAACGCGAGACTTTCGAATCCGCCTTAAAAGCGGGGCGTCATGCGCTCGAGGCATTAGGCACAGATCGATTCCGCGCGCGTGAAATTGCCGATATTTTTCGCCGCCACAATATCAAATCCATATTCGCCTTGATGCCTGATTTCGATGACGATGAGCGCTTGAGCTCTGGTGCAAAGGCGGGGCGGGCCGAACTCGAACAACAGCTTCAAGAGGATAAGATTCAGTTCGATGAAGAGCATGGCTCAGGCTGGCGCTAGATTTTCTGCATCGCGATGAGTGGTGTAAGCGTGAGCTTCTGCGGCCGTAAAAATCAAGGGTCGCGTGAACTCGGCTCACGGGCCGACGGCAAACGCCTACGAGGTGACGTCTGAATTGAAGATGTAGCCCGCGCCGCGTTCGGTTTTGATGAGTTTTGGCTCGTTCGGATCACTCTCGATTTTGCGGCGCAGCCGCAAGATTTGCACATCAATTGAACGGTCAAAAATATCGTCATGCAGGCGACTGGATTCGAGCAATTGATCGCGCGACAGCACGCGCTGCGGTGATTTTAAAAACGTCACCAGCATCGCAAACTCACCATTGGTGAGCTCTACTCTCAGACCCGCCGGCGATAACAGGCGACGAGTGCCGGTAGAAAGCTCCCATCCGGAAAATTTATAGGTGCGAAATTCATCTCGTCGCGATGGTACATCGCCGGCTCGTCTTCCCATCAGTTCCTGAGCTTTTTCCGCGGCGACTTTTGCCCCGCCTGTTTCGTAGCGGCGCAGCACGGCTTTAATGCGGGCGAGTAATTCACGCGGGCTGAAGGGCTTCGTCAAATAATCATCCGCCCCCAGCTCAAGGCCGAGCACCCGATCAACCTCGTGGTTCTGGCCGGTCAGCATCATGATGGGGATATTAGACTTGACGCGAATTTCACGCGCGAGCGAGAACCCATCTTCATCCGGCAGCTTTACATCCAGCAGAACCATGTCCACCTTGCTGGCGCTCATTGCTGCGTGCATTTCAGCACCATTTTTAACGGCGGCTACCGTGAAGCCCTGTTCCGTTAAATAGTCATGGATCAGACTACGCACTGATTCGTCATCGTCCACTGCTACGATATGCGGCATTATTGACCATCCCTAATCCTGACGACGGCACCGCATGAGAGCGCTATTATTTCTTGGGTGAACCGCCAATGATGTGCCATATTAAAGAAATACAGCATTTATTGTAAATGTAATTGTAAACGTACAGCGTGGGTATCCCTCGATTCCCGCGTCGTAATCGGCTTAATTTTAGATATGTGTTGCCTTGGGAAGCCCGCTTCACACCATGAGCACTCCACATCCTCAGTCATCTATGTCCACACAGATCGGCATTGTCGGTAGCGTCGACAGCAAGACGCCGGACCCCGCGATCAACGCGAGCAATAATCGTCCACACATTTCATGGCTGGAACCACTGATCTGGTTTCTGATTGCGCTGTCAGGTTATTGGGTGTTGACCCTTGTCTCCGCGTGGCTAGTGCCAACAACAATCGAGGCCAAACCGGTTTGGCTGGCAGATGGATTTGCGCTGGGCGTATATGTAGCGGCGTTGAGAAGATCTCGCCGCCGACTGGTTCACGCCGCGGTGCTGGTCGGCGTTTTTTTAGCGAATCTGGGGTTTCTGTTTGATGCGCCGCTAGGGTGGGCATCCGTATTTGTAGGCGCATCGATTAATACGCTGCAGGCATTCCTAGCTGGGTTTTTATTGCACCGCACTTACACGTTGGCCTCGCCGCTTGTGGTCATTCGGTTAGCCTTATTTTTACTCGTTGCTGTGCTGGGTGTGAATGCACTGACGGCCAGCATGCAGGCATTTCAAGCGTCTATCGAGCAACGCGGCAACCTTGGCTCAACCTTCTGGACAATATTTGTCTCCGACGGGCTCGGGGTCATGCTGGTCGCGCCCCTCGTCGCCTCTTGGTCGGTACGCTGGCGGGCGCGCGATTTTGATTTTATGCGACATCGGGCGGCCGAAATTGGCTTACTGTTGATCGGCTTGGTCGGCTCGACATGGTGGGCATACTCGCGTTTGCCTGATGACTATGGCGCGACTCCACCATATTTTTACTTTGCGCTCCCGTTCATCATCTGGGCCATCGCCCGATTTAGCTCGCGCGGCACCACTTTGTCGCTGTTGATTTACGTTTTAATCGCGGTCTTTTACACCTGCCGCGAGCAAGGCCCGTTCATCAATGGACTGATGCCTGTCGCGGCGGCTGTTTTACGCTTGCAGGAATTTTTATTCATTTTTATAGCGGCCATTTATATCACTGATGCCACGTTACGCGATCGCACCCACGCGTTACGCGAGAAGGTTGATCTTGAGCGGCGCTATAACGCCGCGCTTCGTGCCAGCGACAATCTTATTTTTGAAATCGACCAGCGCACCGGCCGGATCACATGGGCGGGCGATACGATTGGGGTGCTGGGTTTGGCGCCGATCGAGATTCAGACCATATCCAGTTGGATGAGACGCATTCATTCACAAGATCGCGAACGGGTTACGGGTGCCCGCACCAAGCTGATGGCGGGCGAGCTGCAGATGGCGGTACTGGAATATCGCGTTTTAAGTGCAGTGGACAAAACAGGCGTTGAGCGCTACGTTACCGTTGGGGTCAACGCTTTTGCCCACGCTACCCATCTTGTCGACGGAGTTTCAACCGAACGACGCATTATTGGCTTCATCAAAAATATTGGCGAAAAGAAAGAAGCGGAAGCGGAAAAGTTGAAGCTTCAGGCGGCCCTGCACCAGGCGCAAAAAATGGAGGCAATCGGCCAGTTGGCGGGCGGTATTGCCCATGATTTCAACAACATTTTGGCGTCAATTTTAGGCTACGGCGAAATGGCGCGCTCCAAAGTGGAAACCGGCAGCCCCATCGCCAAAAACATCGATGCGATGTTAAAAGCGGGCGAACGCGGCCGTGTGCTTGTTTCGCAAATATTGACGTTCAGCCGTAAGTCAGCCAATGAAAAGCAAGTGGTCGATATTGCAGATTTGACGGACGAGATTGTTACTTTGGTACGCGGCTCAAATCCCCATCCGGTGGAATTCACACAGAGCGTCGCACGCTATGGTGCGCTGGTGCGGGGAAACGCGACCGAACTACACCAACTCATCATGAATCTCGCCACCAACGGACTGCAGGCGATGCCACCGGAAGGCACGCTGGAAATTGAAGTCGAAATTCGCGATTTGCGCGACAAAGCCGAGCCGCAGATCGTCCTGCAAGGCCAGCTTCCGCCTGCACGCTACGTGGTGGTGGTGGTGCGCGACCATGGCACCGGCGTCGATGCGGCAACACGTGAACGAATGTTTGAACCGTTTTTTACCACCAAGCCGACGGGGAAAGGCACCGGGCTTGGCTTATCGCTGGCGATGTCAATCGCGAAAGCGCACGGCGGCGGAATTGATCTGGAGAGCGAAGTCGGTCTTGGCTGCACGTTCACCGTTTATCTTCCGGCAGTGGGCGACGATGAACGGAATTTGACCGGGCTAGTGGAGCTTCCACACGGCAACGACGAGTGTATCTTGCTGGTCGACGATGAGGCCCCGTTGCGAATCTTGGCCAGTGAAATGCTGGCCAGCCTGGGCTATCAAAGCGCTACTTATGCGACCAGTGAAGAGGCATTTGCTGCGTTTGAGCGGCAACCGGATCGATTTGATGCCGTGCTAAGTGACGAGGTGATGCCTAATCTTTCCGGTACCCAGCTCGCCACCCGCATTCATGCCATTGCGCCGCATGTTCCGGTGGTGATCATTACCGGCTACGGCGGCCCCGGCTTTGAGTTGCGTGCACGCAATGCCGGGGTACTGCAAGTGCTCAAGAAGCCGTATGAAAAACGGCTGGTAGCGCTCGCACTTGCCGATGCGCTCTCTTCCTCAAAACGTAGTGCCGCCCTCAACACCAGATCCGATACCGCATCAAACATCGCGCCCAACGTCACGAACACGTACCACGACTGATAACTCCAGCGCCTCGGAATTGAGATCGCGACAGATCAGGATCAAGCCCGCGACCCCATGCAAAACCTCGCTTAACTACATATTAATCAGAATTTCTTGGCAAGATACAAGCGTTGTCATTTGTGAATTTTTTCACAATCTGTAAATGAAGTGAGCACTCAATATTCGTTAGCCCTATTGTCAACAGGGTGCATCCGCACCTCCAAGTTTTTATATGATGCGCATGCTTCCCATACCCCAGTATAAAAGCCGAACTTTAATTACAGCAGTAGCCCAAACAGTAGTGCCCGTAATTGACCGGTAACCGGCATCGTTAAAAATCCGCCTCGTTCACATACCAACGCAGGGATTCAAGATGCAAGCCTTAGTCCGCAGCCTCACGGCGCACGCTACCCATGCCACCAGCGCCGATTCGGTCAATGCCCGAATGGCGTTGAATAATGGCGCGGCGCGAATTTTTTCCAATCTGCCCAAGGGTTTTGGCTGGTCAACTATTGCGTTCAATACCTTGACGCTCAGCTCGCAATATCAACCGATCTTTAGCCTGCATGACCAGCGCGCAATCGGCTATGAGGCGCTGGTGGTCGGGAACAATCTCGCCGGGCATCAATTTCGCGCTGATACCGTGTTTGCGCTTTCCGCCAGCCAGGATGAAGAATTATTTCTGGATTGGCTCAGTCGCGCGCTTCATCTGCGCAATTTTTCCAACATGGGCAGCCAACGCGGCCTGCTGTTTTTGAATGTCTACCCTGCTGCAGCGGTTGAAGACCCGCATCATCCCGAAGTTTTCGCGCGCATGTTCGACTTTTACAATGTGGCCGCAAATGACGTCGTGATCGAAATTCTGGAAACTGGCGTGGCCGATGAAGCTCAGTTGGCGGATGCTGCACGGTTCTATCGCAAGCTGGGTTGCAAAATCGCGATTGATGACTTCGGCGTAGGCTATTCAAACTTTGATCGCATGTGGCGTTTGCGGCCCGATATCGTGAAGCTGGATGGCTCGTTTATTCGCGCCGCCGCGCGAGACGATCATGCGCGCGTGGTGTTGACCAATGTGGTGAAGCTCATCAAAGAATGCGGTGCCAAAGTCGCAATTGAAGGCATAGAAGAAAACGCCGAGGCAAAACTCGCCGTTGACGTAGGCGCCGATTATTTGCAAGGCTACTTTTTCGCCCGCCCCAGCGCACATTCAATGCCGCGAGAACTCGCCGACAGAATCTTTAATAGCCTGCTCGGCATGGACGAAGCCGCACTGCCTATAACCTAACCAAGCGCCTACCCAGGCACCAAACGTTTCACTAAACACTATCGCGCATACACCCAAGCCAGCAACGCGTCCTGAGCGTCTTGCGTGAGCGGTGCATTGGCATGATTAACCATCATGACGACCACCCATTCTTTACCCGAGCTATCCAATACATAACCCGCCATCGCCCGCACATCGCTCAGCGTACCTCCTTTGATATGCGCCTGGCCGGCCACCGATTCGCCGCGAGCGCGTCTACGCAAGGTGCCATCAACGCCGAGCAATGGTAGCGACGATATAAATTCGGGCATCACATTTGAGCGCCACGCGGCGTCCAGCATGGCACCCAATGTCGCCGCGCTGGCGCGCTCGGTTCGTGACAGGCCCGAGCCGTTTTCAAGCACCAGCTCAGGTGCGGGGATATTTTTTTTATGCAACCATTCTTTTATGATTTCACCCGCCGCCTTGGGCGTCGCGGGTAGCGTTGATTTTTCGGCCGCGAGGCTCAAGAATAGTTGCCGCGCCATGGTGTTATTCGAAAATTTATTAATATCGCGAATCACCTCGGCCAGCGGTGGTGACTCGGCAGTGGCGATCAGTTTTGCATCCAATGGCGTACCGGTAAGCTTGACCGCTCCTTTCCAATCGCCGCCGACGTCCTTCCATAAGCTCGCAAATACTCCGCCCACGAAACGCGCGTGATCGAGCAGCGATACGTTCCATGTTTTTTCGCCGCAGCTGCGCGGATAGTTGCCGGCAAAAGAAATTTTGAGTTGCGTGGAGCTTACCGTCTGCACGTCTAGCGTGACCCGCTCACGCCAATCGCCGCAGGGCGCATCGATCAGCTTCACGCGATTTATGATCTCAATTTGTGCGGGTTTTACATCCGGAGAAATAGAGACGGATTTACCATCCACCGACTGCGCAAACGAAAAGCGCACCGTCTTAAAATTCAGCAATAACGGGTCCGGCGAAACGTTATAAGCACGCAACGGTTCGCCATCAAATTTTGCCGGGTCGAACGCGATATCTTCGAACAAGCTTCGGTCTAATATCAGATCTCCGCGAATAGATTGCAGCCCGCGCTCGCGCAATTGTTTAAGCAGCAGCCAAAACCGTTCAACCGTTAACTTGGGATCGCCACCGCCTTTTAAAATCAAATCGCCCTTCAACACGCCGTTGCGGATTTCGCCGCCCGCATAGACTTCGGTTTTCCACGCGTATCCCGGCCCCAATAATTCAAGGCCGGCGAAGGTCGTAAAAAGCTTCATGACCGACGCCGGGTTCATCGACTTATCCGGATTAAGTGTCAACAATGGCTCGCGGGCGTTTACCTCTTTGATGAAAACCGCTACGTTTTCGAGCGGCACGTTGGTTTTTCTAAAAACATCCATCACCGACGTAGGCAGCGTTGCAGGTTGCGGTGCTGCGCTCGGCGTCACTAACTGCGCATGAGCCAAGGCGCTAACGGCGGGAAAAAAAAGCGCGGAAAAAAACGCGCCGGCTGGCTTGGACATCGTGAGTTTTAACATCACGCCGCAATCGTCATGGCACAAACCTCATCAATGACCGCCAGCGTTTGCGCCACCAAATACCCAAACTCTTCATCAGTAATAACGTACGGCGGCATAAAATAAATAGCACTAGCGATAGGCCGCAACATCACGCCGCGCCGCAAGCTGGCGGCAAATATTTTGCGCGCAAATGCGGGATCATTGGTTTCAACGTCAAATGCCCAGATCATGCCAAGGTGACGAAAGTTTTTGACCCGGCTATGCGCCATGAGCGGCTTCGCAAGCTCGGTTAATCTTGCCGCGTTGATACGATTATGTTCAATCACGCGATCAGCCGCGAAGATGTCCAGCGTGGCGAGCGCGGCGCGACAAGCCAATGCGCTCCCGGTATACGAATGCGAATGCAAAAAACCACGCGCCGTGTCATCGTGATAAAAGGCGGCGTAAATTTGGTCGGTCGACAATACGCAGGACAACGGCAGATACCCGCCGGTAATGCCTTTCGACAAGCACATCAAATCAGGCTGAATGTTGGCCTGCTCGCAGGCGAACATCGTCCCCGTGCGCCCAAAGCCGGTCATGATTTCATCGGCAATCAAATGCACGCTATATTTTGTGCATAATTCGCGCGCTTTTTTTAGGTAGTCCGGATGATACATCCGCATCCCGGCCGCGCCCTGCACCAGCGGCTCCAGAATCAGCGCGGCAATTTCGCCTGCGCGAGATGCAAACAAACGCTCAAGCTGTAGCCCCGCATCGACAACACATTCAGGGCAGCATGCCTCAAACGGCAAGGTGGAAGCGGAGCTTGGGGTGCCGTGGCTGGAGATGCCCGTGGATATTGGCGTTTGAGCCATACCGCCGGGGAAATCAACAATCAGATTATTGTTTAGCAGCGGCCCATACGCATCCCGAAAAATGGCTACATCCGTCACCGCCAGCGCACCGAGCGTTTCGCCGTGGTAGCTATTCTTCAGGCTGACAAACTTCTGTTTGGCCGGTTGTCCTTGGTTACGCCAAAAATGAAAACTCATTTTTAACGCGATCTCCACCGCACTTGCGCCATCACTTGCATAGAACGCGTGGCCCAAACCGGTGAGCTTGGCGAGACGCTCGCCGAGCTCGATGGCAGGCTCATGGGTGAAACCGGCCAGCATGGTGTGCTCGAGCGTCTCAAGCTGATTTTTTAGCGCGGCGTTGATGCGCGGATTCGCGTGCCCGAACAAATTGACCCACCACGAACTGACGGCATCAAGATACCGATTGCCATCTGCATCAATCAGCCACACGCCGCATCCGCTCGCGATCGGTATCATCGGGCTGAACTCATGGTGCTTCATCTGCGAGCAGGGATGCCACACACTTGCCAGCGAACGCTTTACCAACAATGCATTTTTGGAGTTCTGATTCATCGCGATGCAATTTAACACACCGCGCAAGACTGCCCCTCCGGGAAGAATTGTTAAGCCATGAATCCTAAATTTGAAGCCGAGAATCTATTCAAATTGGGGAACACCAGATTTAGCTCGCTCGATGGCACGCCAAACCATGTTGCCAGTGTTGCCGGGTAGCGACAAGCAGATTTAGAATTGTCAGGCAGACAAGGTGCCTGCGGCGCGTTCACATGAAGCGCGGTTGAGTGCTCGGCCGAAGGTGATTAAGCGACAAAAAAACTAGCGACTGACACCCAACTCGCGATAGAGCCGGTCTACGAGGCCGCGCAATTCAGCGCACTCATCATCAAGACGCGCCACTTGCAATTTGAGTGTGGCAATTTCAGACACGCTGATATTGAGTCCTGCGGCCGCGGATGCGGAAAGTTCGGTGGCATCAACGGCCTCAATAGCCGGCACGCCGGACAGCAAGTGCATCCAGCGTGCTTCGCGGGCACCGCTGAGTTTCCCCAGCTTGACGGCCAGCGCGCCACCCACATCGTCCGCACGGTTGCTCAACTCCTCCAGAAATCCATCGACCGCACTGATGTCGGCAAACTTGTGCAGGCGCTCGGCATTGATTCGTAATTCGGCTGCGGTCTGTGGGCCTCGTAACAGCATGGTCGCCAGCAGGGCGACCGATTGTTCGGGAATCCGCAATACCCGGCCGACGTTGTGCGCATAACGCATCACGCGGCCGCCACTGGATTCAACGATGAATGATCGCGCTTTCAATGAATCGATCGCGAGCTGAACTTCTTCGTCGCTGGCGCTGAGCAATGGCGCACGATTGTTTTTCTGGTTGCAGCCCGACACCAATGAATTGAGCGTTAGCGGATACGAGTCCGGCACGGTGCATTGTTTTTCCACCAGCACACCCAACACACGGGTTTCGAGAAGTGAAAGCAGCAGCGACATAAATTACCTTAATAGAAAACCAAAAAACTGCTTCGCGAGAACGTAAACGCTAATATCTGCGGGCATTTCGAACCATTTATGCGTCAAAACACCCGCTACTTAAAGGGTTTCATTTCGCCCGATTTAGCCAAGTCGCAAACAGGGCCGCCGTCAAAAACATAATGAGCGAATAAATCGCGGCGGGAATCGACATAGCGTTGTTGGCCAAAATATTGATGGCAATATAAATTGCCAGCGTGCCGTTGTGAATACCGATTTCCATCGCGATCGCCACGGCCTGGCGTTTCGGCAATTTCAGCGCCAGCGGGGCGGCGTAGCCCACGCCGAGCGACGCCAGATTAAACAACAGGCAGGCCAAACCAACCGTCGCAAATGAGGCCGCCACCACCGTCCAGCTTTGCGATAGCAACGCGATGACCAGTCCGGCCAGCAGCAAGACTGAAAACACACGAATTGGCTTTTCCATTTTCGCCGCAAATTCCTTGGCCATCGCACGCACCAACATGCCTGCTATCACCGGGCCCAGAATCATCACGCCGACCTCGATCACCTTCTTAAATGGCGGCGGCACAATCTGTTCATTGCCCATGAAATATTGCAGCGAAAAGCCAACAATAACCGGCAATGTCAACAGCGACAACACACTGCTTACCGCGGTCAGCGTGATATTCAGCGCAACATCCCCGTTTGCCAAGTGGCTGTAAATGTTGGCCGTCGCCCCGCCCGGTGCCGCCGCCAGCAACATCATCCCGACCGCTAACGCTGGCGGCAATTTGAATGCCACACAGATGGCAAAACAGATGCCAGTCAGTACAAATATTTGTATAAAAAGCCCGGCCAGTATGGCTTTGGGATACCGCATTACACGCATAAAATCATCCACCGTGAGCGACAAGCCGAGGCCCAGCATGATGATGCCCAGCGCCATCGGCAGCAATAGATTGGTAATGATTGATGATTCCAAAGTATTGGCTCTCGGGCGTGATCAGCTGGACAAGAAAGGCGGTCTAAAACTCACGGATCACATGCTGCTGCCGGCGCGATACCGGCAATTTCTCCTCCACCCCTTTGAGCACCACCACCCAGTGAGAGCCGCCGGATTCCTCTTTGTCTTTATCCTTGTCTGCCTCGGTCGAATGAGCAAGTTCGACGCCTTGCTCATTGAGCGACGCCGCATTCGCGCTCACCTTTTCAAATCCGGCAACCGCATTGCGGGCAATCAGCGCGCTGCGATGAATGCGCACGAACATTTCACCAAATTCCTCTTCCAGTTTCGTGAGCGACTCTTCCAACAAATATTCTTTCGCGAGCGTTTTAACCGTCACATATTTCAGCTCGGCGCGTAAAAAAATAATGTCATCCACGGGCACTAAAATAATTTTGCCACGCTCGTGTATAGACAAATGCTTGCGCCGCGCTTTAGTGGCGACTGCAACGGCTTCGGCCTGCGCAATCCGCACCGCACTTGCCTTTTTCAGTGCCGCCAGCAGACGCTCCTTCTTGATCGGCTTCAACAGATAATCAATCGCGTTAAGTTCAAACGCCTTCACCGCGTATTCATCAAACGCAGTGGTAAAGACAAGTTTGGGCGGACTGTCGAGCTTGGCAACGTGCCGCGCCACTTCGAGCCCGTCCATCAACGGCATGCGGATATCCGTCAACACAATATCGATTGCGCCATTGTTGATAATTTCAATCGCCTCGACCCCATTTGCCGCTTCATCTGCGATCACCAGCGCGAACTCTTCGCGGCAATCATCCAGCAAATCACGGAGGCGGCGGCGGGCCGGCGCTTCATCATCAACGATCAATATCCGGCTGATTGTGTTCATGGCTTCCAGTTCAACCTTTTCTGCTTACGGCTCACGATTAACATTGGGCATGGCAATGGTGACAATGTACTGATCCTTGACGATATCGGCCTTGAGGCTCGCCTCTGCATCGAAGTGTAGCTGCAAGCGCTCCTTGATATTCGCAATCGCCATCCTGTTACCAGACACATTCGTGGAGCCCGGCTGAAACGGATTGGTGAGGCGAATCACCACCTGATTGCCCTTGGGCTCGATCACAATCCGCAACTCACCCGGTGAATCACGCGGCTCGATGCCGTGATAAACCGCATTCTCGACCA
>JBBRZG010000046.1:0-24178 GCA_038236905.1 Burkholderiales bacterium
AAAAACTAATACGCTGCCCACGCCGCCGATTATGCCTTCGACCAGCAAACTGCGCAGCATGCCGACAGGCAGCAACGCACCCAGCTGAGCACCGCCCCAAGTCACACTATCTTTAATCGCGTCCATCGGCAATTTAGCCCAACTAAACACGGCCTGAAACACTAGAAACATCAAAACCGCGAGCAAGACCAAACCCATTACCGGATGCAAAACAACCGCATCGATCGCGTCTGTGTAGGTCCCGGTTTGGACTCGCGTATCGACGCAGGCCTTTAGCAAGCGACGAACCTCAGCATGCGCTTCCGAGGGGGACAGCGGCGCGGCTGGAGTAGGCTGAGCTGCCTCTGCAAGCACGTTGTCTGCGTTCAAGATCGGCGGCTCAAATTGATCCAGAAAGCGAACCATATCGACGACGCCGCCTGCGCGGACCGCGACCGTTTCAACCACGGGCACACCGAGTTCATGGCTCAGTTTTGCGCGATCAATTTTAATACCGCGCTTTTGGGCGACATCGCTCATGTTCAACGCCAGCAACATCGGCTTACCAAGGCGTTTCAGTTCGAGCACCATGCGTAAATTCAGGTTCAGATTGGTGGCATCAACCACACAGACAATGAACGCTGGCGCAGGCTCATCACGGCGATTACCCATCACGACATCGCGAGTTATTGCCTCGTCGGGTGTGGTGGCATTAAGGCTGTAGGCACCGGGCAAATCAAGCACGCGCCATGCGCGACCAGCGGGAGAAACAAAACTGCCTTCTTTGCGTTCAACTGTAACTCCCGCGTAGTTTGCAACCTTTTGGCGCGCGCCGGTGAGCCGATTGAACAGTGCGGTTTTACCGCAGTTTGGGTTGCCAACCAAGGCGATCAACTTTGACGCCGTATCGGTTTTATCCGCTGCTTTAGTGGCTTTCGGCGCATCCTCAGGGCTGCGATTCGGTAATTGGGTGACGGCGCTCATGTTATTTCAGACTCATCCGCCTGTGTCGCCGATGCAAACGCCGGCTGCGTAAGCGGCACAACTGAAATGAGCGCCGCTTCAAACCGTCGCAACGCAAATGTAGTGCCGCCCACTCGCACCGCAGTCGGCGCGCCCGCAAAATATCCCTTGGCCACCACCCTGACAACCTCGCCTTCGACAAACCCCAGCTCCATCAGTCGCAATGCTATCTCGCTGCCTTGCGGATTGGCGTCGATGTGCGTGATGACGGCCCGTGCACCTTTGGACAATTGATCTAGCGTGAGCTTGGACCCTTGAGACACGAGTGGCTTTAGAGGCTCTAGGGGCGCTAGTGTCGAAAGCGACGAACGAGACGAAACAACCGACGGTGCAGTCGGAGAAACAGTTATGGCGTCGGACGCTAGAGGATCAGAAATCATCATCGTTGGCCGCTATTTGTGCGACTTTAAATTCAGTCGCGCAGAGCCTGATGGCGAGTGTTGAGAAAGCATCGCCCCGGATAATGCAGCCCCCGGCGATCCGCGATCACGCGTTGCACAATCTTGACATAAGCCATATAGCGAAAGCGAGTGGTCGCGCAAGGTAAAGCCACGTTGCCTAGCCAGAAGCATTTGACGCTCTTCGATCGCCTTGTCAAAAAACTCCTCAACCTTGCCGCAACTGACACACACCATATGATCATGGTGCTCGCTGGCATTTATTTCAAAAACGGCGCGCTCACCGTCAAATTGACGGCGTAGCAAAATCTTCGCCTCGGCGAACTGCATTAACACCCTGTAAATAGTGGCCAATCCGACCTCAAGATTTTCATTGAGCAAATGACGGTAAACATCCTCGGCTGACATATGCCTAGTCCCGTTCGGCGCGCTGTGTTCGGCACGCTGAAACAGCTCCAAGATTTTTAATCTGGGGAGCGTGGCTTTCAGGCCAGATTCGCGAAGTTCTTTGGGAATTTCCATCACTAATTTTTCAAATGTGTCATCTACAGATGCGATCAATTCTCAATTTCATTCTTAACCGCAATTACAATCGGCGGCCACCACTTTTTTTGAGCCCCCAAACAAATTACTATGCGTCACATTCTTAAAGCTAAAAGGTCATGCCATGAAGGGCGATAAAGTTGTCATTAAACATTTAAACAAACAGCTCACCAATGAGCTCACGGCGATCAATCAATATTTCCTACACTCGCGTATTTACAAGCACTGGGGCCTCGCGGCACTGGGTAAAAAAGAATACGAAGAGTCGATCGGCGAAATGAAACATGCGGACAAATTGATAGAGCGAATCCTTATGCTGGATGGTTTGCCTAACTTGCAAGACATGCACAAAATTGCCATCGGTGAAAACGTTCCAGAAGCATTGTCAGCCGATTTAAAACTCGAATACGCATCGCAGACCGTGGTAAAAGACGCGATTGTTTACTGCGAATCTGCGCGTGATTTTGTCAGCCGCGAAATATTTCAAATGATCCTTGACGACACCGAAGAGCACATTGACTGGATCGAAACACAACAAGAACTCATCGGCAAAATAGGCATTCAAAACTATTTACAAACACAAATCGGTGAAGCTGAATGATTTACGTAGGTTCGTAAACGATAAAAATGCCGCCCAAAAAACTGAAATAAAAAGCAATAAGGCCTCGTCTGTCGAGGCCGTTTTTATGCGGTCTGCATCCAGTCTCGATCTAAAGTGAAAGATTAAATCCGCTGCAACCGCTTTCCATTGCGCGCACTTCAGCCACGTGGTCTTTCACCACCCGGGTCGCTTCCTTCTTGCATTTGCCACAGCCACTACCCACACCCAATTCATTGTGTAATTTCTTGTAGCTCGTACAGCCAAGCTCCACCGCATGATGAATTTCACGTTCGGTAACCGCGTTACAAATGCAGATATACATATTCTCGACGCCCTCGAATGCGCGGGATTGCGCTTGGAAAACTGGTCATACACTGCTTAAACTAATGTGCTAATTTCGGTCGCTTGACGGGACACGGCATCCATATTCGCCCTGCGCAGTTACATACGAATCATTCTTATTACAGATAATAGCCGTAATAAGAAGCGTTCGCAACAAGAGATGTGACTTTCTTTGCGCTTTTCAAGCCTTTGGCTAAATTTCGTCCCTTAGCTGAACAAAATCACACAAGAACATTTCAGAAATTTCGTTGTGAGCAATTCGCACACTTAAGTGATTTGTGCGACTGATGCGATGTGCATTTGTGCCGATCAGTTGCTAGCCCCGTTCAATTGGGCATGGCGTGGGTTATCGCATCAAAACAGGTCGAGAAATAACAATAAGCTTTATGCTGAATCCAATTTTACTTTTCGATGTTGAGCCGCCTCAAGAAACTAACGAAACTTCCCATTCCGACCGTCACACTGCAACAACTTCAAGTCTTTTCCTCGATAATATGGGTTGATGATTTACAACCGAATAAGGAACCCAGCATGAAAACAAAAGCCGCAATTGCCTGGAAATCGGGCGCACCGCTTACCATTGAAGAAGTTGATCTAGAAGGGCCACAAGCCGGTGAGGTGATGGTAGAAATCAAGGCGACAGGGATTTGCCATACAGACTACTACACGCTTTCAGGCGCGGATCCAGAAGGGATATTTCCATCGATTCTCGGTCATGAAGGCGCAGGCATTGTGGTGGAAGTGGGTGCGGGCGTCACATCACTCAAAAAAGGTGATCACGTTATTCCGCTGTACACACCCGAATGTCGGCAATGCAAATTTTGCCTGTCGCGCAAAACCAATCTTTGTCAGGCAATTCGCCCCACCCAGGGCAAAGGCTTGATGCCCAATGGCACCAGCCGCTTTTCCATCGACGGCAAGCCGATTTTTCATTACATGGGCACCTCCACGTTTTCGAACTACATCGTCGCACCGGAAATCGCTTTGGCTAAAATCCGCGAAGATGCGCCATTCGATAAAGTTTGTTACATCGGCTGCGGCGTGACTACCGGCGTAGGCGCGGTGATTTTTACAGCAAAAGTTGAAGCAGGGGCGAACGTGGTGGTGTTCGGCCTCGGTGGCATCGGGCTGAACGTAATCCAGGGTGCCAAGATGGTGGGTGCAGACAAAATTATCGGGGTAGATTTGAACCCCGCACGTGAAGCAATGGCGCGCAAATTCGGCATGACGCACTTTATCAATCCGAAGGAACACGAGAATGTCGTCGATGCAATTGTTCAGCTCACAGACGGCGGCGCGGACTATAGCTTTGAATGTATCGGCAATACGAAAACCATGCGTCAGGCGCTGGAATGTTGCCATAAGGGCTGGGGCCGCTCGATCATCATTGGCGTAGCCGAGGCAGGCGCTGAAATCTCCACCCGCCCGTTCCAGCTCGTTACCGGTCGCGTGTGGGAAGGGTCTGCGTTTGGCGGGGCACGTGGACGCACCGACGTGCCGAAAATTGTCGATTGGTATATGGAAGGCAAATTGAATATCGACGATCTCATCACGCACACGATGCCACTCGAAAAAATCAATGAAGGTTTTGATCTAATGAAACGCGGTGAATCGATTCGCTCGGTGGTGCTGTATTAGCATGATTGAAACCATCAGCGAGCACGCATCTTTCGGCGGCACACAAGGTTTTTATCAACACCGATCGTCGGTGATTGGTTTGCCGATGAAATTTTCGGTGTATGTGCCGCCGGGCATGAAAGACTTAGCCAAAACCGGGAAGGTGCCTGCACTGTTCTATCTCGCCGGCTTAACCTGCAATGAGGAAACGTTTCCGATCAAAGCAGGCGCGCAAAAATACGCGGCAAAGCACGGAATGATGCTGATCGCCCCTGATACCAGCCCGCGTGGAACCGGCATCGAAGGCGCGACTGCCGATTGGGATTTTGGTGAGGGCGCCGGCTTTTATCTCGACGCCACTGCCGCACCGTGGTCAAAACACTTTCGAATGGAAAGCTACATCGTCGAAGAATTGTGCGATCTGATCGTCGCTAATTTTACCGCGGATAACGACCGACTGGGTATTTTCGGGCACTCGATGGGCGGGCATGGTGCGCTGACTTTGGCGCTACGCCATCACGACATTTTCAAATCAGTTTCAGCGTTCGCGCCCATCGCCGCCCCCACCAAATGCGCTTGGGGCGAAAAAGCTTTTTCCCGCTATCTGGGGACCGACAAAACTGAATGGGCGAAACATGATGCAAGCATGCTGATGCGCGAAATGAAGACGCCCTTCCCTTTTCCTCACGGCATTTTGATCGATCAAGGATTGGGCGATAAATTTCTAGAAGCGCAATTGCATCCACATGAATTTGAAGCCGCATGCAAGAGTGCGGGCCAGCCATTGACGATGGAGCGCCATGCAGGTTATGACCATGGCTACTATTTTATCGCGTCGTTTATGGAGAAACACATTGCATTTCATGCCGACGCGCTGAAATTAACTCAGAGCGCTTGAATTACAGGGTTAACCGTATAGGGGTTACCCTAGCTCGCGACGGTCGAGAAAACAGGAAAATAATTTGGAAATGTTTTTGCCACGCACCCGGGATCGTTGATCGTAATCGGCACGCCGCCCAGTGCCACCAATGAGAAGCACATGGCCATGCGGTGATCGTCGTAGGTGTCGATTTTTGCATTGGCGATCAGTTTTTCGGGCGGCGTAACTGAAATATAGTCAGCGCCCTCCACCACCGTCGCGCCCACTTTTCGTAACTCATTTGCCATTGCGCTGATGCGATCCGTTTCTTTGACACGCCAGCTGGCGATGTTGCGAATAGTGGTTGTACCTTCCGCAAATAGTGCGCAAATCGCAATCGTCATGGCCGCATCGGGAATGTGGTTCAGATCTACATCAATCGCACGAAGCCGCTTTGCTCTTTCACCCGCTTGCACCGTAACGCTGGGATCGGGGGCAACGCCTGCTCGCCCAGCTTCAATCCAATCGTCACCCATCGTGACCGTGGCGCCCATCAACGCGAGCGTTTCGGCAAATCGCACATCGCCTTGAATACTGGTTTTGCCAACGCCCGTCACCCTTAACGGACCACCCGCAATCGCGCCCGCCGCCAGAAAATAAGATGCGCTTGAAGCATCACCCTCGACATGAATTTCGCGCGGCGATTTGTATGCGGCATCATCCGCAATGACGAATTCGCGCCAGTGATCTCGCTGCACTGTCACGCCGAATCGCGCCATCAAATTAAGCGTAATCTCAATGTACGGCTTCGAGATCAGCTCGCCAACTACTTCGACCGTGACACGCCGTTTCAGCAACGGCAGCGCCATTAATAGCGCCGTCAAAAATTGACTCGACACATCGCCACGCACTTTCACGCGGCTAACTTCTGACGGTTGGTTAGGCGCAATTTCCAGCGGCGGAAAGCCCGCATTCTGTGTGCATTTAATTTGTGCACCGATACTATTCAAGGCATCCACCAGATCGCCAATCGGGCGTTCATGCATGCGCGCCACGCCCGATAATTTGTAATAGCCGGACTGAAACGCGAGCGCCGCGGTCAGTGGACGAAACGCGGTTCCCGCATTACCTAAAAACAAATCTGCCTGCTTGTTGGGAAAACTCCCGCCGCACCCGGTGACGCAATAATCGCCCCCACCGAGCGATTTAGCGGCGACACCGAGCTTGCCAAATGCGGCCAGCATCACATCGGTATCGTCAGATTTCAATAAATTGCGCACAACGGTTTCACCCTCGCACATGGCGGCCAGCAGCAGCGTGCGATTTGAAATACTTTTCGAGCCGGGCAGGATGACGGTGCCCTGCGCTTTTGTAAACGGGCCAATATTTATCGATTCAAGTTTTGACATATTAAATTTTTATTCGAACCGGTACTCAAGCTGTCCCATCACGAAAACGATCAAGATCCCCCACCAGCCATTGTGCTCTTGCATCACGCGAGCGGGTCATCAATGCGCTCAATTCTGCCATATCCGCATTGGCGATCAAGGCGCGCAAATGCTGGGTCTTGGCAATATAGGCGTCCATTTCGGTTAACAAGGCATCACGATTATTGAGCGCAATATCACGCCACATTTCAGGGCTTGATCCGGCGATACGAGTGAAGTCGCGAAAACCGGATGCCGCGAATGAAAACAGCGATTTCGCGTTCGGGCGCGCAGCCAGCTCATCGACCAACGCGAATGCCAGCATATGCGGCAAATGGCTCACAGCGGCAAACACCGCGTCGTGCGCAGATGCTGACATCGACACCACTTTCGCGCCGCATGCGCGCCAGATGTCTTCAACACGTGAAACGGCCTCGGCGGTGTTTTCGGAAAGGGGCGTGAGCACCACATTTTTGCCGTCAAACAAGGTCTCATCGGCGGATGTTACGCCCGAAGATTCACGTCCCGCAATCGGATGGGCAGGCACGAACCGCGCAATTTTTTTGCCTAATTTCTCAACCGCCACAGCGATCACATCTTGCTTGGTGCTCCCGCAATCCATGACGATGGTGTAATCGCCAAGAAGCGGCTCAATCAGCGCGAACGCAGCTGCCATTTGCCCCACCGGCACCGCCAGTAAAACCAAATCAGCGGCTCCAACATAATCTGGCGCATCTGAAAGTGATAGCGCACGATCAATCACCTTAAGCCGCAGCGCGTCGTTCAGCGCAGCGTCGCTTCGATCAACTCCGATGACTTCTTCCACTATTGAAGCGCGTTTTAAAGCCAACGCAAATGATCCGCCGATGAGCCCGACACCCATCACGACGACGCGTTTTAATTTAATCATGCTGCCATTTTTGAAACGGCATTGGCCTGTGAGCCAATATTGGTCGGCATCTTGGAGCATTTTGCCTTAAGAATGGCTGCCAGAGCGGCGTTCCGAGCCTGGCATCTTAAAATACTCAACGCTGTGGGCGATGCTTCGCGGCTCGCTGACAGAAACACTATCGACCCAAAGCCAGCGTAAGCGTTTCAAGAAAGCGCGCATTCTGGCTTTCAGTCCCGATTGAGATACGCAAATATTCGGGCATGCCATAGCTGGCAACGGGCCGCACGATCACGCCCTGCTTCAACAGCTTTTGGAATATAGGCCCGGCATCGCCCACTTTTACGCAGACAAAATTACCAAACGAAGGGATAAATTCCAGGCCCATTTTTTTGAAAGCATTCGTTAATTGCGCCATGCCATGCGTGTTGACGTCAAAGCTCGCCTGAATAAATTCATCATCATTGAGTGCGGCAGCGGCGGCGACTTGCGCGAGCTGGTTGACGTTGAATGGCTGGCGGACGCGATTGAATAACTGAATCACGTCCGGGTGAGCCAACCCGTAGCCGACGCGCAGGCCCGCGAGTCCGTAGGCTTTTGAAAACGTGCGCGAAATAATTAGATTTGGAAATTCGGCCAGCCAGTCCTCTGTTTTGTTGCGCAGCTCGAGCGGCAGATATTCTGTGTAGGCTTCGTCGAGCACCACAATCACGCCGCGCGGCACTTTCGATAGAAAGTCATGCATGAGCGTGGCTCCAATAAATGTCCCCGTCGGATTATTCGGATTGGCTACAAACGCGAGCTTCACGTCGCCAGCGGCGGCAAGTATGGCCGCAAGCATCGCGTCAAGATCGTGGCCAAAATTAACGGCAGGGACTTCAATCCCGCGCCCGCCGGCGGCTTTGACCGCGAGCGGATAGACCGCAAAAGCATGTTGCGAATAAACAGCCGCTTCGCCCGGCACGAGGAAGGTTCGGGCGGCGAGTTCTAAGATATCGTTTGAGCCGTTACCAAGAACAATTTGTTCCATCGCGACGCCACGGTTTTTGCAGATGGTGGCTTTCAACTCGAAGCCGTTTCCATCCGGATATAGCGCTAATTCCGGCAACGCTTTTTGAATCGCCACGAGTGCTTTTGGACTCACGCCGAGCGGGTTTTCATTTGAGGCTAATTTAACAATATCGGCTTCGTTAAGGCCTAACTCTCGCGCAAGCTCGGAGGTGGGTTTGCCCGGCTGATAGGGTGCGATGTCACGAATATATTGGGGTGCTAAATCAGAGAGATTCATGGTGCTACTTTCACAAAATAAATTTATAAAACCGCGGTCGGATACGAACCCAGCACTTTCACATAACCCGCAATTTTCTTGATTTCGACGAGTGCATCGGACACATTCGTATCCGCCAAATGGCCTTCAATATCAACAAAAAACAAGTAATCCCACAGCGCCACTTTTGATGGTCGGGACTCGAATTTGCTCATCGATACGCCGCGTTGCGCGAATGGGGTGAGCATTTCATAAACCGCACCGGCACGATTGGTGGCCGAGAGCACGAGGGAGGTTTTATCGAAGCCAGATTGTTTGGGCTCATAGTTGCCCAGCACTAAAAAGCGCGTCGTGTTGTTGGGTTCATCTTCGATATTTGAAGCAAGAATGGCGAGCTGGTAATGCGAGGCCGCCATTTCACCGGCCACCGCAGCCGAAAATGGCTCTAGCGCGGCTCTGCGCGCGGCTTCCGCATTTGACGACACCGCCACGCGCTCAGCGTGCGGCAAGTTTGCATTGAGCCATTCGTGACACTGCGCCAGCGACTGGCCATGCGAAAAGACGCGCTGAATTGCGCTCATGTCGACGACCGTCGTCGCCATTAAATGGTGGTGGATACGAATCAACACTTCGCCACAAATTTTCAATGGTGTTTGAGGCATCAAATCAAGCGAGCGCCCCACTGCACCTTCAGTCGAATTCTCCACCGGGACCACCCCAAAATCAGCTGCGCCAGATTCTACCGACCGATACACCTCGTCAATACTGGCGGCAGGCTGCGCGTCCGCGCCCTCGCCAAAATGTTTGATAACAGCGCGTTCGCTGAATGTGCCGCGAGGACCCAAATACGCGACGGTGATGGGCCGCTCCAATGCCAAACACGCCGACATAATTTCGCGAAATAACCGCGCGGCCACTTCATCGGGAAGCGGGCCTTCGTTAATCGATTTGATCCGTCGCAGCACCTCTGCTTCACGCTCAGGGCGGTAGGCTTGACCAATTTTCAGCGAGCCCACTTTGCGAGCCAGGGCTGCGCGGGCGTTCAGAAGCTTCAAAATTTCACCGTCGAGGGCATCAATTTCAGTGCGGAGTTGCGAGAGATCGTTATTCATAGGATGTGTAATTGAGGATCGCTACTTCAGTGCCAAACGATATCAGACCTGATCCAGCCGCCTCAGACTATCGAGAGAGACAAATTATTTCAGCGCTGCTCTGCAAATTGCGCTTGAAAAGTCTGCATGAAGTTTACCAAGGCTTCAACCGCTTCGAGGGAGATCGCGTTATAAATCGATGCGCGCATGCCGCCAATCGCTTTGTGACCCTTCAGTCCTGCCAGATTTGCTGCAATTGAAGCTTCCAGAAATTTCGCGTTTAGCGATTCATCGCGCAAGAAAAAGGGCACGTTCATGCGCGAACGATTTTCTACCGCGACATTATTTCGATAAAACCCACCGGAGCCGTCGATGCAATCGTAAAGCAGTTTCGCTTTGGCGATATTTTTCGTTTCCATCGCCCTTAAGCCGCCCTGCGCCTTCAACCATTTAAATGTCAGCCCCGCCAAGTAAACAGCGAAGGTCGGCGGGGTATTCAGCATCCAATCGCTCGCCGCCTGCTGCGTGTAATCGAATACAGATGGCGTCATTGGATGCGCGTGCCCCAGCAGATCCTCGCGCACGATCACGATCGTCAAACCGGACGGGCCAATATTTTTCTGTGCGCCCGCATAGATGCAACCATATTTGGCAACATCCATCGGCCTCGACAAAATATGCGATGACATATCCGCGACCAGCGGCACGTCATCATCAATTTCTGGCGTCCAAAAATACTCCACGCCATGCACCGTTTCGTTCGTACAAATATGGCGAAACGCCGCGTCCCTATTGGGTTTCCAAGCATCCTGCGCAGGCACGTATGTGAACTTTTTATGTTCGGATGAGGCAATGGTGACGGCCTCACAATATTTCCCGGCCTCCTTGATCGCGCCACTCGACCAGAGACCTGTGTTCACATAATCTGCACGGGTTTTGCCGCGTAACAAATTGAGCGGAACGAGGGCGAATTCGCCTTTCCCTCCGCCTTGCAAAAACAATACTTTGTAATTTTCCGGGACTTTTAATAACTCCCGAAAATCGCGCTCAACCTCACGCGCGACGTCCATAAACACACCGCCGCGATGACTCATTTCCATCACTGACATGCCGGTGCCTTTGAAGTCGAGCAATTCAGCTTGCGCTTGAAGCAGGACCTCAGTGGGGAGTGCGGCGGGACCAGCGGAAAAGTTGAAGACGCGCATTATTTCTTGACCAAAGGGTTGCGGGTTTTTAATTTTGGGAAACGCGAAAAATCACGATCAGCCGTCCAGAGTTCCGACACGCCATGATGAATACAAATTGCCGCTATTTTTGCATCATGGATCATCCCTCCAGACGCTTTGGATTTCTCAAGCAGCCCGTCGAGGATATCGAGATAGCCCTCCCCTTCACCAACAAACCGGAACGCGGGAAATTTCGCGCAGTTCCAGAGAAATTGCATAGCCTGATTATGCGGCGTGGTGGGGCGATGGATTCTCGCGTTGGTGACCACACCGAGGAACTCGTGCGCGCACGGCCACGGAATTGTCCAACGCGCGCCTGACGCGGCCAGCTCAGTCAAAGCGCGGTGGGCTTCTTCGTGAAATGGATACTCGGCTCTAGTCGCGTAGACGAGCAGATTTGTATCTACTGCGATCACGAGGGCTTGCGCCCTTTTGCTGCTATCTGGGGCGGCGATTGCGGCACAATCGAAAACGGATATGGGTAAATCTCGTCGCGAATTTTGTCCCACGGCGCGTTAACGAATTCAGGATGAATTTCACCCGACACGACCGGGATATCAAGCTGATACGGTGCGGAAACCTGCTCGCGCGCCTCCAAGCGGGTGACGAGCGCTTCTTCGACGACGGTCTTAAAGGTCTTACCTTCTTTCTCGGCAAGCTTTTTTGCGCGACGAAAAAGGTTGTCGGATATCTCAAGCGTTGTTTTCATATGGGCGACCATATCACAGCGTATGGTTTACTGTCAATTTACGGGCTCGCCATAAAAAAAGCATCAACCCATTCGGGCTGATGCTGGAGTTAATTCGATAAAACTTAGGTTCGATTCGGGCTCACCCAAGGCTTAATTTAAGCTGAAAGATGAAACGGCGCATCACACCAAGCATATAAAAAGCCGGGCTATTTCTTTACCGGTGCTGCGCTGGTTTTGCCTTGTTGTTTAGCCCGCTCAGTAATATCCTTTGCCATTTTGCCCATTACTTCTCTCATACGCGGCGTAATCAACGCCATCATTTCCGGCATGCTCTGTTGCATGATTTGTGGCTGGGTTGCCAACATTTTCTTCCCAGCCGGGCTTGAATAAAACGCCGTAATCGCTCTGATTTCATCAACCGCGAAGGCGCTGCCATATGCACGCGCCATGATGTCTTCCATACCCTGAACAATTTGCGGATCGTTGTAAATATCAATTATGGCCTTCGTCGCGGATTCATTCGATTTCGCTGCCAGCTTTCGCGCCTCCGCTATTTGCTCCGCCGTCATGGATGTGTCGCTTGCGCTAACCATTTGATCCATCATCTGCGGCATGCTTTGCGCCATCGCGCCTACCATTTGCGACATCATTTTTTTGAAATCCATCGCGTCGAGCAGCTCCTTCACCGCCGCCTTTTGCTCGGGCGTAACGATCACAGGAGTAGTTGCTGAGGTCTGTGCAAACGCAGCCACGCTTGCACCCAACATCGCCGTCACTAAAACATGCTTAATTGCCTTCATGTGCTTTCCTCTTCGTCAGATTCCACCACTTTCTGCAACCCGGACAACTTGGATCCTTCATCCAAATTAATCAGCGTCACCCCCTGAGTCGAACGGCCCATTTCGCGAATTTGCCTTACTTTAGTGCGGATCAGAACCCCGCCAGTGGTAATCATCATGATTTCGTCTTCCGGCCGCACCAGCACAGCGGCGACCACCTTGCCGTTACGCGCCGAGGTTTGGATCGCGATCATGCCCTGCGTGCCGCGACCGTGTCGGGTGTATTCCGAAATCGCGGTACGTTTGCCATAGCCTTTTTCGGTGGCGGTCAGCACGGAATCTTCTTCATTCTCCGCGACCAGCATCGAAATCACCTTGCCGCCTTTACTCAAATTCATCCCGCGCACACCACGCGTGTCGCGGCCCATTGAGCGCACGTCAGATTCTTCGAATCGCACCGCTTTGCCTTCATTCGAGAACAACATCACGTCATGTTTACCGTCAGTAAGTGCAACACCGATCAGGTTATCGCCTTCGTCCAAGGCAATCGCGATAATGCCGGCCTTGCGCGGATTGCTGAAATCAGACAATGCCGTTTTCTTGACCACGCCTTCCGAGGTTGCGAAGAACACAAATTTGTCTTCAACAAAGGCTTTTACGGGCAGTACTGCACTGATTTTCTCATCGGCTTGCATCTGCAAGAGATTCACAATCGGCTTGCCACGCGAGCCGCGTGAACCCTGCGGAATTTCATACACTTTTACCCAATACACGCGACCTTTATTGGAGAAACAGAGCACGTAATCGTGGGTGTTGGCGATAAATAGTGTCTCGATGAAATCATCTTCTTTCATCGCCGTCGCTTGCTTGCCGCGTCCGCCGCGCTTCTGCGAGCGGTAATCATCCACCGGCTGATACTTAATGTAGCCCGTGTGCGACATGGTGACGATCACTTCTTCTTTCGCGATCAGGTCTTCCATCGACATTTGCTGGCCGTTGACGACGATTTCGGAGCGGCGTTTATCGCCAAATTTCTCCTTAATCGCTTTCAATTCTTCCGCAATAATCGCGCTTACCCTCTCTGGCTTCGAGAGAATATCGAGCAGATCGGTAATGCGATCCATTACTTCTTTGTACTCGGCGACAATCTTATCTTGCTCGAGACCGGTCAAACGCTGCAATTGCATCTCAAGAATGCGCTGCGCTTGCACATCTGATAAACGATAACCGTTATTGTGCAGGCCAAATTCTTTCGCCAAACCTTCGGGCCGATAGGCTTCCACGCCTGCATCCGCTGCGGTTCGCGCCAGCATTTCCTCGACCAGCTTTGAGCGCCATACCTTGCCCATCAACTTTACTTTGGCTTCGGCTGGCGTTTGCGCAGATTTAATCAGCTCCACGATCTCATCGACGTTCGACAATGCGACCGCCAAACCTTCCAAAATATGGCCGCGATCACGGGCTTTGCGCAGCTCAAATACGGTGCGGCGCGTGACTACTTCACGGCGATGGCGCAGGAACGCTTCGAGGAATTGCTTCAGCGTCAGTAATTTTGGTTGACCGTCGCAAATCGCGACCATGTTCATGCCAAACGTATCCTGCATCTGCGTCATTTTGTAGAGGTTATTCAGCACCACCTCCGGCACTTCCCCGCGCTTCAATTCGATCACGGCGCGCATGCCGGATTTATCGGATTCATCACGTAAATCCGATACGCCTTCGAGCTTTTTATCGCGCACCAATTCACCGATTTTAATCAGCAAGTTCGCTTTGTTAACCTGATACGGGAGCTCATCAATAATGATGGCTTGGCGGCTGCCTTTTTCGAGCGGCTCGAAATGTGTTCGCGCGCGCATGATGACTCGACCGCGACCGGTACGATAACCATCGCGCACGCCCTCGGTGCCGTAAATAATGCCGGCCGTGGGGAAGTCGGGCGCTTTGACAATATCGATCAACGCCTCAATGTCAATTTGCGGATTGTCGAGAACGGCTAAACAAGCATCACAAATATCATTCAAATTATGTGGCGGAATGTTGGTGGCCATGCCTACCGCAATTCCACCTGAACCGTTAACCAGCAAGTTCGGGAATTTTGCCGGCAGAATCAGCGGCTCACGCTCGCTGCCGTCGTAGTTCGGGCCAAAATCGACCGTATCGCGATCCAGATCTTCCAGCAATTCAGCGGCGATTTTGGACATACGGATTTCGGTGTAACGCATTGCCGCCGCATTATCGCCGTCAACCGAACCGAAGTTACCCTGCCCTTGAACCAGCGGGTAGCGCAAAGAAAAATCTTGCGCCATGCGCACAATCGTGTCGTAAATTGCGGTGTCACCGTGGGGATGGTACTTACCCATCACGTCACCAACGATACGGGCTGATTTCTTGAATGGCTTGTTCCATTCGTTCGATTGCTCGAACATTGCAAACAGGCAACGTCGATGTACAGGCTTCAAGCCATCGCGCACATCCGGCAGCGCGCGACCGACAATGACGCTCATCGCGTATTCAAGATAACTGGTGCGCATCTCCGATTCGATTGAAATCGGGTGTGTCTCTTTGGCAAATTGCGGCAATTGCGGGTCGGTCACGATAATGCCTTCTTTGATCAGTATGTTGCTATTGTTGTTGGTTGCGTGGCTTGGTGGTATTTCTCAGAGACAGAGCGAGTGTTGGGAATCAAATGCTTAAGCTTGATCAAGCCCCTAGTCTGGTTCAAAACCGACCTTAACGATGTAGCATTTGTCTCTGCGTCTTAATTGCGACGCAAGCCATTGATTTATAAGATAATTACAAAATGTTCAACTTTATAATTTAACACAGTCGCCATGAAATATCCATCTGCCACGCACGAAAGAGGCTGAAAACCACAATTGGTTAGGGCTCACTAGGAGGTGCAGGTACTACCCATGGTGTTTGAGGCACATAATCCAAATATGAGTGACTAAGCCGCCCGCGTGTGTTGTTTATCTGCAACTAAACCTACGCGGATCGGGCTAAAACGCGGCCGTATTTGTATGCAACAGAACGATTCGTGTATCATTTTGCAAGCGTTTGAAGCATCTAAGCTTGATATTGAGTAGCAGATTTGTATTTTATTGAATCAAGCTCTTGCTCGCATCACCTATCACTTTTAGTCTCCAGATTCCCCGCTTTTTTATTTTCCGCTACGCTGGCAACGACAAAAATCTTTAATTATCTCGGGAGTATGAAATGAAGAGTTCGCTGATTACTAAGCTACTTGCAGCCGCCCCGGTTGTGTTTATGGCCACCGCAATGGCCGGCGTCACCCCAAACTTGCTTGACTCTCAGGGCAACGCCGTTCGCGATGGGTCCGGTGCCTGCGTTCAGGAACTGAACAGCGTGGATCACCCCGACTGTGTGGCCAAAAAAGTGGAGCCACCAAAACCAGTTGAGGCACCGAAGCCTGTTGAAGCACCGAAGGCACCCGTTGAACCGGCTAAACCAGCACCGGTAGCGGTCAAGGCAAGTATTACCATCCAAGCTGAAGCTTTGTTTGACTTTGACAAATCAGTTCTGAAACCGGCTGGGAAGAAATCGATTGACGACGCCATTGCCAAGATGAAGCAGATTGATGTTGAAATCATCATCGCAACCGGCCATACCGATTCCATCGGTACCGACGCCTATAACCAGAAGCTTTCTGAGCGTCGCGCCACAGCAGTTAAGGACTATATGGTCTCGCAAGGTATCGCAGCAGCAAAGATCAGCACCTTGGGCAAAGGCGAAACACAGCCAGTCGCCACCAACAAGACTGCCGAAGGCCGCGCCAAGAACCGCCGTGTGGATATCGAGTTCAAGGGCGTTTCAAATAAGTAAACGCAAGCAAGTAGGTTGATTCAAGTTAAAAGCCCCGCTTCTGCGGGGCTTTTAGTTTCTGGCCAAGTTCCCGAATCGTTCTATTTGTGTAATGTCGCTTGCTGGCGTTATTTGCTGCTAAAGCTCGGTGTAAATATCCACCCAATCGTTCCGAGCGAGTTGATCGCATTTCAGAGCTTTTTTGCGGCGAGCTTAGGTGTACGAAGCTCACTGCTGCGATAATCGCAGGCTGATCATCAACATCCCCTTTATCGCGAGCACCCTCCTTTGAACACACATTCCGACCTCCAACTCATTTCTGCCCGCTGGATCATCCCAGTCGAGCCTCGCGCCACCGTCCTTGAACACCACAGCATCGCAATCGTTGATGGCCGTATTGAGGCGATCCTGCCAACCACAGAAGCTAAGAAGCGATACGCGGGCGCGGTGGAAACCGTTTTAGCAACGCATGTGTTGATTCCTGGTTTGATAAATCTTCATACCCACGCGGCGATGACGCTGATGCGCGGCCTCGCTGACGATCAACCGCTCATGACGTGGCTGAACGACCATGTCTGGCCGGCCGAGCTCAAGCATCTTTCTACAGAATATGTGTACGACGGCACTGAGCTGGCCACAGCAGAAATGATCCGATCAGGCACCACCTGTTTTGCCGACATGTATTTTTATCACGATGTGGCAGCGCGCGCGGCGCTGCAATCGGGCATGCGCGCGTCAGTCAGCGGGGCGATTCTGGAATTTGCGACACCCTATGCGGCCGACACCGAGGCCTACTTGGCGCGGGCAACGGCGACCCGTGAAGAGTTTCTCAATGAGCCACGTTTAAAGCTGATGCTGGCGCCTCACGCGCCCTATTCGGTAAGCGATCAAACCATCCAGCGCATTATTACCATCGCCAGCGAAATGGATGTGCAGATCATGATGCACATCCACGAAACCGATTTCGAAGTCAACGACGGTGTCAAGCAGCACGGCATGCGCCCGATTGAACGTTTGCAGCGCCTTGGTTTGCTTGGTCCGAACCTGATTGCGGTGCATTGCGTGCACACCAATCAAGCTGAAATTGAGCTGTTCGCGAACGCCGGTGTACAGGTGGCGCACTGCCCAGTATCGAATCTCAAACTGGGCAGCGGCATCGCGCCGATTAAAGCGATGCTTGATGCCGGCATCAACGTTGGCGTTGGCACCGACGGTTGCGCAAGCAACAATCGTCTTGATCTGCTCGCAGAGACACGGCTGGCTTCGTTGCTCCAGAAAGGCATCTCAGGCGATGCTGCGGCCCTGCCCGCACATCTGGCGCTGGAAATGGCCACGTTAAACGGTGCACGAGCGCTGGGTTGGGATAACGAAATAGGCTCGCTCGTGCCCAATAAATCGGCCGATATGGTGGCGGTGGATTTATCCGATATCGAATGCCTGCCTTGCTATGATCCTGCATCGCATTTGTTTCATGCTGCCGGGCGCGAGCAAGTGACCCATTCGTGGGTCGCCGGGGAACTCATAATGGATAATCGCGTCTTGACTAAGGTCGATATCGCAGAAATGAAGACCAAAAGTAACATTTGGCGTCAACGTTTTTCTTCAAAAATCATCTAACCAGATTAATTAAACCCTTGCACTGGGGCGGCTTTCCAAGCACTTATTGCTCATAATCCGCTCCCTTATTAGAGTTTAGCCAAACGACAGGATTTATGCCAATGTCATCCGCCGAAGCCGTCAATTCCAACGTTGACCCCGCCGAACTCGCCAAATTCGGTGCACTCGCATCGCGTTGGTGGGACCCGAATAGTGAATTCAAACCACTCCACGACATCAATCCGCTTCGCCTGAATTACATCGACAAGCTGGTCGGCATCAATGGGAAACGCGTCATCGATATTGGCTGCGGCGGCGGCATTTTGGCCGAGAGCATGGCGGTGCGCGGCGCGGACGTCACCGGTATCGATTTGTCCGAAAAGCCGCTAAAGGTCGCGCAATTGCACTTGCTCGAGAGCGGGCAAAAAGTCGATTACCGTCTGATCGCCGCCGAGCAAATCGCCGATGAACAGTCGGAAAGTTTTGATTGCGTGTGCTGCATGGAAATGCTCGAGCACGTGCCCGAGCCGCCCTCCACGATTCGCGCCGCAGCCAAGCTGGCAAAGCCCGGCGGCTGGGTGTTTTTCTCCACCCTCAATCGCAATCCGAAATCGTTTTTGTTCGCGATTATTGGCGCAGAATACGTGCTGAATCTATTGCCCAAAGGTACCCACGAATACAAACGCTTCATTACGCCGTCCGAGCTATCGGCGATGGCGCGAGATGCAGGTTTAACCGTGTCAGAATTCATTGGCATGACCTACAACCCGTTCACCAAAAACTACGCGCTGAATGACGATGTGTCGGTGAATTACATCGTAGCTTGTCGTAAACCAATTTAAGTAAGCCAATTTGAATGCACCTATGAACCGTCGAGCTTTCATGCAACTTGCTGCTGCCTTACCCGCCGTCGGCATGCCATGGTGCCGTAACGCATTTGCTGGGGCTGCACAAAACAAACTGCTGGTGCTGGTGTATCTCAAAGGAGGCAACGACGGCTACAACACATTCGTGCCGCACACGAATGAAAAATACAAACACCTGCGGCCCAACATCGCGCTTAGCGGTGATTCTCTGATTCACGTCACCGATACGCATGGATTTCATCCGTCGCTGAGTGCGCTTATGCCCGCTTGGGAAGCGAAAGATTTGGCACTACTGCAGGGCATTGGTCAACACGAAATCACTAACCAGCATTACCGCGATCTCGAAACACAATTTACCGGTGCGAGCCTCGATGAGTTCTACGACGACGGATGGCTTACGCGCGCGATGCTGAAAAACCCACAGTCAAATTCGGGGCTTGATGCCATTGCCTTCGATGACCTCGATATTCGCGAAGCCGATCCCATGGGCCCGTTTCGTGGTCAAAGATTAAAAGTTGTGCAGATGCAACACCCTTCGGAATGGCTTGCTGCGCGGAAATTTTCAGGCACTAAACATTTGGCCACCGAGCCTGCACGCGCACTTGAGAATTCGTTCCAACAAAAGGAAATCGGCATGTTAAAAACCGCGTTTCCCGCCGATCCATTCGCCGATGCACTCAAAGCGGCTGCTCAATTAGCTCAGGTTGGGTTGGCACCACCCGTCATCCACATCACGCTAAATGGCCTCGACGGCGATCAACATTCTGGCTTTGACACGCATTGGAATCAGCTCAAATATCACGGCGCAATTCTGCAAAGATTAGCCACCGGGATTGCCGCGTTTCGCGAGGCCATGATCGAAATCGGCCAATGGAATAACGCGCTTATTGCGACCTACGATGAATTCGGCCGCTCGCCGAAAGAGAATGATAAAACCGGAACACATCACGGCTGGGCAAGTTCACAATTTATCGCCGGTGGCCGCATTAAAGGTGGCCTGCACGGCGAAGCCCCACCGGTAGTAGATGTTTTCGCGCTCGACGGTCCACCACCGGTGATTGACTATCGCGCGCTATACACCACTATGATTGAAAACTGGTGGGGCGGAAGCGCAAATGGCATATTTAACGCCCGCTTCAAATCACTCGATATTCTTAAAACCTGATGGCGAAGTTTAGCAACGTGGGCGCAGTGCTGTTCGACCTGGACGGCACCTTCGCCGACACCGCGCCCGACATGGCGCGAGCTATCAACCAAGTTAGGACCGATAAAAATCTTGCTAAAGTGCCGCTGGGAAAATTGCGGCCTCATGTCTCAATGGGCGCGCGCGGCATGGTCGGGGCGGCATTTGGCTTTACGCCTGAAGACGCAGAATTTGCGCCACTTCGCGATCAATTTCTCGTCCACTACGAACGCGCGATTTGTATCGAAACGACACTGTTTAACGGCATCCCGCAGCTAGTTTCAATTCTCGAGCAACGCGGTATTGCCTGGGGCATCGTCACCAATAAAGCCACGCGCTACACCATGCCGTTGGCGGCGGCGCTAGGCTTCGATATCACCGCCGCCTGCGTGGTCTGCGGCGACACCTGCGAGCGAGCGAAGCCGCATCCTGATCCCCTGCTCCACGCGGCCAATCTGATCAACATCGCCGCCGAAAATTGCCTCTACATCGGCGATGATCTTCGTGATATTCAAGCCGCTAACGCGGCGGGCATGCGCGGCGTGGTCGCCAACTACGGCTATTTGGGCGGCAGTGACCCGACGACATGGAAAGCCGCCGCGTCCATCAACGCCCCGATGGAATTAGTGGCGCTGCTTTAGGCAGCCCTTGAAAAACGAAATTTCAAATCCATCTGTGTGAGATAATTCAAACACACAACGAACATGGGGCCGACCTGGTTTCGACGTGGGCATCAAAGCAGAACCGTGCATACCGAGGGGTGGTCACCTCGTAAATACAACCGCAAACAAATAGTCGCAAACGACGAAAACTACGCACTAGCCGCTTAATAACCGGCCGCGCTCTGCACTAGTGGGCCTCAACGCTAGGTGTAGCAATACACAGCAGAGTCATTAACGAGGATCGCTTTCTGCCGGGCTACTTGGTAGGAAGTTAAATTTAGGTGGCTAGCGTCGCGTCAGCCCGGCCATTGGCGTACGTGGGGCGAAATCAAATAATGGAATCTAAGTATGTAGAGCGGCCTGTAGAGGGCTTGCGGACGCGGGTTCGATTCCCGCCGGCTCCACCAAATTGAAGGGCTCGGATAATCTCCGAGCCCTTTTTCTTGCCTGAAATCCCCACACCACGCGGGGTTCCGGCCTACCGTGCTGCGGGTGACGCCTTGGCAGAAGCTGACGAAATGGGCGTTTTCCGCACCCCCCAGTCTCTTTTCTCTGTTTGTCCTGCGGGTAGTCGCTGCTGAGAACCCCGGTTTTACGCGGGTTTGGCTCTGCGGGTTCGCTGTCAACCAACCCGACCGGTTGCCTTGTTGCGTCAAAGTGATCAGGCATCGAACCCCTCGACCACTTGGCGTTGCAGAGCCCAATCCAGCGGCAGTGGATTGCGCTGAAACCACAGCAGGCTCATACATCGGGGCTGCTGCCCGGCCAGGATGCGCTGGATAGTGGCAGGTTCCAACAGCGTCAGGCGCAGCAGTTCGTTGACCGTCGAGTGGTGCAAGCCTTCCAGCTTGGCGATCTCGCTGCCGCTGCCGACCCGTCTTTCATCGATCAGGCGTTGCCAGTGAAAGGCGCGCGACAACGCCACCTGCAGCGGGTTGTCGTGTTGACTGCCGCCACTGTTGCCGTTGCCCGGCACAGAACCTTCCCCGCTCGCCACAACATCTGGACGCACGATCACCTTGCTGACGCCGCGCCTCCTGATTTTCAGGGGGATAAAGGTCGACAGTTTTACCGTGCCATCTTCCCGTCGCTGCATCAAGACCGGCGCGCCGGTTGTTCGAATCCGCGTCATACCGCCACCTCCAGTTCAGCCAATTCAGCACCGATGGTGCCGGGTATTAATTCGCAGGCCAGTGCCTGCCAGCCGCTGTCACGCCAGATGATTTCCATCCCGGTGTTACCGAGCACGATTCGCTTGATCAGCAATTGCACCAAGCGGCACTGTTCTGCCGGGAACAACTGCGGCCACATCGTCGCCAGTTGGCGCATCGGCAACACCACCTCGGGTTCAGAAATTCCTGGGTGCTGCGTTTTGATCAGACCCCAAACCGCCTGCACGACGTGAGGTGCCGACAGCGCATCCTGCACCTGCGCGACCACCAACTCCTCGATGGGTTCGGCAGGCAGCGAGCCGAACCGACTGGCCCACGCGCCAAAGCGACGATCCCGGCCGGCCGTGTAATAGCGATAGGGCTTGCCCTTCTTGATCGTGTAGGTCGGCATCAGCCGTTCACCATCGGGTGTGAACAACAGGCCGCGCAGCAAGACAGGTTCTTTGTCGCGGTTCTTCGTGTCCTGCCGCCGCCCTTGGGGATCGGACGCTATGAGTGCGTGCGCCGCTTCCCACTGCGCCTGCGTGATGATGGCCTGATGCTGGCCGGGGTGGCTCTGCCCCTTGTGGACGATCTCGCCCCGGTACATCCGGTTGTACAGCATCTTGTAGATGGTCTGCTTGCAGAAAGGCTTGCCGCTCTTGGTGACGACGCCCTCGGCGGCATAGTTGCGCACCATCATCGTGGCCGAACGCACAGTCACGAAGTCCTCGAAAATGCGCCGGACGATGGCGGCCTCGCGTTCGTTGATGATCAGCAGCCGGTTGTCCACGTCGTAACCTAGCGGCAAGGGGCCGCCCATCCACATGCCCTTGGCCTTGCTGGCCGCGATCTTGTCGCGGATGCGCTCTCCGGTGACCTCGCGTTCGAACTGTGCGAAGGACAGCAACACGTTGAGCATCAGCCTGCCCATTGATGTTGCAGAATTGATCTGCTGCGTCACGGCGCTGAAACTGACCCGGCAACGGTCAAAGGTTTCCACCATCCGCGCAAAGTCGGCCAGCGACCGCGATAGCCGGTCAATTTTGTAGACGACCACGATATCTACCTTGCCTGCCTCGATATCTGCCATCAGGCGGCGCAAGGCGGGTCGATCCATATTGCCGCCGGAAAAACCACCATCATCGTAATGGTCTGGCACCGGAATCCAGCCTTCGTGGGTCTGGCTTTTTATGAAGGCGAGCCCTGCCTCCTTTTGGGCATCGATGGAATTGAAGGACTGATCGAGCCGTTCGTCGCTGGATACCCTGCAGTAGACGGCGCAGTGTTTGGGGGTAACGAGAATTGGCGCACTCATCGCGGCACTCCTTTGCTATCGATGAGCCCGAAGAACTTCGGCCCTGACCACTGCGTACCGGTGATGTGGCGCGCTGCCGCCGACAGGCTTTTGAACAGTTGCCCATCCAGTTCGTACAAACCGGCAGGCGTGACGGTGACGCGGTATTCGCGCTCATCCCATTCACGAACCAACGCGGTGCCGGGCATCAGATGAAATTCCGTGCCACGCCCGCCTTTCTTGGCGATGGCGATCTTCGAATGTTTGGCACCGCAATCGGCCAGATGGCGGCGGACACCTGCGGGCAACTCCCCGTAGGCCAGTTCTTGTATCCGGTAGGCGATGCGGGATTCGATGTATCTGCGATTGGTGTGGGTGGGCCGTCGGGGAAAGTGCTCGTCCCACAGCACCCACAATGCCTTCATCGGTGTATTCGGCAGCGCCGCCAGTTGTGCGGCGATACTGGTTTGCTGGCTTGGCTGCAGCATCAGTCCTCCCACACGGCGGTGCCGCCCAGCGTGATCCACAGACGGCAGTCGTCCTCGGTGGCCATTTCGCGCACGGGCAATCCTGTCGCGCGGTTGCTGCCCGATTTGCCGGTGTACCAATAGGTGCGCCCGTCGTGGGTAACTCGATACGGGCCGTGGGCATCGCCATCGAACTCGATGCTCATCATTCCGCGCGGGCGGTGGTTGGCGTCCGTCACCTGCGCCCGAAGGCTGGTAATTGTGCTCATTGAAATCTCCTTGTTGAGAGTGGTTTGCGGACCTCCATGAACGCGCTGTGGCGGGCACAAGCCAAGTCAAACTTTGCTATTTGTCGCGGCACTGGGACACTCAGCCGCACCAAGCTCGGCGCAGGTTTTGGGG
>JBBRZG010000047.1:0-23864 GCA_038236905.1 Burkholderiales bacterium
ATATTCGGTTGTGTTAAATCGTTTGCCATTGCGCTCGCTGTTGCACTTGCGTTTGTATTTAGTGGCACCAATTTTAACCGGAATGCTAGACGCCTGTTTTCAACTGCCGGTCTGCCAAGTGCGGAGGCCTGCGCGTACCCCGGCGATCCCACAGGCAAGTTGAAAAAGCGCGTCCCAAGGATTGTTGCTGTCGAGCCCTTTAATCATACGATCAACTTTTGCCGCCAGCAGATTTAATCGCGCGAGGCTGTCGGGCGTGTGGCGACGCGCCGTTCGCTCCAGCTCGCGCGCTTTGCCGGGGTGCGGGGCTCTCCCTGATTTGGTGGTGCCGCGCACACGCATCAGCATCCGTAGTTCATTTGCAAGGACCCACAAAATTAACGGTGGCGCTTCGCCCTCGGCATTCAGCCCATCCAGCATTCGGCAAATACGCACGGCTTTATCTTTTTCTGCGCCATCATGAATGGCAGATACCAATTGAAACGGATTAAAGCGCGAGACATTCGCCACACTTTCTTCCAGCACCGCGAGTGTAATTTCGCCGGGCGGACACAACAGCGCGAGCTTTTTTATTTCTTGCTGGGCGGCCAATAAATTACCTTCTACACGATCTGCCAAATAATCAAGCGCTTCATCATTTGCGCGCTGATCCTGCCGCGCTAAACGCCCCCCCAGCCAGCGCGGCAAATGTGCACGCTCAACCGACATCGCTTCAATCATGGTCGCTGATGACTCTAACGCTACAAACCATTTGGTTTGTTTAGCCTGCCAATCCATTTCGGGCAGCGTGATCAGCGTCACGGTATCGTCGGGAAGTCGCGCGCAATAATCCGCAATCGCCTGCGAGCCGTCTTTGCCAGGCTTACCAGTCGGAATGCGAATTTCAACAAATCGGAGTGACGCGAATAGCGAGAGGGCGTTACTCGCTGCCAGTAGGCTGTCCCAATCAAAACCTGCTTCTGCGGTAAACACCTCTCGTTCAACATAGCCGATTTTTTTCGCAAGATCGCGGAAGCAATCCGACGCCTCCAGCGCGCCTAATGGTTCTGCCCCAAAAATTACTGTTAATGGTGGCAATGCTTTTGGCGGTCGATCAAGAAATTGCTCAGCCGTTAGTCGCATAGCGCATGGCAAATGAATTGCATTTTGCTTGGCCGATCTTATATGGGCGGGCCCGGAAGCGACGCTTAATTGACACGTTTGACCGCCACCATGCGCCGCAGTATTTGACCGGCTATGTCTTTTTCCATATCGGTGTAGAGCAGCGCTTCCTCCTGCTGTTTTGCAATAATCAAAGAATCATCGTAGGTCAGAATCCGCGTCAATTGGATCTCGCTGGTCGGAATCAGCACCTGGCCGCTTGACTCGGCGAATTGATAGCGCACCAGCAACTTCAATTCGTATTCACGCACGCGACCAGCACCCGACAGCGATAAAATTTGCCGGTCGCGTCGCTCAACGCTGATGATGAGTTCCGCATCTGCGGCCTTTGCGGTAGTCACCGGTTTGGTTGAGGTAGTGCCTAACTCGCGTCGGACCAGACTTGCGACCGCCGAGGTGCTGGGCGCCGCTACAAATATGCCTTTGTAGGGCAATTCATACGACCCCCGCAGCGTGAAACCGCATCCAGCTAAGCTAACAAGGCACACCAAGCTGAATACAGCCATCGTAATGGCAGCTGCAGCATTAGTTTTAATGGCGTTAGACCACAACATTGATAAGCTTTCCGGGCACGACGATCACCTTTTTAATTGCCTTGCCGTCCGTATGTTTTGCCACGCTTTCGTCAGCTAACGCGAGAGCTTCAATGGTTTCCTTGCTCGCATCTGCTCGTACTGAAATCTGTCCGCGCAGTTTGCCATTTACCTGCACCATGATTTGAATCTCTTCCTGAACCAAAGCAGCGTCATCCACTTTCGGCCATGGCGCATCCATAATTTCGCCATGCGTCGCTTTGAAGCCGAGTTCGTCCCACAACTGAAATGTAATGTGAGGCGCGACCGGATAAAGCATGCGGATCAAAATTGATATGCCCTCGCGCGTAACGACCACCGCGTGCGCATCCGCAGTGGTTTTTACTTCTTCAAGCGCATTCAACATTTTCATCGCGGCCGATACCACTGTGTTGTACTGAAGACGCTGGTAATCATGCGTGGCTTGTTTGAGTATGCTGTGCAAGGTATGGCGCAAAGTTTTCAATTCGCGTGAAAGTTGATTCCAATCTATTTTTGCAGGATGATTTTTTACAGCCTCGCGCTGCGCCAATCCAAAAGTATAGAACCTGCGCAAAAATCGAAACACACCCTCAGCCCCTGAATCCGACCACGCCGCGCTTTGATCAGGTGGCCCCGCGAACATGACGTAAGCGCGGGCCGTGTCTGCGCCAAACTTTTCAATAATGTCTTTCGGCTCGACCACATTGTTTTTGGACTTCGACATTTTTTCCATGCCGCCCAGAATCACCGGATTGCCGTCCTCTTTAGAAATTGCACCGACTGGACGACCTTTATCATCGTAGGTCACTTCAATCTCGTTTGGGTAATACCAGCGTTTTTTGCCTGCCTCATCTTGACGATAAAAGCATTCTTTTGACAACATGCCCTGCGTAAATAAATTCGTGAATGGCTCATCGAATTTGATGAGACCAAAATCCTTCATCACCTTCGTCCAGAATCGCGCATAGAGCAAATGCAAAACCGCATGTTCAATACCCCCGATGTATTGATCCATCGGCATCCAGTAATCGTTACGTGCGTCCACCATACTCATGTTGGAATTGGGCGAACAATAACGCATGAAGTACCATGACGAATCCACAAAGGTATCCATCGTATCCGTCTCGCGCTGTGCCGATTTTCCGCATTTAGGGCAGACGCAATTCAAGAACCGTTTATCTTTTTTAAGTGGGTTTCCTGATCCATCTGGAACCAGGTCTTCTGGCAGTATTACCGGCAGATCGGCGTATGGAACAGGTATTGGGCCGCACGAATCGCAATTGATAATCGGAATCGGCGTGCCCCAATAGCGCTGCCTTGAAATACCCCAATCTCTGAGGCGATATTGGATTTTCTTCTCGCCGCCGTGGGGCTTAAGCTGCGCGGCAATGTAATCAATTGCTGCCTCATATTTCATTCCATCTAGCGCACCAGAATGGATACATTCGCCATAGTCGGCATAATGTGTTTGCCATGCATCAGTCGAATATGGCTTGCGCGAATCGATCACCTGCTTAATCGACAGGTCATATTTTTGTGCAAACGCAAAATCCCGCTCATCATGCGCGGGCACACCCATCACCGCACCATCGCCATACGTCATTAAAACGTAATTGCCAATCCACACCGGAATTTGCTCGTTCGTGAGCGGATGCGTGACAACCTGGCCAGTAGACATGCCTTTCTTTTCCATCGTCGCCATGTCAGCTTCGGCTACGCCACCTTTTTTACATTCCTCAATGAACGCATACAATGTCGGGTTGGATGCAGCGGCTAGTGTAGCAAGCGGATGCTCGGGCGCGACGGCGCAAAATGTTACGCCCATGATCGTATCGGCTCGCGTGGTGAAGACGAATAGCCTGCCGTCTTGTACTAATTTTCCGCTCGCGTCTTTAACATCATGCGGAAATGCAAAACGAACCCCTACGGATTTGCCAATCCAGTTCTCCTGCATCGTGCGCACTTGGTTTGGCCAGCCAGTGAGTTTGGTTTTGACGCCTTCAAGCAGTTCTTCTGCATAGGCGGTGATGGCCAAATAGTAGCCGGGGATTTCGCGCTTCTCGACAGCGACACCAGAGCGCCAACCCTTACCATCAATCACTTGCTCGTTTGCGAGCACAGTCTGATCGACTGGGTCCCAATTCACTACTTGTGTTTTGCGATACGCAATGCCTTTTTCAAGCATTTTTAAAAACAGCCACTGATTCCACTTGTAGTAGCTCGGATCACACGTTGCAATTTCACGCGACCAATCAAAAGCTAAACCGAGTGGCTGCATCTGCGCCTTCATGTCGGCGATATTGGCTCGCGTCCAGACGGCGGGCGGGACGTTGTGTGCAATGGCTGCATTTTCTGCCGGCATGCCGAATGCATCCCAGCCCATTGGCATCAGGACGTTATAACCATTCATGCGCAAATAACGCAGCATCACATCGTTGATGGTGTAGTTGCGCACATGGCCCATGTGCAACTTGCCTGAAGGGTAGGGCAACATCGAACAGGCATAAAATTTCGGCCGCGGATTGCCTTCAGCGTCTAACGCATTTTCAATAACTTGATATGCGCCTGTGTTTGCCCAGTGCGCTTGCGCGCGAATTTCGATATCTTTGGGTTGGTAGGTTGGTTCCATCAAATGTGTGATCAGAAAAGAAGGTTTTCTGCGCAAAAATACGCTTTGATTATAACTACTGGCTTTGCTGTGCTTAAGCCGACTGCGAGAACCCGAGCGCTACATGCAGTCACATTTGGGAGAACGTCGTATTAAGCCGACGTTCTCCCAAATATTTTTTTCTTCGGATCAAACGTCTAGGTTTTGTACTACCAATGCATTCGTCTCAATAAACGCTCGGCGTGGCTCAACATCATCTCCCATTAGGGTGGTGAAAATTTCATCCGCGGCGATGGCGTCTTCAATTTGTACGCGATTTAGAATCCGTACCTTGGGGTCCATCGTGGTTTCCCATAATTGTTCTGGGTTCATTTCGCCCAGACCTTTGTAGCGCTGAATATGCATGCCGTCTTTAGCTTGTTCGATCAGCCAAGTTAGCGCGGCGGCAAATGACTTGACCGCGAGAGACTTTTCTCCGCGTTTGATTTCCGCGCCTTCGCGAATCAACCCGTTCAGTGTCAGCGAGGTTTTAACAATCTGCTCATAGTCGCCGGTTTCGATGAACGTGGAATCAATAATGGTGGAACGGGTGTTGCCGTGCAGCGTTTTAACGCAGCGTAGACGGTATCCATCGTGGGCTTTGTCCTGCTCAACCTTGACCACCAAATGATGTGCACCGATGGCATCTGTCAGCCATACCGCCGCTTTCGATGCGCTCTCCGGGGTTTTCAAATCGATACGTGGACATTGCAATAAGCCGGTCAACACTTCCGGGTCAAATGTTCGCGATAATCGTGTAATCACGGCTTCGGTCATCAAGAAGTCTTTGGCGATGTTCTCTAGCGCATCGCCAGTAATAAGTGCGCTGCCGCTGCCTGGGTTGAGGATGGCGTCGTTCAAGGCTTTTTTGAGTTGTGCCTGTTTGAGTTCCAGCTCATCTTTTACGTAACGCTCTTCTTTACCGCTTTTAATTTTGTAGAGCGGTGGCTGCGCAATGTAGATATAGCCATTTTCAACCAGCTGCGGCATTTGCCGGAAGAAGAAAGTAAGCAGCAACGTGCGGATGTGTGCGCCGTCAACGTCAGCATCGGTCATGATGATGATGCGGTGGTAGCGAAGCTTCTCGTGATTAAAATCATCGCGGCCGATGCCCGCACCGAGCGCAGTAATCAAGGTGGCGATTTGCTCTGACGAAATCACCTTGTCGATTCGCGCTTTTTCTACGTTCAACACTTTTCCGCGCAATGGCAGAATCGCCTGAAACTTACGATCCCGACCCTGCTTGGCGGAGCCGCCCGCAGAGTCACCCTCAACAATATAGATTTCACATAGTGCAGGGTCTTTTTCCTGACAATCGGCAAGTTTGCCAGGCAGTCCGACGCCATCCATGACGCCTTTCCGGCGGGTGAGCTCTCGGGCTTTGCGTGCGGCATCTCGCGCTCGGGCGGCGTCGATAATCTTGTTGCAAATGGTTTTGGCATCCACCGGGTTTTCGAGCAAGTATTCGGCGAGTTTCGTACCCACCACCTCGGAAACAACCGGCTGCACCTCGCTCGATACGAGCTTGTCTTTTGTTTGCGATGAAAACTTGGGTTCTGGTACTTTGACTGATAAAACGCAGGTCAAACCTTCGCGCATATCATCGCCGGAAGTTTCTACTTTAGCCTTTTTTGCCAGCTCATTTTCTTCAATAAATTTGTTCATTACGCGCGTTAAGGCAGTACGCAAACCGGTTAGGTGAGTGCCCCCGTCTCGCTGCGGAATGTTGTTCGTAAAACATTGCACGGTTTCGCCGTAACTGTCATTCCATTGCATAGACACTTCAATGGTCATGCCATCCTTCTCGCCTACCGCGTAGAAAATCTTCGGGTGCAAAACAGTTTTTGAGCGGTTCATATACTCAACAAAACCTTTTACGCCGCCTGAGTACGCAAAGTTTTCACTCTTGCCGTTGCGTTGATCGACGAGCTCGATTTTCACGCCGTTGTTCAAAAACGACAGTTCGCGCAGACGCTTGGCCAGAATTTCATAATGAAACTCAACCAGCGTAAAAGTTTCTTTTGAGGCTAGAAAATGAACCTCGGTGCCGCGTTTATCGGTATTGCCGACAACGGCTAAAGGTGCAACTCTTTCACCATGGCGAAATTCCATTTCATGGACTTTGCCATCGCGGCGAATGCGCAGTTTTAGCCACTCCGAAAGTGCATTCACAACGGATACGCCTACGCCATGCAAACCGCCGGATACCTTATAGGAATTGGCGTCAAACTTGCCCCCTGCATGCAGTTCCGTCATGACGATTTCGGCCGCAGACCGTTTGAACTCATCATCTTCTTTAACTCGTGTGGGAATGCCGCGACCGTTATCGGTAACCGAGATAGAGTTGTCGGTATGGATGGTAATTTTGATGTCGTCGCAATGGCCCGCAAGCGCTTCATCAATGGCGTTATCGACAACCTCAAATACCATGTGATGCAGGCCGCTACCATCTGACGTGTCGCCAATGTACATGCCGGGGCGTTTACGTACTGCCTCCAAGCCCTTCAAAATTTTTATGGAGTCTTCATCGTAGGCTGTCTCGTCTACTTTTTTCTTTGGTTTTGGATCTGATTCAGGGGTCATGTCATCTGGAGCTTTTGGCGTTACCATTGAATTCCTTGCTTCGTGGCTATGTAATTTCTATTCATTCATTTCTGGTTGGGAATCGCTTCCGCAACTCGAAGACTTATTTTTTGTTTGCGGCGTTTAAATGCGCATCGGCATTACAACGTATTTAAAGTCCTCACTGCCCGGCTGGGTAATTAGCGCCGACGACATATTGGCGTCACCCAGCGATAGCAGGATTGTCTCGGTTGACAGATGGTTCAGCACATCCAGCAGATACGCAATGTTGAACGCTATGTCCAGTGCGTCGCGATCATAGGCGAGCGGCAAACTTTCCTCTGCCTCTTCTTGCTCGTTGTTGCTACAGATAATAGATAACGAGTCTTTGGTAAAAACGAGCCTGACGCCGCGAATTTTATCGTTCGATAAGATGGACGCTCGTTGCAACGCTGAATAAAATTCGGCGCGATTGAGCGATACATGATTGCTGTAACCGGTGGGGATTACTTTGGTGTAATCCGGAAATTTGCCTTCTACAATTTTGCTGACAATTTCTATGCCTGCAAACGTAAATTTAACTTGGTTTTGGTGCATGGCTAAATTGATCGGATCATCACTTTCGTCCAGGAGTTTGATGAGCTCCAGTACGGTCTTTCGCGGCAAAATTGCATCAATTTTTGCGACGGGTTCTGGCAACGTGTATTGCGCCATTGATAAGCGATGCCCGTCGGTTGCCACCACGCGCATGATGTTGCCATCGGTGGAAAGAAGCACACCGTTTAGGTAGTAACGAATGTCCTGAACAGCCATCGCAAATTGGACAAGACCCAGCACATGCTTGAATTCACGCTGAGGCAGGGAAATTGCTGTTGCAGTGTCCTTGGCCTCGGCTATTTTAGGAAAGTCCGTAGCAGCAAGTGTCTGCAACGCAAAGCGGCTCTTCCCTGCCTTTACGGTTAAACGGCTTTCTTTGAGCTCAAGCGCAGTATCCGCGTCTGGCTGCAAAGCGCGCAGAATATCCTGCAATTTTTTTGCGCCAACGGTCAGACTACCGGGTTTATGCGGGGTATCAAGTTTGGCGGTTGCTTTGATCTGTACTTCAAGATCGGTTGCCAAAAAGTGGACGTTTTGTTCTGCAACCTCAACCAACACATTCGATAAAATTGGCAAGGTATGGCGGCGCTCAACGATGCCAGTGACGAACTGTAATGGGCCGAGCAAGGTGCTGTTCTTAGCTTTAATAGTCAACATATATAAACCTAATAGTTAATAGATAAAGGGCAGCTAAGTTGCGTATAAAATTCAAATTTCATTTCAAAACAAAGAGTTAAATCAAAAAAACGAGATGTACTAAAATCATTAAGGCTGTGAAATATTGTGGGTAACTTTTAATGGCAGGGTTGCTGTTTAAGGTTATGCAGGCTTGTCCACAGGACATACAAAGGTTTTAAAAGCACTAAAGCCGATCTTAACCTCGCAATGTTTGCATCAATAAAGCGTGATCGCGAGCAATCATTTGATCGGACTCGATTAACTCAACTACCTTTCGGCAAGCATGAAGCACAGTGGTGTGATCGCGCCCACCAAACGCCTCGCCGATCTCCGGTAACGACATGGGCGTGAGTTCTTTAGTGAGAGCCATCGCGATCTGTCTTGGCCTTGCCAGGGAACGCACCCGTTTCTTTGAATACATCTCAGAAAGTTTGATTTTGTAGTAGTCAGCAACCGTCTTTTGAATATTTTCTATCGAAATTTGGCGATTGAGAACGGCCAACAAATCTTTGAGTGCTTCTTTTGCGGCGGCAACAGTGACAGGTAGGTTATTGAATTTGGAATAGGCCAACACTCGTTTTAAACCGCCCTCCAGTTCTCTGACGTTTGACCGAATATGTTTAGCAATAAAAAACGCTACTTCTTCGGATAAAGCAATATTTTCGCTTTCTGCTTTTTTGAGCAAAATAGCAACGCGCATTTCTAGTTCAGGCGGTTCAACAGATACAGTCAATCCCCACCCAAAGCGAGAAATAAGTCGTTCCTCGATTCCCGAGATTTCCTTGGGAAACCTGTCGCTTGTAATCACGACTTGTTTGCCATTCTCAATCAATGCATTAAATGCATAGAAGAACTCTTCTTGGGTTCGAGATTTTCCGCCAAAAAACTGGATGTCATCAATCAGCAGCAAATCAAGCGTGTGGTAGGAGCGTTTAAAACTATCGAATGCTTTATGTTGGTAGGCGCGGACTACATCGGTGACAAACTGTTCGGCATGAATATAACGAATCTTTGCCTGAGGGTTATGTTCAAGCAGTTGGTTGCCGATAGCTTGAACTAAATGGGTTTTACCTAGGCCGGTGGTTCCATATACGAAAAGTGGGTTGTAAGCTTGCCCCGGGTTTTGCCCCACATTCTGCCCCACCTGCAAGGCGGCGGCTCTCGCCAGCTGGTTGGCTTTACCGCCGACAAAGCTAGCGAAAGTAAATGCAGGATTTAATTTGTGGGGAACCGTGTTGGTGTTGCCGGGGGATGCCTGCGACGAAGAGGTATAGGCAACTCTAGGGTCTACCGCTTGTATGGCGGATAAAGACTCATCGTTGGATATCACTACTTCCGGTTCAGCTTCCTCAAGCGCCAAATCAAGATAAACAGGGCGCGAAAAGAACTTTTCACCCGATTGTTCAATCCGCGTCAGCAAACGTTCTTTTACCCATTGCAATACGTGCCGGTTGGGCGCAATTAGCGTAAAACCATCGCCGCCTTGCTCAAAGCGCAGCGGCTTGATCCAGGTGTTGTATTGGTGTTGTGAAAGCTCCTGCTGAAACTCAGAAACGCAGGATTGCCAAAAAGGATGCATTGATAGGCACTATATTAATTAGGTGGTGTTTAGTACGGCTCAGCGCTTAGAAGCGTTGGTCAGCATCTGCAACAGGAAGCTTCGTGGAACCAATTACAAATTCTAAAAAAGAATACAAAATGAGAATCACAAAACACGTGACAAAAGCAGTGTAGAAGCACAAAAACGCCGCCTCGTTAGTCGACATAGATAGTTGTTGCCAAGCGAAGATTTTACGCTTTTCGCAAGAACTTATCCACAAGCAAATGTTGGTGTGGAGACTTAAATGCTGCAGAAAGCTGGTTGCAAATATGAACAAAGCAGAAACCGGGTGTTGGCTAATCAAATGAAAATCTTGACTAAACGCTTGAAAAACCAAGATAATGTATGGCTATTCATGCTTCGCGTTGCTTTCGCCCGACAGTAATACTCTGAATTACCGCGCTGATTCAAGTTATGGCGTTATCGGTTATCAGTGACGCACAAGATGCCAGTGCAATGGTTGGATTCCTAGTCTAACGAACAGCGGGTTTTCTGGTATCGAAGCATGATCAACTTTTTATTTTCGTAGAAGACAGCCATGAAACGTACCTATCAACCTTCCGTAGCCCGTCGTAAAAAGACTCACGGCTTTCTTGTTCGCATGAAAACAGTGGGCGGACGTGGCGTAATAAGAGCTCGCCGTGCCAAAGGTCGCGCCCGCCTTGCCGTATAGCAACATCTTCACGCGCAGGTATTAGTCTTGCTCTGCCATTATCACCAACATGAAAATCGTTGGTTGCATGCTTCCGAAAGAAGAAAAAGCGCCATTTCTTGAAAGTGACGCGCAAGGACTTCGCCCAATCGAAGCGCATTCAAAGTCACCTTTGGAACCGACCTTAGACCGGCAACCAGAACCACGAAAGAAGCTGACACGAGCCATGCGAATGAATACGTTTGAAGTAGCGAACGTACTCAAGTTTGGCAAGCGCAGCCGTATAAAAGCAGTGGTGCAAGCGCGCTTTAGCAATGAAACTAACGCAAAATTAACAGCGCTCAAACCCGTTGTTGAAGCACGAACACTCAGCCGAAACAATGCAGTTACGCGAGCAGCACCCGTTAAACCCCGAGTTGCATCCTATCAAATAGGCGTGAGACTGGCGGCAGCGGTGCCGAAGCGGCTGCTGAAAAGATCCGTCGATCGTAATCTAGTAAAGCGCTGGATACGTGAGTCGGTGCGGCAGCACGTCTGTCGATTCAACCATACAGATTTACTGCTGACGCTTACCGCCAAGTTCAACCCCAAAAGCCCCGAAGACCGAGCGTGGGTAAAACAGGAGCTATCCCTCCTGATTACCGACGCGCTATCTTTATCTAGAACGCCGTCCAAACCACGAACGCCTTGGAGTAACAGTTGAGATGTCGCCCGCGGGTCGCATGTTCACATGGACAATTCGTGGCTACCAAGTCGCGCTAAGCCCTTACTTCGGGGGCCAGTGTCGGTTTACACCCAGTTGCTCTGATTACGCATTGTTGGCTATTCAAAAGCACGGCGCATTAAAAGGCGGTCTTTTTTCAGGCCAGCGTTTGCTGCGATGCCATCCTTGGTGTCAAGGCGGGTATGATCCGGTTCCGTAATGTTTTTCTAACAACACGCCTAATACATCGCACCACACCTTCATAGCGCACTCACCGCAAATTAACCCCTCTAACTTTTCGGCTATTCATGGACACGCAAAGACTCATCGCGCTCATCGTTTTCTCAGCTTCTGGTTTTTTCTTGTGGGAGGCATGGCAAAAACATAACCACCCCGCCGTTCCGCCCACAGTCGCGGTTGCGGCCCAAGGCGCGGCGGCTAAGAATGGCGTGCCAAGCGCATCAGCGGTGCCTGTGCCGTCTGCGGCTAGTGTCGCGACGACAGCCCCCGGCAATGTCCCAATATCCCCGCCGGCCACCACACCTGTGACGGGCAAACGCGTTTCAGTCATCACCGATAAATTAGATGTCGAACTTGATACCCAGGGTGCAGATATTCACTCGGTAACACTCCTCAAGCACACGGCACGCGGAGACAAAACCAAACCGTTTCCACTCATGCAGGAAAAGGCTAGTGCTTACTTTGTCACTCAGTCTGGTCTACTTGGCGATGCGCTTCCGAACCATACCGCTAACTGGATATTAGCGGGAGACAAAAGTGATGTCAAAAGCGGCGATAAATTCGATTTAGGCAGCAGCGATAAACTGGAAGTCGCCTTCACTAACAACGACGTACCGAATGTAATCGCCACCAAGACTTACACTTTCAAGCGCGGTTCCTATGTGGTGGATGTACGTTATGACATTAAAAATGACAGCGCCGCCGTACTAAACCCGACCGCATATTTTCAATTCGTTCGTGATGGTAACGCACCCGAAGGTGAAAGTTCGGGCGGCAACCCGTTTACGGGGATCTCGACTTTTACAGGGCCTGCGGTTTACACCGAGGCGAAGAAATTTCAGAAGATTGCATTTATCGATATCGATAAATCCAAAACTGATTACCCAAAGGAGGCGAATGATGGTTGGGTGGCAATGGTGCAGCATTATTTTGTATCCGCGTGGCTTCCTGCGGCAAACACGAAACGCGAGAATTTCACGACAAAATGGGAGAAGCTTTATACCGCTGGAATTAAAGTCCCGATGGGAGCCATTGCGGCTGGCGCAGCGGCTTCGCTCAACATGCCCTTGTATATGGGCCCGCAAGAACAAGAGAACCTGAAAATCCTAGCGCCAGGCTTGGATTTAGTAGTCGATTATGGTTGGCTACACATTTTGGCTTATCCGATGTTTTTGGTGCTGTCCTGGATACACAACATCATCGGCAACTGGGGTTGGACGATCATCATTTTTACCATCTTGATCAAGCTGGTTTTCTTTCCACTGAACCAAAAAGCCGGCAAATCGATGGCGCACATGAAGCAAATGGCGCCCAAGATTGAAGCGATGAAAGCGCGTTACGGCGATGACAAGCTGAAGATGAATCAGGCGATGATGGAGATGTACAAGACTGAGAAAATCAATCCGCTTGGCGGTTGTTTGCCTATATTGATCCAGATGCCGTTTTTCATCGCGCTTTACTGGGTGCTGTTAAGTGCGGTCGAGTTGCGCAACACGCCATGGATTGGTTGGATTACCGACTTATCTACACCGGATCCATTTTATGTGCTGCCGGTCTTGATGGGCGCATCCATGTTCATTCAGACCAAACTGCAACCGGCACCACCAGATCCAGTGCAAGCCAAAGTGATGATGATCATGCCGCTGGTTTTTTCGATCATGTTTTTCTTTTTCCCGGCCGGCTTGGTGCTTTACTGGACGATGCAGAATATTCTGACCATTCTTCAGCAGTGGTACATAAACAAAACAATTGGTGCACCGCTCTCGGCGAAACCCGCTAAACGATAACTTTTACCGCCATTGCAGTGGTGACTAAAAGGCCGTCAGGGCTGACTCTGACGGCTTTTGTCATTCTGGTGATGTGATAATGAAATGATGTTTAGACAAAATTTAGAAATTGTTCCACGTGAAACCATTGCCGCGATTGCCACAGCATCCGGTAGGGGGGGTATTGGTGTTGTGCGAATATCCGGAAATGCGCTGGCGTCATGGGTAAATGAGATCCTAAGGAACACGATTAGCCCACGCACCGCTACGCTGTGCAATTTCTATGACGCCGACGATACGGTCATCGATCAAGGTATCGCGTTGTTTTTCCCCCAGCCGCATTCTTACACCGGTGAAGATGTGCTCGAATTACAGGGACACGGCGGCCCCGCTGTTTTGCAGCGACTGTTGCAGCGGTGTTTAGAGTTGGGTTGTCGTCTTGCTCAGCCAGGTGAATTTACCGAGCGTGCGTTTCTCAATAACAAGCTTGATCTCGCACAGGCTGAAGGCGTGGCGGATTTGATTGACGCGAGTTCAACCGAGGCCGCCAAATCCGCCATTAAGTCGCTCACAGGTGAGTTTTCCAGCCGCGTGCACGAATTGGTTGCCGGGCTCACCGAGCTTCGAATGCATGTGGAGGCTTGCATTGATTTCCCAGAGGAGGAAATAGATCCTGCTGACCGAGCGCTGCAAAACTCAAAACTCCAGCATCTATGCGTCCTTCAGGCCGTTTTAAGTCGAAGCGCCAAGCAGGGGGCGGTGCTTCGTGATGGGTTGACTGTTGCTCTGATTGGTCGACCTAATGTCGGTAAATCCAGTTTATTAAATCGGCTGGCGGGTGAGGAGGTGGCTATTGTCACGCCTATCGCCGGGACTACGAGTGATCATGTTCGCGCCACTATTCTAATTAAGGGTGTACCGATTTACTTAATCGATACAGCAGGCCTGCGCGATACGGAGGACTTGGTTGAAAAGATTGGCATTGAACGTACCTGGCTTGCTGTGGCGAAAGCGGGTGCGGTACTGCTGATTGCGGAAGCGGGTGAAATGATTGGTAAAAACGAGTCAGAGATTCTGGCTAAACTGCCCGCGACGTTGCCAGTGGCTTGGGTCTATAACAAAATAGATGCCCACGGACAGCGGCCTCAGATCATAAGGGATGACGAGAAACGCCAAGCAACCATCAAAATTTCGGCTTTAACGGGCGAGGGTGTTGAACTGGTTCGCGATTGGTTACTGGAAACGGCAGGCTGGCAGCCCAGCGGCGAGGGTGTTTTTATGGCGCGCGAACGGCACCTGACCGCCTTGAAGCTGGCAGAGTCGCATTTAAACATTGCTGCTCAGTTGGCAGAACAGGGGGTTGTGCAGTTTGAGTTGTTTGCAGAGGAGCTTCGTCTAGCGCAACAAGCGCTCGCTTCTATAACTGGAGAATTCACGCCAGATGATTTGTTGGGCGAAATATTCGGCAAATTCTGTATTGGAAAGTAGCGAGAGTGTGATTAATCCCCCACGTTCCACGTGAAACATTTGTGTTGTGCAATTATTGTTGGGTAGCGATGCTGCTGAGCATCAAGCTATCTACCTTTATAAAAGCTCTACGCCATTACGCAACAGGCGCTGATCAAACTTGAAGCAGCGCCGGAACACGCTTACGGCAGCGAGCTGAAGCCCAATCAACTGGCTGTCCAGTTTGAGCGTTTAAATTACAGCTTTCTGCCTTATTCGCTGGCGCACGCGTCACCCCAGGGGCGACAATTAGACTGGAGTAGTTCTGGTCGGGGGATGGCCATCTTACATATCAGGTGTTCTGGATTGAGCGCTCCTCTTTCCCCCGTTGCATGAAGCGATAGAAGCCAGTGGCCCGATCTCAGATTGAAATGCGTATGTGTCGCGACTAAGGGACATTGATTTTCGATTGGGCTGCGAATTTCAGCTTTGCTGTGTAGACACACTAAAGAACAAAGCTCACGCCTTCAGTAGCCTTTTGCCCAACAAAAGCATAAACTCCAACCCCAACGTAATTTTAGTAAAACCCCTAATAAATCATGGACTTTCCGACTCGTTTTGATGTGATTGTGATCGGCGGCGGCCACGCCGGTACCGAAGCCGCACTCGCGTCGGCGCGCTCTGGAGCAAAGACGTGTTTGCTCACACATGCCATCGAAACGCTGGGACAGATGTCGTGCAATCCCTCCATTGGCGGCATTGGCAAGGGTCATTTGGTCAAAGAAATTGATGCGCTGGGGGGTGCGATGGCGTTGGCCACAGACGAAGCGGGAATTCAATTTCGCACCCTCAACGCCAGCAAAGGCCCCGCCGTCCGTGCTACGCGGGCTCAAGCTGATCGCGTACTCTATCGCGCGGCGATTCGTCGGCAGTTGGAAAATCAGCCGAATTTATGGCTTTTTCAGCAGGCGGTAGACGATTTAATTCTAGATGAATCCAACGGAAGCCTACGCGTAACGGGTGCGATCACCCAAGTAGGCCTTCGCTTTCATGCAGATTCGGTGGTATTGACAGCGGGGACTTTCCTCGCGGGCAAAATCCACGTCGGCATGCAAAATTACGCCGCGGGTCGTGCTGGTGATCCCCCCGCCGTCACGTTAGCCGCACGCTTACGTGAGATGAATCTGCCGGTCGGGCGTTTAAAAACCGGTACGCCGCCACGCCTTGATGGTCGCACCATCGATTTTTCGAAATGTCAGATTCAGCCCGGCGATGATCCTACGCCGGTTTTTTCTTATATGGGCAATCACGCTATGCAGCCGCGCCAGGTGCCGTGCTGGATGACGCACACCAACGCGCAAACGCACGATGCCATCCGCGCGGGTCTCGACCGCTCGCCCATGTTTACGGGCGTGATTGAGGGCGTCGGCCCACGTTATTGCCCCTCGATTGAAGACAAAATCCATCGCTTTGCGGATAAAGCCAGCCACCAGATTTTTCTGGAGCCGGAAGGCCTGACGACCCACGAATATTACCCAAACGGCATTTCGACTTCGCTGCCGTTCGATGTGCAGTGGAATGTGGTGCGTTCGATCCCGGGTTTGGAAAACGCGCACATCATTCGCCCCGGCTATGCAATTGAATACGACTATTTCGACCCGCGCGGGCTGAAAGCTTCGCTCGAAACTAAAGCCATTGGTGGCCTATTTTTCGCCGGCCAGATCAACGGCACCACCGGCTATGAGGAAGCTGCTGCTCAAGGTTTGCTCGCGGGTATCAACGCGGCTTTGTATTCCAAGGATGAACCCAGCTGGTGTCCACGCCGTGACGAGGCATATCTTGGTGTTTTAGTCGATGACCTCATCACCCGCGGTGTCACCGAACCGTATCGTATGTTCACCAGCCGCGCCGAATATCGTTTGCAACTGCGCGAAGATAACGCCGACACCCGCTTAACTGAAATCGGTCGCAAGCTGGGTTTGGTGGACGATGCAAGATGGCAGGCGTTCAGCGAAAAACGCGAAGCAGTCGAGCGCGAAACTGCGCGTCTAAAAGCGACGTGGGCACAGCCAGCGCGCGTGTCCGAGGCCGATGCGATGCGCGTATTGGGCCAAGTGATGGAGCGCGATTACTCGATGTTTGAGTTATTGCGCCGCCCCAACGTGAGCTATCAGGCGCTGATGTCACTGGCCGTTGCCGGGGAGGGCGTATCTAATCCTGCGGTGGCCGAACAAGTCGAAATCGCGGCCAAATATCAAGGCTACATTGATCGACAACAAGTGGAAGTTGAACATAATCGCGGCCAACAAGAGGTACGCTTGCCTGGCGATATTGATTATCTGCAGGTGCGCGGCTTGTCGAAAGAAGTGCAGCTTAAATTGAATCAGCACAAGCCTGAAACGATTGGTCAAGCGTCGCGAATTCAGGGCATTACGCCGGCGGCCGTTTCGCTGTTGCTGGTACATATCAAGCGCGGATTTGTGGAGGCAAAAGCCGCCATGCTCGCTTCGTCTGAATCAGCAAAAACGAAACACACCGCGTAGATTTATCGTCATTCCGAACTGCGTGAGGAATCTGCTTCCGCTGGTTCATCCACGATCCTTTGCTACAAAGACCATGACGCCTCCAAGCCTTCAGAGCCCACTCGAAATAACCCTGGCTATGTCGCTCGCGCAAGGTTTGGCGGCGCTATATATCGACTTATCGGCGTATCAACAGCAGCGACTTCTCCAGTACATCGTCTTGCTGAATAAATGGAACAAAGTTTACAATCTCACCGCAGTGCGCGAACCTGAATCTATGATCGGTTTGCATATTCTGGATAGCCTTGCTGTATTGCCGCATCTGGGAAATGCACAACGTGTGCTTGACGTTGGTACCGGTGCCGGGCTTCCGGGCGTAATACTTGCCATCGCCCGCCCCGATATTTATGTCACGATGCTCGACAGCCTGCAAAAGAAAACCAGCTTTGTTCGCCAAGCCATTGGCGAGTTATCCCTGACGAATGCTGATGTCATTTGTGAACGCGTTGAGGTATTTAAACCCCCCCAAAAATTCGATATCGTCATCTCGCGCGCGTTCGCCGAGCTCGCCGATTTCGTCAATGGAGCGGCGCATTTGGCTGCAGAAGATGGACGCATGTTCGCGATGAAAGGACAACGGCCAGTTGACGAGATTTCCCGTCTGCCTGCCGGATTTGAACTAGAAAAAACGATTGAACTAAACGTGCCGCAGATCGAGGGCCAACGGCATTTACTGGTGATTAAAAAATGCCAACAGAAAGTGTGAAATGAAAGTTTTTGCGATTGCAAACCAAAAAGGCGGCGTCGGTAAAACGTCCATTGCTGTGAATCTGACCGCCACACTCGCGCATTATGGCCAACGCGCGTTGTTGATTGATCTCGATCCGCAGGGCAACGCCACGACCGGTAGTGGCATCGATAAGAATGGATTGGAAAAATCACTTTATGGCGTGCTGCTCGGCGAATACGATGTCGCCAGCGCCCGGGTACGGGCCGAAGGTAATTACGATGTGCTGCCGGCCAACCGTGAGTTAGCGGGTGCGGAAATTGAACTGATCCAAATTGAGCGACGCGAATTTCGCTTGAAGGAAGCCTTGAGCCAAGTTGACGCTGACTATGACTATGCGCTCATTGACTGTCCGCCCGCGCTCAATATGCTGACCGTGAATGCGCTCACAGCCGCAGATGCCGTCATCATTCCGATGCAGTGCGAATACTACGCGTTGGAAGGCTTGAGTGATTTGGTCGGCACACTGCGTAAAGTGAAAGCGAACTTGAACCCTAAGATCGAAATTGAAGCGCTGGTGCGCACCATGTACGACCCACGCTCTTCGTTGACGACCCAGGTGTCCGATGAAATTAAAAGCCACTTCGGCGACAAGGTTTTTGATACCGTTATCCCACGCAATATCCGCATAGCCGAAGCACCATCGTTCGGTAAACCGGTGATTGCGCACGATCCCACCTCACGCGGTGCGCTGGCCCACTTTGCATTTGCGCGTGAGCTGCTGGGCAGACAGGGCGTCGTGTTGGCGGATAGTTTAAAACCCTGACTTTTTATTCTTCTCCGCCGCCCGCCGCGATCTCCCGGCTGACCACCTGAAATATCGCGCGATCCTCCAGCCGTAAGGCGGTCAATTCACGTCCCCATATGCAACCCGAATCAAGGCCGATAAAGTGCGGTGTGATGTGCAGCCCCAATGCTGACCAATGGCCGGCGAGAACCGTAATTTCATCGCTACGCGCGTTCGGCGCAATAAACCAAGGCTTTAAGTCTTGAGGCATCTCAGCCAGCGCACCCTTGAATTTCAAATTCATCCTGCCGTTACTCGTAATTGCACGCATCCGCGTCATTATATTTAAGATCACGCGTAGCCGCTCGTCGCCTTCAAGATCATCGCGCCATTCATCGGGATTATTGCCATACATGGTTTGTAAAAAATGGCGGAAATTTTTGCCGCGCAACATTTTCGTCACTTCATCAGCGAGGGCCAACGATTGAGGCCAATCCCACTGCGGCATCAAGCCCGCATGCACCATGGCGAATGTGCCGTCGACATGCAGTAATTTTTGTTCGCGCAGCCATTGCAGCAGGGCGTCGCGATCAGGCGCTGCCAAAATCGGGTCCAGTGTATCGAGCGCCTTGATTTTAGCCACGCCCTCCGCGATCGCGAGTAAATGCAAATCATGATTCCCGAGCACCACTACCGCGCCATCACCCAATTCCTTTACGAATCGCAAACATTCAAGCGACCCGGTGCCTCGATTGACCAAGTCACCCACAAACCATAACCGATCTGAACTCGCATTGAATTTGATTTTATCGAGCAGCGCCAGCAACGTTACATAGCAACCCTGCAAATCACCAATCGCATAGGTGCTCATGAAACCCTATCAAAAAAGCGGCTGGGTTTCCCCAGCCGCTTTTGATATGCATCGCAGGTTGTTTGATTCATTGCGAATTTATTTTGCGGCTGCCACCATGTAATCCACCGCAGCTTTCACATCTGCATCGGCCAGCGCGCTGTTTCCGCCCTTGGCCGGCATTGCTCCTGCTTTACCGATATAGCCTTTAATCGCATGCTCGTACAAAGTGGGCTTGCCTTGAGCGATTCGCGGTGCCCATGCAACCTTGTCGCCGAATTTTGGTGAGCCCGCGATTCCCGCACCATGACACGCCACACATGCGCCTTTGTAAACGCCTTCACCGCCGCCCGCTGTAGCAGGGGCTGCACCTGCGGGAAGTGCCGCGGGGATCAGTGCCGCCACCACGGCGGGCGCGACGACTGCGGGGGCAGCCGTCGCCGCAGGAGCAGCGACGACGGCCGGTGCAGCTGCTGTCGCTGCTGCCAGCGGTTCGACCAATAACGTCACAACTGGCGCAATCCGCTTTGCCACCATTTCAGGTTTGTTTGCGACTTCATTGGTTGCGCCTATTTGATGCGTTCCTACCGCGAATTTCGCCAGCAGAAATACACCAATGATGAGAGTCAGCGCGCCCACAATAACGAAAATCGCCGTTTTAATGGGGTTGGATTTTGATGATGCATTGCCCTGCGAGGATGTTTGGTAAGACATATAGTTTCCCGAATGATCTTGAATAAAATACAACGAATAGTGAATTATACCGACGAAGCCAGAGGACACTCAATTGCTATGTCGCGTGCTCGGTTAAGTTGCTATCGAGCTCCACGAATTCACGCAGCCGCAGGCGAATTCGCTCCCGCCGCCAATTTCCCACCATTCTCTACCCTGTAGGCGGCCAGCTACACAATTTTAGGTGGCCGCCTCACTCTGCAACGGTTTGAGACGCATTAATCTGCACTTCCCTATCCGTCCAACAATCCCAACGAGCCTATGAAAACGCTACGAAAAGTTTTACAACTTTGTGCTGCAAACAGCGCCCTAGCGACAGCGGTGCTGTTCGTCTCGGCGGGCGCCACGGCCCAACAGCCTGCAGGCGCTATGACGACAGGAGCTGTGGAAAACGTTCCAAGAGAAAATACTGCGAAGTCAAACTCCATAGCAGAAAGTTTAAGGCTCTACAAAGAACTGCACACGGTATTGGGCCACCCGCGTTGCGTTAACTGTCATCCCAAAGACGATAGCCCCAAACAGGGTATGGACGGACATGTCCATTCTCCGCCCATCACACGCGGCCCGGAAAACAATGGACCGCTCGGTCTTCAATGTGCCGCCTGCCACGGCGTGGCAAATTACGATGTGGCTCGAGTACCGGGCGCCCCTAACTGGCATTTAGCGCCGTCCTCAATGGCGTGGGAAGGGAAGTCTGCCGGAGAATTGTGCCGCTCTATGACCGACCGTAGCAAAAATGGAAACCGTGATTTAGCCGCAACCGTGAAACACCTGACCGAAGATAAATTAGTCGCGTGGGGCTGGGAGCCGGGCATTGATGTTTACGGAAAACCACGCGAAGCTGTGCCAATGTCGAAGGAGCAATTTAACCGCACCGTGATTGCGTGGGCAAAATCGGGTGCCGCGTGTCCTGACTGAACCTTGGTGCAGCCACGGCCGCACCGCCCCCACAATGACGCCACGGTTACTCGCGCCCAGCAATCGGACCCATGTCAGCTTTCTTTTTTGCTCGCATTGTCATGCATCGTATTGAAACGACATGGTTGGGTTTGCACGACGCCTATCAAAATTTGTAGTAGGCCCAATAGCCAGTTATCGCAGACCTTTCTGGCTGTGAAAAGCCACGCTTTATTATCGCCCCGGCGGTAGGCGGGGTCTGCCTTGGCTCGCACAAGCGCCAACCTAAAACATTACCGAGTTAAAAATTGTCGAATTAGGCGAACGCTCGAAAAAATCCCGAGGAGCGCAATTTGACCTCCGCGCGCTTCACGATGAAATTTTGTGCAACGACCCGCTGCCCCTGACCATGCTGGAAACCTGCGTGGATGCTTGGATTTGGGCATTCGATAGTTTATAGCCGGGCTGACGAATAATGCCCAGCACTTTTACACTTTCTTTTTAGCCGTTGGTTTCGCCGCAGGTTTTGTTGCCGGTTTTGCTTTCGATTTGGGCATCGATTTTGTTTTCGATTCGGTAGCCTCTTTTTTATCAGACGGTGGCACGTAATCGCCGATCAAACTTTTAACCGGACACAGTTTAAAAATCGGGCATTTAACGCAGCCGGATACGATGGCGATGGGACAAACAGTCATGGGTATTCCTTAGTGTGTTCGGCGGAGCGCCGTGAGTGTAATTTGATTTGGCAGTGCATTGGGATTGTAGCCGCGCAATCGTGGCCCGCGCGCGGTGATGTGGATTACGCAAGGCAGAGCGAAATATTGGAAACCCAACATCAGCTTGCCGTTTGGCATGGTTATGGCCCGAATGTCGCGCCAGTACTAGACTTTTAGGAGAGCCTTTCAGGAACGCAATTTGGCGTGCAGCTCTAGCTATTTGCAGAAATCTCTTCGGCAATTTCTTCAGCATGCTGCCGAGGCGAGCGCGCTTTAATGGAAAGCGGAAGATTGCGCGCCCGTATTTGGCCGAGGTATTGAGCCTTGTTGATTCGGTTTTTTTCGGGCTGGGTTGCAATCAAAAATATGCCCCAGCCTAAAATCGGCACGACTAAATTGACAAGAACCCAACCTAGCGTTGCGCCACCGTTTGAGCGCCGCGAAAATAGAATGTGCAGGGTGGGCAAAACATAAAACAAAAACAGCCAGCCCAAGACCGCGACGATACCGAAAAAGCTACCCATGAGCAATGCTCCAATTTCACAATACTTAAATACTACATCTAAACAGGAATTTACGTAGCTTAGCGAGAATTGAGCTTGGTTAATCGGAATGGTGCCGGTGCCAACTTGTCTCAATAGTAGTCATCTTCGCACTGATGCCGAACAGCTAATATCGTGACCGTCCTGTCATCCTCAATTCAAATAACGCCACGTAGCCTGACCCGCCGAATGCGATTATCAGCTCGCGCAAAGATGAATTTTTAGCTGTTGCATGTCGGCACGAAAAGGGCGAATGAACCAAAATTCCAAAGCCATTTTGGAGCGTCTCAAGCGCGCGTTCAGGAACTGCCAAATCCCCGTTCTCACGTTTGACCGCGAACTCAAATAGCCACTGTAAATCACCTTCAACCGTGCGCCTAAAACGCTGACAAAATATTATTTAGATGATTTTGCGTTGGCGGTAGCGTGTTCGTTTGTTTAGCTTTTGCTTAGGCGTTGAGTGGTTTTTCTTTCAAGCTGGCTAAAACCGTTGCGGCAGAAACATCGTCACCGGTTTTTCGCGTCTCGTCGCGCCAGCACAAACTACGCGCCACAAACGCCCGCTGACTATGCCGCTGCACTGGATTCGCGAGTCGATTGCTCGACACAGCATGAAAGCATTTCGCCTGCCGTCAATATGCTTTCAGCGGAATTTCGTAGTGCTTCGTTTACGCGATGTGATGGGATGGTGGCGGTTTCATGTTCGGCTCCATGCGTCGCGGTGACGATGCATATTTTCATCGTGGGATGGAATGCGCAAGGTCGTAATGAATGATGATGTTGAAGTAAAGTACGACAACGAACGCGCATTGCACCCAACGAGCTGATCCAAACAACATCAGGGTCAGCGTCACTGCAAAGTTGATGGCACAGCTTTCGTCCCCTCCAGCAGGTTTATCTGACGTTTTGTCGCGTCAATTTCAGCCACTAATGAGCTTATTAGCCAGGGTCCTGTTATCCGTTGCGCTTTCAACGTGATTGTTCCGCTGCCTTGCGGCCCTGAAACTGGAATAGTGATTTCAGCGCGACCTGAGGTGCTCGCATAGTTGAAGCTCCCAGCCGCAAAAAACCCCTCTTTTAATGGCTGCCCGAGAGCCTCAGTCAATGTGACATTCAGTCTCGCGGTTTCGACCGCCTTTTGATACAGCTCGCTGGACTTAAGTGATCGAATGGCAGCGGACATGGTAACAGCGACCAGGGCTCCAATCACGACAGCGGCAAGTAAACAGAGGACGGGGACAAACCATTTCCAGTTTCTTCCCCGCCAGTTTGCTTTTACGGGATGATCCATGTAGTTCCTTAATCGATAACTTACGAAGGGTGCTCGCCTGGTTCATGTTACCGGCTCAAGCTTAAACAAGGCGTGCCAACGTGCGCGTCCACTGATTTGGCACTAGCTCCGCCTCTGAATGCCTCCGCGTGAGGCTCGGCAACAAATGCGTGGCCTTGCGGCAGAATTAGGAGACGACAGCTTTGACCGCCCCC
>JBBRZG010000048.1:0-23834 GCA_038236905.1 Burkholderiales bacterium
GTAAGCTGAGCCCAATTTCAGCGTTGTGTGGAGCATGTGGCTGGCCTATGGGTGGCCTATGGTTGAAGCAAGAGATTGCTGCACCCTAGCATTGGCGTGGCGCTCAGGAGAAAATGCCGCCAGGATGCCCGCCGATATTGGGGTTGCTATTTTTAATGCGTAAAATACGTTCGTCGGACGTGCTGCGAATTTTGCGGGATTTCAAGTATTCTGTGACTAGTCAATATTTAAATTCCAAGGGGCGCGTTTTGAAAAACTTTATTTTTTGCACACTAACGACCGCAGCATTGGCGACGGTCAGCTTTGTTTCCTTGCCCGCTGTAGCACAACCTGCCAAGCTGGTTCCTCCTCCCGCTGCACCTGCCGTGACCACACCAGCACCTGCAACCGCAGCCGCATCGCCGGATAACGGCACGACACGCGAAGACATTATTAAATCGCAGCTGAAATTTCAGATCGAATCTACCAAAAAAATAGCGCAGATGGCCGAACGTCTGGAACAGATTAAAACCATGCAAAGCATGAATCAGCTGCAGCTGGAAGCGCTCAAGAAGCAGTTGCAAACAGATCTCGACAAGGCAAATAAAATTCTCTCCGCTGCTGCCGCTGCGCGGGTGAACGACAAAGCAATGGACGAACTCGCGGTGGCCTTGGAAGGCTGGGAAAAAATGAGCACTAAGAGTCTTGCCATTGTGTCGAAATTAATTGATGCGCGCATGGCGGCGAGTGCCAAAAAGCCTGCATAGCATTGTCCCGATTAGCGGTAGTGGCGCAGGCGATAAAGCGCGCTGCTGCCCAGGTGTCCCTTTTGAGAATGCTGTGTGCCGGGAATGCCAAGGCAGCATTGCGCTGGTACTTCTAACGTCGTTACGCTGGCTCAAATGCTAAATGGCGCTGAAACCACATGATTCGGTTTGGGTTCATGAGTATCGTTTTGTTGCTCGGTGCGCTCTAAGGTGTGCTGATTGCCGCGATGCTCTGGGGCGCCAACAAGAATAAAATCACCAATCGATTTGTGGCTTTGCTGCTCCTCATATTTGCGATGCGGCTGATGCCATATTTAATCGGCTACGGGGCTATCACGACGCGTATCCGTGGCTTTCATTTGCGCCTTACGATGCTTCGCTTGCGTTCGGCCCACTGCTATATTTTTACGTACGCGCGTTAACCGGTGAGCCGCTGCAACCGCGTTGGTGGAAACATTTTTTGCCCGTCGCAATTCAGCTCGGCTATCACTGCGTCATATTCGCATTTCCGCTGAATTTTAAAAATCGCTGGAATGGCAATGTGCATTTACCGATCATTGAGCCGCTCATAAAATCTGACACGCGATTCACGCGATTCACGCGACACGCTTGAAATTGCGTTCGAAGCAGGATTTAGCGCGAAGGCGAGTTTTAATCGATCTTTCAAGGCCATAGTCGGCACCACCCCTACGGCGTTTCGCCAGGCTGTAGTGCTTGAAAGAATTCAGAGCGGTGGCCTGTTAGATTGAAAACCGTTGGTGGTCATACAAACTTTTGTAACCGTTCACCGTCTTAGTTGCTCTCCCGATTTGTATCGCAATGAAAATCTTTTTGAATCACGTTACAAATCCGCATACAATTTGCGGTTCCATCTCCCAAAAGGAAAATAGCTTGAAGACAAATATTAAGGCGCTGATACCGCTGGCGATCGTCTGTATCGCAATTACAAGCGTGCTGGCAGCCCAATCGGCCATGGCGCAAACGGCCGCGGCGACCACCACCTCGCCCGCTATACCATCTGGAATTACGCTTGATAATGCGGATAAATCTGTCTCGCCGAAATCTGATTTCTATCGCCATGTGAATGGCAAATGGCTGGAAAACACCAAGCTACCCGCTGATAAAGCGACGTATGGTGCTTTTGATGAGATTCATGACCGTACCGAGTTGCGTTTGCGCAGCATTATAGAGGGCGCGTCGAAGGATGCCGCGGCGACTGGCGGCGTACGCAAAATTGGTGATTTATACACGAGTTTCATGGATGAAGCCGCGATCGAGTCGAACGGACTCAAGCCGCTGGCAACCGAATTCGCGCGAATCGAGGCGCTCAAAAGCAAGGCGGACGTAGCGCAATTGATGGGCGCGCTGGCGCAAGAAATTGGCGGTGAGGAAGCCTCACTGCCGTTTGTGATGATTGTGCATCAGGACAACCGCGACTCAACCCGATATGTGGTCGACTTGCAGCAGGGTGGCATTGGCATGCCGGATCGTGATTATTATCTGAACACCAAAGACGCCAAGCTCAGCAAAATTCGCGCAAGCTATATCGGCCACATCGAACGTATGCTGGCACTGGCGGGCGATGCGGATGCGAAGACATCGGCCAAAAATATTTTTGCGTTGGAAACGGAGCTGGCGCGGGCGCAATGGACCAAAGTCGAGCTGCGCGATCCGATCAGAGGCTATAACAAAATCGCGATCAACAAACTCGGCAAACAGGTGCCCGGTTTTGCATGGCCGGATTATTTGCAGGCCGCCAATGTTGACGGCAAGATCGATTATTTGATTGTCGGCCAGCCGAGTTATTTAAAACGGGTCGGAGCTTTGATCGAAAAGACGCCGCTGCCGGTATGGAAGCAATACCTGCGCTGGCATGTGCTCAACAGCTACGGTTCGTTGCTGAACAAGGCAATCGTGGACGAGAACTTCGCGTTCCGAGGCACGGCACTGTACGAAATCCCCGAGAATCGTCCGCGCTGGAAACGCGGTATTGCGCTGGTAGAGAACGCGATGGGCGAAGAAGTGGGCAAAATCTATGTAGCGCAATACTTTAGTGCACAAGATAAATCGCGCATCGACGAATTGGTAGGCAATCTGCTGGAAGCCTTCCGTCTTGATATTGATACGCTGGACTGGATGAGCGCCAAAACGAAGATTGCGGCGCAAGACAAACTCAAGAAAATAGCGGTCAAGATCGGCTACCCCGCCAAATTCCGCGATTATTCTGCGTTAACAGTGGACCGTAATGATGTGGTCTCGAATGTGCGCAACGCAGCGGTGTTTGAATACCGCCGCAACTTGGCCAAGCTGGGCGCGCCGATTGACCGAACCGAATGGGGCATGACACCGCAGTTGGTGAACGCGCAATACAACCCGGAAATGAATGACATCACGTTCCCAGCCGGCATCTTGCAACCGCCATTTTTTGATCCAAAAGCGGATGATGCTGCCAACTATGGTGGCATCGGTGCGGTGATCGGCCATGAAATTAGCCATGGATTCGATGATCAAGGCGCGCAGTATGACGGCGACGGCAATTTGCGGGATTGGTGGACAAAACAAGACCACAAAATGTTTGCCGCTAAAACCAAAGCGCTCGTCAAGCAATATAACGGTTACGAGCCTCTACCTGGCTACCATGTCAACGGTGCGTTGACGCTGGGCGAAAATATTGCCGATAACTCAGGCATGGCGGTTGCTTATAAAGCGTATCGTTTATCACTTGGCAAAAAAAGCGCCCCGGTGATTGACGGTTTGTCGGGCGACCAGCGCTTCTTCTTCGGCTGGGCACAAGTATGGCGCAGCCAAACGAGGGACAATGCCTTAATAGCATTGATTAAGACAAATCCACATTCGCCCGAGCCTGTCCGTGGAAATGGTGCGGTGGTCAACCAACCGGCGTTCTATGATGCATTCAACATCACATCAGGCGACAAAATGTACCTGCCGCCCGCTCAGCGCGTGTTGATGTGGTGATTGCGTGGCGTAATTGCTTGAAATAATTGCTCGGAGTTAGTGAAGTAGAGATTCCAACGACGCCGTTCCGCGCCCCCGCAGAACGGCGTTTTTGTTGGCGGCAATTTGGCAAGCGAAACTTTGAGCAATCCGAATTCTCAACGTCTCATCTGGTCCTGCTATTTTTGATTCCACGGTAGCGCGGCGTCTCAAATCATAAATTCCAATTGAAATCAGCGTTTCTGCGACGCGAAGCGCCTAGCAAACCGCTAATTTTGCAACGTCGAAAACCAACCGGGAAACCCGTATGAACCTCGTGATGAAAATCGCCGCAATTCTTGTTTCTGGTCTGCTTATGTGTATGCAGCTGTCCGCGTACGCTGCAACGCCGACACCGGCAAGCTACCCTGAAATGATGCTCACGGCTCAAAAGGCAAGCGCAGACGTGGCGCTGATGCGCACAGCGCTCAAGGAGGCCCACCCCGGTTTGTATCGTTATGTTCCAAAGGTAGAAATTGACGCTGCGTTCACCAAGCTCGAAAAGCGCGTGAAAACACCGATTACAGATGTTGAGCTATATGAAGAAATATCGCTAATGTTGGCGACCATCCGCTGCGACCATACCAAAGCGGAGTTCTCAGAGGCGATGACGAAATATCGCCGCGATATGCCGACGCATTTGCCGTTTCGGTTCAAGCTTTTTGATCGCCGCATGGTTGTTTTTGGCGGCGATGCGGCGCGAAACGCATTGCCACGCGGCACCGAAGTCATCGCGATCAATGACCAGCCGGTGAGCCGTATTCTCAAACGCATCGAGAGCGCGATTTCGATTGACGGGTTTACGGATGAGTCGCGTCAGACCAAGCTCGCTGCCGATAGCGATCTCATGGGCTCTGATTTTGATCAGTTTTATCCGATTTTTTATGGCTTCGCTTCGCAATTTAAATTGTCGGTATTAATGCCAGCTGAGACTCAGGCTAAAAACGTTACGGTGGCTGCCATCCCGTTTCGCGAATGGGTGAAATTGCCCTGGCAGGCTTCTGCTTATCGCGACGAATTTTATAAGAGTATCGATTGGAAGCTGACGGGTGACAAGACTGCGATCTTGAAAATTGACACCTTCGTCAACTATCGTCACCCGGTCGATCCTGCAGGCTTTTACTCGGGATTTTTTAAGGTGTTAAATCGTGACAAGGTTGAGCATCTGATTATTGATCTGCGTGAAAACGGCGGCGGATCAGGCGATACCAATGTGGCGCTGGCTTCGTTTCTGCTCGACAAACCGTTTGTATGGAATAAGCCCGTTCAGCAAAAGGCAATTCGGTTTGGTGCGTGGACAAAGGACGTTGAAACATGGGGAGATCGCCAAGAAATCTTTGAGCCGCCGGTCGAAAATTTCCGCAAATTGGCGAGCGGCTTTTACGAGCGGATTACCAGCGAGGCGACGCCGGATGAACGCCCGAATGCGCCGGCCGCAGATCGCTTTTCGGGACGGGTCAGCATCTTATCCAGCCCGGTTAACGCGTCAGGGACAACGATGCTGATTGCTAAATTGAAAGATGAAAAACGCGTGACGGTGATCGGCGAAGCAACTGGTGGCAGTGCGGAAGGGCCGACCGCGGGACGTATATTCTTTTTGAAGTTGCCGAATAGCGGGCTTGTGGTGCGGGTGCCCAACTTCTGGAATTTGATGAGCATTGCCGCGTTTATGCAAGGCAAGGGCGTCGCACCTGATATTGAAGTTAAAGCGACGCTGCAAGACTTTCTGGCGGGTATAGATCGAGCGATGGAAATTGCTAAATCCCCGGCGGCTTCCACACAATGACATCTCGGTTTGAAACTTATTTTGGCGAGAAACGAAAGTATTTGCGCCCCATGCGACTCGGCATCATGGCAAGATTCACGCGATCTCGGTATAGCTGCCACGTTTCGGGATGAGCCGCGAAATTAGGCGTGAACTGCAAGAAGCGGCCAACAAATTATCGCGAGGTCTATGCGCCGCTCTTGCATGTAGGCTTTTTCCTACGAACAGTGGCGCAACAATATTCGTGGCAGCTGCGTTTGGCTTGATAAAATTCGCTGTGAAAATTGAATCCGTGAGTTTCTGTCAGTCGCCAACCTGCACGCAGTCCTTGGTGCCGCGGTGCCCTATGAATGGCTTTATGCGGCATCGAGCAATCGTACCCGACTCTATTTTCCCCTTCATTTTTTCCTTCGCGCTTCTGTTTTGCGGTGGCAGCGCCAGCGTGCTTGCTGCCGTGCCTGATTCCGTGGCAATTGATGCGCCGGAGCCATTGCAGGCATTGCTCAGGGCAAATTTAACATTGCCTGATCCTGACGAAATGATTACCGACAACGTCGTCACTCTGCCGCGCGCGGCGATCATACAAGCTGCCGAGTTGACCGCAACCGAGGGATATTTCGCCGCCACCTTCAAGCTGGTCCGCGATACCGATAGGGGCAAATCAGGCGGATTGCGTCTGGTGGTGGAAGCCGGGCCGCGCAGTGCGATCAGCACGGTTGAGATTATTTTTACGGGCGATATCGCTTCACCGGATGCGCCCAAAGATAGTCCCGCAGATCGTGGCCAAGCAAGCAGGCAAGCCAAGCAGGATCGTATGAAGCAATTGCGTGACGCGTGGCTGTTGGCAAAAGGCAGTCCGTTCCGTCAGGCCGATTGGTCGCAGGCGAAACGCGAGCTGTTACAAAACCTGTTTGCGGAAGACTATCCGGCTGCGGAGATGACCGATAGTTTGGCCGATGTTGATGCAGAAAATGCGACGGTCAGCCTTCGTGTCGAGTTAAATAGCGGGCCCGCTTACACGCTGGGCGCAGTTGAAATCGAGGGGCTAAAGACCTATGAACGAAGTTTGATTGATCGCTATAACCAGCTCTATGTTGGCGAGCGGTATTCGCAACGGCGGTTATTGGAGCTACAGCGCGCATTGCAAAATACGCCGTATTTTTCATCGGTGCTGGTCGACATCAATCTTGATTCTGACTTTGATCCTACCGTACCAGCTGCCGCGCAGTTGCCGAAGACCAATTCAAATGCCACGGGATTGGAACGAGAGTCGAGTCTGACCGGGCTTCCACTGCTGGTTCCAGTACGGGTGAGGGTGACCGAAGCGAAACCGAAGCGGTTTTCGGTAAGTGCGGGATTCAGTACCAATAACGGTGCACGCAGCGAGCTAATTTATCGAGATGCCAATATTCTCAATCGAGGCTGGTTATTGACCGTGGGCTTGCGCGCTGATCGAATTGAGCAGCTGGGCTTTGCCGATATCAATTTACCGCAGACATTAAGCGGATATCGCGATAGTTTTGGGGTGCTGGCGGAACGCGCGCGCAATCAGGGTCTGCTCACGCGTCGCGAAGGCGTCGGTGTGGCGCGTGCACAAAATCGCGGCATCATTGAAACGCGACTCTCACTTAGTTTTCAGCGCGAGCAGCGAGACATCGACGCCAGCCTCGCGCCGAACGCGGCCCCGATCAACAATGCGCCGCGCGATGCACTGGCACTCAATTATTCATGGACCTGGCGCAACGTTGATAACGTGCTGGACCCGCGCAGTGGTCAGGTGATCAATGCGCAAATCGGCGGTGCCGCGAAGGCATTGTTATCGGACCAAAATTTTATCCGCGGCATATTTAAAGTTCAGCAGTATTGGACGGTGTTTAAAAACGACTTGTTCACGATGCGATTTGAAGGCGGCATTACAGCGGCTGAATCGCGCGTCGGCGTGCCGGAAGAATATTTGTTTCGTGCAGGTGGCGCGCAATCGGTGCGCGGCTACGGTTATCAGAGCATCGGCGTCAGCGAGGGTAACGCCACGGTAGGCGGACGTTACCTTGTTGCCGGCACGGCAGAATATGTACATTGGTTAGGCGCGTCTGCCAGCCCGCAGTGGGGTGTGGCGGCGTTTTATGACGTTGGGCGGGCAACCGATCAGCCTAAGGGCATATTTCCACTGCTGTCCGGCGTCGGAATTGGCGCACGGTGGCGCAGTCCGGCGGGGCCGTTGGCGCTGGATCTAGCCTATAGCGTGCGTGACCGTAAAGTCCGGCCGGTTTTCTCAATTTCGGTTGCGTTTTAAAATTATGCATGCGCCCGTGCCAGTCAGCAGCAACAAAGATCTTACGAATTTGAAATCGCGGTTAGGTCGGCATTGGCTGTCGAAGGTCGCGATCGGCGTCATTGCGCTGACCATTGCCTTGGTACTGCTCATAACGTGGACGATGAATACGGTGCCGGGCCTGCGCGTGGCAGTCTCAATTGCCCAGCGTTTTGCGGGAGGCGTTCTGACTGTTGAAGGGCTTGACGGCAGGCTGTCCGGCCCGTTTAAAATCGCCAAGCTGCATTTCGAGTCTGCCACTCAGCGGGTGGATGCCACGGATATAGCAGTGGATTGGCAATTACGGGCAACATTTTCCCGAAAAGTTATCATCGATTCAATGCGCATTGCGAGCTTGACGATAGCGACCAAGCCTGGCGGCGATCTGGCAAAAATTCCGGCAGATTTGACCCTGCCGGTGCCGTTGGAAATCGCCTCGCTTCATCTTGATCGCCTGCAGGTGGTGGCCTGGGAAGCCGCAGCAGGCTTGGCACCGGTGGCATTGGCAGAGGTCAGGGATATTCAAGCACGCCTCACAAGCGATGGGCGATTTCATAAAATTGCGGATGCATCGTTCACAACGGTGGCGGGTAGGGTGGCGGCGGGCGGGATGATGGATGGTGCGGCACCATTCAAGTTGGCGGCGTCGGTAAAGCTTAGCGGTGCTCGCGATGACAAGGCATATACGATTAGTGCTGACGCGGGTGGAACAATTGATGCCATTGTCGTTACCGCAAAAGCCGATGGCTGGAATCTTGCGGGCGATGGCAACATAAAACTGACGCCGTTTTCGCGGGTGCCGGTTCAAAGTGCATCGATCAACATGGGCGAAATCAACCCGGCGGTATTCAGCAGCGGTGCGCCAAAAGCTGCGCTAACGCTACGCGCCAATCTGGTGTCAGAGTTGACTGTCAAAAATATTGTCGGCAATGCTTCTGCCGATGCAACTCGAGCTGCAAACGCTGGTGCCAGCGTCGTCAACAATACAAGCGCTGCTATTGGCTTCAGTGAGTGGGTTCTGACCGGGCCGATTGACATCACCAACCGAAGCCCGTCGGCATTTGATCAGGGGGGCATTCCGATAACGTCCTTGCATGCCAATGCCGAGTGGAAAAATAATGCGCTGACCCTGCGCGATCTATCAGTAACGAATGGCTCTGGTGCACCAACTTTGACCGGTACTGCAAGTCTTCGCAATCGCGTGGTCAGCGCTGAATTGAACGTGAACAATCTCGATCCCCGCCATTGGCTATCGACCCTAAAATCAACCCAGCTTACGGGCGGGCTTACCTTGATGGCAAGCGAAACGACCCAATCCATCAATGCAAAATTGCAGGAACCGGGCAATAAAATCGCGCCTTGGCGCGGTGAATTAATCGCGGCCCATCAGGATGGCGAAATAGAAATCAAGGCCGTCAACCTGCTCGCAGGCAACGCATCACTCAAAGCCAAAGGTCATTTAAGCCTGATAAAAAATCGTGCGTTTAGCCTGGGTGGTGAGCTTGGCGATTTCGATCCGTCTCGATTTGCAGATTTTCCTCGCGCCAAGCTCAATGCGGGCTTCAACGCCTCCGGCGAGTTGGGGGCTCGGCTGGGGCCAGAGTTGAGGATCGAGTCGAGGACCGAGTTGAGGACCGAGTTGAGGACCGAGTTGAGGCCCGAGTTGAGCGCAAATATTAAATTTGATTTGCATGACAGCGTCGTCATGGCGAAAGACGGTGCACAAGCGCTGGCGGGACGCGGCGATATTCGGTTCACGCCATCACATCTGGCACATGTTGAAGTCATGCTCGACCTGGCCGGAAATCGACTCGATGCGAATGGCGCATGGGGCAGAGCAGATGACAAGTTGAAATTTATAATCGCGGCACCGAGACTGGACGCGCTTGGATTTGGCATAAGCGGCAAAGTCGATGCGAAAGGCGAGCTGGCCGGGACCATGGCAGCACCGACCGGCGAGATAAACGCGAGCGCGGCGTCATTGAATATAGGGTCAGGAATCTTGATCGAACAAGCAGCGCTTGATGTAAAGCTGAGCCCGAAGCTCACCACAACAAGCACCAAGCAGACGACCAACGAAAATCAAGAATTGACCGGCGCGTTGGAAGGCGCACTCAAAATAATTGGCGTGAAACGCAGACCAACATCCCCGACGGGCGCGGCACCGGTAATGCTGGCTGAGCGAATAGATGCCAATCTTAGTGGCACGCGCGCAGCACACACGTTGCGATTAGTCGCCAAGGTATCAGAAGGCGAGACGGCCGAAATTGGGTTTGCGGGTGGGTTAACCTTGAGCCCGGTTGCAGTTGTATCGCCGACCGCACGAGCTGTATCAGCTTCAGCATCAGCATCAGCACCGGATTGGCAAGGTACTCTGGATCAGTTGACGATCCATTCCCGATTTGCCAATTTAGCGCTCTCGCGTGCCGCCCCGCTAGCACTATCCTGGCAATCTGCACACGAGCAATTCAAGCTCGGCATGGCGGAGCTGCGATCAACCTCGGCGATTGGCAAATCCTTAAATGCGAACACCGCTAATCCGTCTGAATTTTCCATGTCCGACACGCCCGCGGCGCGCATCCGTTTTATCGAGACCGAATGGACGCCGATGGGTTGGCGTCTGCGCGGCGATGTCAGCGGTTTGCAACTCACGAACGGTCTGCAGTTGAGCGCACTACGCGCGAACAAAGAACCCGGCGACGGCAATGTGATCAATGCGAGCGCGAAATCGCGTAACGCCGAAGCATTAAAGCTTATGCTGGGTGCGGATTGGGATCTGCGTGCCACCGACCATCTTAACGGCAGCCTGCGCGTGTTCCGTGAGTCAGGCGATTTACAACTGCCAGGTGACAGCGCGATCAAGCCGGGATTGACTGAACTCGAAATAAAACTCACCGCGGTGCAAGACAAGGTGTCAGCGACCTTGCTGGCCAAAGGCGAGAAATTTGGCTCGCTTAGCGGCCGCGGCGCATTTGAATTACAGCGTGTGCCGAACAAACAGAGCACAGACAGCACTGGCAATACCGGCGCTACGCCTGGATTCTGGCAGCTGGCAAAGTCGAAGCCTATTGAGTTGAACGCAAGCGCAGATATGGCGTCAATTTCTTGGTTGGGCCCGCTGATCGACCCTGCGTTACAGCTAACCGGCAAGCTGCGTGGCGAACTGAATGTGAAGGGCACTGGGGCATCACCCGTTGCGATTGGCTCACTGCGCGGGTCAGACATTACCGCCGCCTGGCCTGACGAAGGTTTCAAATTGTCCGATGGATTGGTGGCGATCGATTTTGTTGATAACCGCGCGACGCTCAGCCAGTTTAGCTTTCGCGCCGATCCTAGCGTGCGTCCGCGCGAAGGCCGTATTGATTTCACTGAGCTCAAGGCCACGCCGGGAACCTTGACGGGGAGCGGGGAATTGGCGCTTGCCGATGGCAAGGGCGTATTTAAATTCAAAGCTGACAAACTTGCCCTGATTCAGCGCGCCAATCGCTGGCTGATGTTGAGCGGTGAAACCACCGTCAATACCGCTTGGGATGCGGTCGGCGTGGTGGGGAAATTGCGTGCCGATGCTGGATACTTTGAACTCGCGAGCGCAGCACCTCCGCGATTGTCGGATGATGTCGTGGTGCGAGGACGCGCGCTGCCGGCTGACAAAGCAGTGCGATTCAGTGTGGATATTGACGCCGACTTGGGCAACCAGCTTTATTTCAATGGTCGCGGACTGAGCACCCGCTTGGCGGGCGCGCTCAGCTTGCGAGCACAACCGAAGAGTGCATTGCGAGTGCTGGGGTCGGTGCGTGCGGTCGGTGGCACTTTTGATGCCTATGGCCAGTATCTTACGATCGAGCGGGGCATCTTGAATTTTCAGGGGCCTATCGAGACCGCAGGGCTCAATGTGTTGGCTTTGCGCAAGGGGCTGGCGGTGGAAGCGGGCGTGGAAATTACCGGGTCGGTGGCCGAGCCGCGCGTGCGTTTGGTGTCAGAACCCAATGTGCCTGATACCGAAAAACTTTCGTGGATTGTAGTGGGGCGGGGCCAGGATCAGGCGGGCAGCAGTGACTCTGCATTATTGCTATCAGCAGCGACCGCAATTCTTGGTGGGTCGTCTGACAGTCTGCCCCGCCAGATTGCGCAGGGTCTGGGTTTCGATCAGTTGACGGTAAGCTCCGGTAGCCTCGGCGGCAACCAGAGTGGCCTGCCTACGACGACCGCGGCAGGCTTGACGTCAAGCTCGGGTAGTGGCGGGAACGCGGCGAATCTCAATTCTCAGATTGTGACGCTCGGCAAACGGTTGTCAGCGAACGCATATGTATCCTATGAGCAAAGCTTGACAGGCGCATCGAGCGTGCTGAAATTGACCTATAACCTATCGCGACGAATTTCGATTATTGGTCGCGCCGGCACGGACAATTCGATTGATCTAAGCTACACGTTCTCGTTTGATTAATTATTATTCATTTGTGGTTTGGTAAGGACGTATTCACATGCAAATTATTTTATGGCGACACGCCGAAGCAGAGGATTTGGCACCCACTGACTTAGCCCGAAACCTGACGCTCAAAGGTCGTAAGCAGGCCGAGTCAATGGCTGCCTGGCTGAGAAAGCAGTTGCACGATGATTTCGGCAGTTGGCGGGTGATTGCGAGTCCCGCAACACGCGCGCAACAGACAGCAGCCGCCTTGCAGATGAAATTTGAAACGGTCGACAGCATCGCGCCTGATGCCTCACCTGAATCAGTGTTCAGTGCGGCACGTTGGCCTGATTCCACTTTCAACGTTATCGTGATCGGTCATCAACCTACGCTCGGCATGGTGGCGGCCCGTTTGATGAATGGCGTAGACGGCTATGTCGCGGTAAAGAAAGGGGCTACGTGGTGGTTTGAGACGCGCGAACGCAATGGGCGCGTGGAAACAGTAATGAAAGCGATGACCACGCCGGAATCATTTGCTTAGCCTAAACGCTTATGCCCTTGGCAAAATCTAAAATTAAAATTTGGGCTATTAATTCATGACGCACAGCCGCCTGAAGCAAGAATTACGAATTACTCAATGGCGATCCAATTTGTCCGAGTGCATCGGGGCAGGCATGACCGGTCTCGCTTTTCTTCTGGTCTCGATTGTCTCGGGTGACGCGCTTTCGCAATCGTCGGAAACTGGACCTCACCCCGCACCAGCCACCAACTCGGCGCGAGATCCCACCAGCTTTAAGCTCACGCCATCATGGTATCGCTCGGATGAGGGCAGCCGCGCAGGCGATATTAACCTTAGAGCGAACACGGAGACCCAGACGGCATGGCTGGGATACTACCGGGACAAAACGGGTTTTGCACAAACTCGAACGGGTTATGAAAATAGGCTCGATAGCGGATGGCTGCGAGCTGTGTTTTCTATGCAAATTGCGAGCGGCGGATTTGTTGGTGGATCGGTAACATCGGAGGTCGGTGGCGATACATTTGGGCTTGTCGGATTTGGCCGGACCAATCTGCGTGACTATTACAACCTCAATTTTGATCCAAATGATGCTATTACGCTCGGCGTCGGAAGCCGCGCTATTCGTGACACCGAACTTACTTTTTTTCATCTCTGGGATGACCGGTTACATACGCATCAGCGCGTGACCCATGCGATGGTTAGGCGAAAATTGCCGCATGATCAGCGCTTGACGCTGGATGTCTCGCGTAAAAGCGGATTGACGACCGATGACAACTTCGTGCGTGGTTATGCCGCCACGTTAACGTATGATTTTGGCCACTATTTTTTGCGCTTTGCGCGTGACCAATATGTGAATTTTTCGCCCAATTCGCAGTTACGAATTTCTCTGGGAGCGCGGTTTTAAACGTTATAAGACGTTTAAACAGCCGCCCACCACATCGAGTCAAGATCGCGAACGTGAAAAGTACGCGCCAAAGAGCGGCAGATTGGTTGCAGCACAATATCAGCGGGGTACCCACCCAAAAGCGAAGTCGCGCGGTGCTGATTATCGTCACGCTCATGGTTGTTATCGGCCTCTCAGATTACGCGACCGGTATTAATGTCTCGTTGCTGCTGTTCTATCTGATCCCGGTCACCTTGGCGATTGCCTGGCTTGGTTGGCGATCCGCGGTTCTGGTTGCCATTGGCAGCGAGTTACTTCGCTTAATCGGAGACTTTTTTGCCAACGGCGGAAACGATTTGCCGACGTGGAATTGGTGGAATGCAATAGGCTCATTGCCTGTTTTCTTGATACTGATCTGGATACTCAATGAATTTTTTTCATTGAATCGGCAGCTTGAGCAACGGGTCAAAGATCGCACTGCGGCGTTGGTGGATGCGGCCAATACCCGGCGGCAGCTCGAAAAAGAATTGCTGGCCGTAGGTTCGCGGGAACGCAATTTGATTGGTCACGAACTCCATGACGAAATCTGTCAACATCTGGTCGGCACGGCGCTGGCCGCACAAGTGCTTGCCCAGCGATTAAATGAAAAAAATAACGCGCTTGCTGCCAATGCGGAAAATATTGTTTCGCTGCTGGAAGAGGGCGCGGACAAAACGCGCAAGTTAGCACACGGTTTACTGCTATCTGAACTTGAGCCGGAAAAATTAGCGGATAAATTATCTGAGATCGCAGATCAGGCCAGCCACGATGGCGTTCATTGTCGCTTTACCCAAGTTGGCGATACCTTGGTTCGTGATGCGGGCACCGCGGCACATTTGTTTCGAATCGCCCACGAAGCCCTGCGCAATGCGCTGAAACATGCAGCCCCACGACACATCGATATTTCACTGGTGGGCTCAGTAGCCGCAATTGAACTGATTATTCATGACGACGGCATCGGCATGTTGATAGATTCAATGCAAGTTGCCACTGAAAAGTCGGGCATGGGGCTGCGAATCATGTCAAATAGGGCGGCGTTTATCGGTGGCACGCTAAGCATTCATTCTGGCGATGAACAGCGCGGCACCACCATTACTTGCAGGCTTCCGCGTTCTCAGGCGACAGCATGATGTCGCGTCCTATCCGCGTTTTTATTGTTGATGATCATCCGCTGGTTCGCGAATGGCTGGGTAACTTACTCAGATTGGAAGATGACATCGAAGTGGTGGGCGAGGCGGATGAGCCGGACGCCGCCATGGCGGCTATCGCCGCTATGGTCGCCATGTCCGACCTAGCAGGGACGGCACCAGATGTCGTTGTGGTTGATTTGTCGCTCAAGCGGGGTTCAGGTCTAGACCTTATTAAAGCTATTTGTGCGAGGAGTGACAATCTTTTAAGGCAATCAGGCCGGCAAACCAGCATACGCCCGCTGGTGTTATCTATGCATGAAGAAGTCGGTGACGTCGAAAGAGCGCTCAATGCGGGTGCACGAGGCTATGTGATGAAACGCGAATCGACCAGCCAAATTGTCAACGCTATACGCGAGGTTTACTCGGGCAAGATTTTTTTAGCGCCCGAGCTTGCCGCTCGGCTCGCTGAACGAGTTGATAGTTACGCGCAAGATCCTGCTGCGAGCCCGGATGTATTAAGTGACCGTGAATCAGAGGTATTTCGCCGTATCGGCATGGGGCAATCCACGCGGCGCATCGCAGAGGATTTAGGCGTGGGTCAAAAAACCATCCAGACCTATTGCGCTCGCATTAAAGAAAAACTGGGGCTAAATGATGTCTCCGAGCTTTTACGCAGCGCGGTGCAGGCGCACGAACGCGGGCGACATTAAAAGGCACTGATACTGCTTTGCGGGCTGCAGCAGATTGAACCGCTGGTCTTACACTGATTTTGTAAGGTCTCGCCGGACATATTTTTGAGTTCGGGCCTGATAGTCTCAGCCCATGAAATATTTTGTCTACAGTACCCATATACGAATCAATAAAGGGGTAGACCGCGCACAGGTTGCAGCAGTGTTTGCGGCGCTGCTGCAGCTTGTCGGGCTGAATATTGTTGGCACCAGCCCAGTTTATGCGACGCAGCTACAGAACTGCCCATTGATGCCGGCTCTTAGCCCGCCCATGACGCTTTCTCTTACCCTTCAAGCGGCCGAGTCGCGTTTAATTGCGTGTAACCGTGACGTGCTTGTCGCATTTCATGCACTAGAGGCGGCAGAAGCGGATCGCGCGACCGCAGGCCAACGGCCCAACCCTAATTTGACGCTTGGTGCCTCCAATATCAATCCGCGCGCGGGTATCGGTGGGGGCGGTTTGCAAGATAAAACTATTGATAGTTCAATCCGCCTGGATCAGCTGGTTGAACGCGGCGGCAAGGCCGAGCTGCGTGAGAGTCAGGCTGATGCTATCTTTCATGCCGCCCAGGCGGATTGGCAGGAGGTCATTCGTCAACAGCGATTGGCGCTGCGGCAGAATTACTTTGAATTGTTGTTCCAGCAAGCGCGCATTGAGATGCAACGCGAATTTTCCGGCTTTGCGAAGGCCAGCCTAAGCGCAGCCGAGCAGCGGCTTAAGGCGGGTGACATTGCTCCAAGTGAGGCAAATAGGTTTCGTTTGGACGCCGCCCGCGCCCAAAACGATGTGCGTCAAGCCGAAGTAGAGGCACGCAAAGCACGGCTCGAACTGGCGAAGTCGATCGGCGCCGAGACAATCCCAGCGGACATAAGTGTTCAGGTAGCGCCGTTAGCTAACCCAGAAGGGTTCAAACCGCTCTCTAATCCAAACCAACGTTCGGATTTGGTCGCGGCTGCGAGTCGCGTACAAGCTGCCGAGGGGGCGCGTGCATTAGCCAAGAGCCTCGCGACCCGCGATGTGACGGTCAGCGCCCAGTTTGATCGATGGCCTGCCTCTAACGCAAACCCGCAAGGAACCGGCAATTCTTTTGGGTTTTACTTCTCCATTCCGCTTTCGCTGCGCCACGCGAACGAGGGAGAAGTGAAGCGTGCGGTGGCAGATTTACAAACAGCACGCGATGCATTGATACGGCTTCAGGCGCAAGCCACTGCAGAATCAAAACTGAACCTCGATAACTGGCAAGCTGCGGCCGCTCGTGTTGCAGGAATTGAAAAAGACATTTTGCCGCTCGCTCGCGAAGTCGCCAAAGCGGCCGAGTTTGCGTATGGAAAAGGCGCGACCAACGTCCTCGATTTACTGGATGCCCGCCGCACTTTGAAACAAATTGAGCTGGACGCCGCGCAGGCCGGTGCTGACGCGGGAAAAGCTTGGGCGCAATGGTCAGCCAGCACAGAAACAATGTCGGATAAAACGCTTGAACAGAACATGGACGTAATGAGATGAAAAGCAAAACATTAAATATGTCGGCCGCGGTTTTGTTTTCCAATCGCTATCGACTATCAACGCCAATGCTCATGTTGTGCGTTCCCTGTGTCTTTATTTTATCCAGCTGCGGTCGTCATACTGAGGTACAGGAGGATGCAAAACCAACCGTGGTGGGCAACGTCATTACGTTCCCGGCCGCCAGTCCAGGACTCAAAAATATTCAGACAGCAATCGTAGCGGGCCCGCATGAGCGTGAACTCAATATTCCGGGTCGCCTCGTCTGGGACGAAGATCACACGGTTCGCGTGTTTACACCGTTTGCCGGCCGCGTCAGCAGGCTGGTCGCAAACGTTGGTGACAAGGTCGTTCAGGGGCAGGTCTTGGCAGAACTACAATCCCCGGATTTCGCCGCTGCGCAAGCCGATGCGCGTAAGGCTCAATCCATGCTGACCCTGGCCAACCAAGCGCTAACCAGGGTCAAGGATCTTGCCGCCAACGGCGTTGCAGCAGGCAAGGATTTACAACAAGCCGAGTCAGACTATGCCAACGCCGAAGCCGAATCCCGCCGTACTCAAGCGCGACTCAAGCTCTACGGTAATACGCAGAATATTGATCAACGGTTCAATCTAGTGAGCCCGGTGGCGGGCACGGTAGTGGAACGTAACCTTAATCCCGGACAAGAGCTGCGACCCGATCAACCCTCCGTGCCGCAATTTGTAGTGACTGATCCGGGCAAACTATGGGTGCAGCTGGACGCAGCCGAAGCGGATTTAAAGCAGCTCAAGCCTGGTGCTGCGGTGGTGATAACGAGCAATCAATATCCAGACGATGCGTTCGCGGGCGAAATAAAGCAAATTTCTGACTATATCGACCCGGTCTCGCGGACCCTAAAAATTCGCGGCGTGGTGCCAAATCTGGATCGCCGCTTGAAAGCAGAAATGTTTGTCACCGCGCGCGTTGCGCTGGCAAAAAGTGAATATCCGACCGTGCCTGAAAACGCGGTTTTCCTCGAAGGAATCCGGCGCTTCGTATTTGTTAAAACCAGCCCAGAAAAGTTTACGCGGCGCGGCATAAAAGTTGCCCTCGATTCAACCAATACGGTTGCCGCACAGAACGGTCTTAAAGTTTTGAGCGGTCTCCTAGAGGGCGATGAGGTCGTCGTTTCTGGTAATTTGTTTATGCAACAAATGGTCGCCGCTGAGAGGATGAACGATGAAGTAAATTCAAAATCAGGCAAAGGCGGTAACGATGTCAAAGCCGCCGAAGCTTCAACTAGCGCCAACGCTGCCGCCACGGCCACCCCTACCCTTAACAATGCCAAAGCCAGCGTGACCACGCCGTGATGAATCGTCTCATTACGTTCTCTTTAAAGCAGCCGCTATTTGTGCTGCTGGGCACGCTGCTGTTTATCGCGGCGGGTATTTTTGCATTTATGAATTTGCCGGTTGAGGCGTTTCCCGATGTGTCGGATACACAGGCGAATGTGATTGCGCTTTACCCCGGCCGCGCCGCCGAAGAGGTGGAACGCCAAGTCACGATTCCGATCGAGACTGCACTATCCGGCATGCCCAATGCGGTGCGGATGTTTTCGCATACCCAATTTGGACTCTCATACATCATCCTGACATTTAACGATAAGCCGAACGACCAACTGGTTCGTCAGCAGGTCATTGAACGGCTTCGCGGGATTGATTTGCCCCCGGGGGTCGAGCCCCAGTTAGCTCCGCTCGCAACCGCCATCGGCGAGATTTTTCGGTTTCGTTTGCGCGGTGATACGCAAACTGCGCAAGAGCTGCGCACCCTCCAGGATTGGGTCGTTGAAAAGCAGCTTCGCCAAGTGCAGGGCGTGGCTGATTTGGTGACGATGGGTGGCAGCATCAAGCAATATGAGGTCAATCCCGATCTGGCGAAAATGCGTGATTACAAAGTTACGCTGGCCCAGCTTTTTGGGGCGCTGCAACGCGCCAATTCCAACGCGGGCGGGGGCGGCGTGACACAGGGCAGACAGCAATTTTTAGTACGTAGTTTGGGTAGCTTTAAAAGTTCGGCCGATATCGCGCAGGTGGTGGTGGCCGAAAATAAAGGCACACCGATATTGGTGCGCGATATCGCCCAAGTGTCGATCAATGGTGCACCTGCGCAAGGCCTTGCCGGGCAGGACGACGCGGACGATATCGTTAACGGCGTCGTGGTGATGCGAAAAGGCGAAAATCCTTCAACCGTATTGACGGCGCTGAAAGAAAAAATCGCCTTCGTGAACAAATCCATACTTCCGAAGGGTGTGGAAATCGTCCCCTACTATGATCGCTCATGGCTGATCGGAAAAACACTTAAAACCGTATTCAGCAACCTGACCGAAGGGGCGATGCTGGTCACACTGATTTTATTTTTATTCCTGGGCAATCTGCGTGCGGCGCTAATTGTTGCGGCGATTATTCCACTCGCGCTGTTGGCGACATTTTTAGGGCTTTCTTTCGTCGGTATTCCGGCAAATTTGCTGTCACTGGGCGCGATGGATTTCGGCATCATTGTCGACGGTGCGGTAATTATTGTTGAAAACATTGTGTTTCGACTGTCGTTACTCAGTGCAGGCGGTGTCGCCAATAGTGAATCTAGGTTCGTGGCGATTCGCGATGCGGTGGCGGAAGTAGGTCGCCCGACCGTGTTTTCGATGATTATTATCATTGCCGCTCACATCCCGATTTTTACGTTGCAACGCCATGAAGGCCGTATTTTTTCACCAATGGCGTGGACGGTCACCTCCGCACTCATCGGCTCGCTGATTTTGTCACTAACGCTAGTGCCGCTGATGACGTATTTGTTTTTGAAAAAGAATGTGCCGCACGGTGACAACCGCCTCGTCGCGAAACTCAAATCGTGGTACGAGCCGCTATTGGCGCAGGCTTTGGCGAAGCCCCGGTGGATTATTGGCTCTGCCGTAGCCACGCTCGGGCTAAGTTTGGTCGGTGCCACGCAGATGGGCAGTGAATTTCTGCCGGAGCTCAACGAAGGCTCGATCTGGGTGAATGTGACCCTGCCGCCCTCGGTCTCACCTGCTGAGGCGCAAGTACAGGCAAGAGCGATTCGCCGTGCCCTTCGCAGTGTGCCGGAAGTTAGCACTGCGATTTCAAAAGTGGGGCGGCCTGACGATGGTACGGATCCAAAAATTTTTAATGGTGCTGAATTTTTAGTCGATCTAAAGCCAGAGAGCGAATGGCGTGCCGGTAAAACCAAAGAAGCGTTGATAAAGGAGCTTGATGATGCCGTGTCAGCACTGCCCGGGGTCGAGCCCTCGTTTTCGCAGCCGATTCGCGACAACGTGTTGGAATCTATTTCGCAAATCGACGGCCAGATCGTGATTAAGGTGCGCGGGGATGATCTCGATAGCTTAGTCAGCCACGCCGAAAAAATTCTCGGCCAAATTTCCAGCGTAAAAGGCGTGGTCCGCGCCTTCATTGATCGCAGCGGCACCTTGCCCCAATACGTGCTCGATATTGACCGGCTTGCGGCGGCGCGTTATGGAATCAACATTGGGGATATTCAAGATCTAGTGGAAACCGCGTTGGCGGGCAAAGCCACTTCCGAACTATGGGAAGGCGAAAAGCATTTCAGCGTCGTGGTGCGGCTCAAAGAGGCTGAACGTGGGTTGCCCAATTTGCCGAATTTGCTGGTCGCCAGCCCAAACGGTGCGCAGGTTCCCTTATCTCAACTGGCGCGCTTCAAAAGCGTGTCGGGTGCGATGAATATTGCGCGCGAGAACGGGCGCCGCGTGGTCTCGATTGGCGTGTTTATTCGCGATCGTGATATGGGTAGCGTGGTTAAGGACATGCAGGCGAAGGTCGGTGAAACCGGTGAGCTGCAAAATGGCGAAGAGGTAACGTGGTCGGGCGAATTCGAAAATCAGGAACGCGCTATGAAGCGCCTTGCATGGATCGTGCCTCTGTCGATTTTGCTGATTTTTTTGCTGCTGTTTGATGCATTCAGCTCGGTGAAAAGCGCACTCTTGATTGTGGCGAACATCCCGTTCGCCTTGATTGGGGGCATTGTCGCGCTATTGATCACCGGCATCCCGCTATCGGTATCTGCGGCGATTGGCTTCATCGCGCTATTTGGTCAAGCCGTACTCAATGGCGTCGTGCTGGTGACCTACTTTAACCAGCTTCGCGATACCGGCATGCCGATTTTAGAAGTGGTGATGCAGGGCTCGGTTCAGCGGCTTCGCACGGTACTGATGACAGCACTGTTGGCGATGTTTGGCTTACTGCCGATGGCGCTCTCAAAAGCGATTGGTGCGGAAACCCAGCGGCCGCTTGCGATAGTCGTAATCGGTGGACTGGTATCGGCGACCATCCTGACATTGATTGTATTGCCGACCTTATATTTTGTGTTCTTTGCGAAGGTGAAACCCAAGCCCAATTTAGACTCAAACCCGGCGCTGACCGCGAAGACGGCAGAAAGTACATACCGCGCATCATGACCGGACTTGGAAGATCGTTCAATTTAGTATTGAGTCAGTATTTGCGTTTGCGGACGCCAAAGACAGTCAAACGAGCCAGTTCGCACAGCACGTTTGCTTTGGCACTGGTTATTACCTTGGCGGTGCTATTTACGCTACCGGGCCTGATTGCCCATGGGCCCTGGAAGCCGGATGAGCCGTACATGTTCGGGCTTATCGATAGCATGCTAAAAACCGGCGATTGGGTGGTTCCCACGCTCGCGGGTGAACCGTTCATGGAAAAGCCACCGCTGTTCGTTTGGGTTGCGGCCATGACATCCCAGCTAGCTTCTCCTTGGCTGGATATTGAATACGGTGCTCGTCTTGCAATTGGTGTTTTCATTCTGATCACATTCGTTTCGACGGCTAGCGCGGCTCGGCGCTGGTGGGGGCCTGGCTATGGCCGCTATGCAGTATTGGCGTTGCTAGCCACCGTGGGCTTACAGCAGCATGGACGCATGATGATCCCCGATCTGCCGCTGCTCGCGGGCTTCGCGGTTGCGTTCTGCGGATGGGCGTCGATGCAGGAACGACCCATCAAAGGCGGCATTCTGTTTGGCACCGGCATCGGCATGTCGTTGATGGCGAAGGGCCTGCTTGGTCCGGGTGTGCTCATCTTGTCGGCGTTGCTGTTACCGTTGCTGTTTCGATCATGGCGAACCCATTCTTACGCGCTGGGATTGTTGGTAGCAACGACATCAAGTTTGCCGTGGATATTGATCTGGCCGATAGCGCTTTATGCGCGGAGCCCAACGCTTTTTGAAGACTGGTTCTGGACAAATAATATCGGTCGTTTTGCGGGCTTTTCGGTGCCCGCGCTAGGTGCAGCGCATGAGAGTGGACATTTAATTCAAACCATTCCCTGGTTTACCTTTCCCGCGCTGCCGCTGGCGCTTTGGGCGCTGTGGCTGTTTTGGCGACGCCGGCAGGTGGCGGGCATAAATACGCTTGACAGCGTGCAGCCCGCAATTCAAGTGAGCCTGGTTACATTGGCGGTGTTATGCGTGGTGCTCGGTGCGTCGGCATCGGGCCGCGTTGTTTACCTGTTGCCGATGTTGATTCCTTTAGCCATCATCAGCGCGCCTGCGATAACAATGCTTCCTGATTGGTTCAGCCGAGTCTCAGATTGGACGGCCCGCGTAATTTTTGGCACTGCCGCGGCGACATGCTGGATCGTCTGGCTTTGTTTTTTCGTTGCGACCGAGCCTTTGCTGCTGCCCATACTCGCAAAACATCTGCCGATGGATTTTCAGTTCCATGTCGATCCGATAGGGGCTGCGCTCGCGCTGTTTTTGATGACTGGGTGGATTTTTATCACCAACTATTTATCGCAGGTGGCTGCTCGTGCAACTATTAGCTGGGTGAGCGGGCTCGTCCTGGTCTGGGGCACCGCGTTCGCACTTTTATTACCGTGGATTGATGCTGCCAAAAGCTATCAATCTACCTTTACCGCGCTGGCGGAATCATTGGGCGAAAACACGTCTTGTGTTGCCAGTGTCGGACTCGGCGAATCCGAGCGCGCGATGTTAACCTACATTGCTGATGTTGAGCCGCAACGGCGGGAACTTCAACGCGGTGCTGAATGCGATGTGCTTCTTTGGCAAGGCGTGGCGAGCGATAGCCCGCACGGGCTTGACACCAATGAGTGGCAACTCAAATGGGAGGGCGCGCGGCCGGGTGAACGCCGCGAGCGCTTCTGGCTGTTTACGCGCAATCACATCCATAGCCCATCAGTCGCAAAGAATAGTGTTGGACTCCCGGTTTTAATAAACCCTGTCGGCAAAATGCGTTAGCGAGGTCGCTATGGTATTCGCTTGTGAGCGAATCCTTGAGCCAGCCCTTGAACCAATAGGGCGACGCTGCCCGTTATTCCACACGCGGTGTCGCCCGCGCAATGCTGAAACTCGGGCCACTCAAAATGCGCTTGCCATACGATTCATAAGCTGTCGACCCAATCGGCCAGTTGGCCAAAAACTCATCGCGCCAACGCGTTTGGTGGTAATGAATCGGCAACGCATCGACAAAAACATCCTTTGTTTTTATGCCGTACAGCGCTGATCCCGCCCGGGTAGGTCGGGTTGAAATTCGCGTGAGCAAGCCAAATTGGGTATCCGCAAAATTGGGCATACCTGCTGCGCCGTTGTTGATGACCCAATGATCGCGGTTGCCAAACGCGAACCTGCGGAGCGCGGGCGCGCATGTGTGGCTGCTGGCAAACCCATCAACCTGCGCCATCGAAAAAAAATATTCGAGTCGCTGTTGCTGCGCGATATCATCGAGCGCATCGACATCAAATTGCCAGCCCGATAGGGATTCAGCGTCACCATGA
>JBBRZG010000049.1:0-23422 GCA_038236905.1 Burkholderiales bacterium
CACATTTTGGTGTGGAACATACCGGTTTTACCGGTGATGCCCTGGGTGATAACTTTGGTATTTTTATTGATTAAGATGCTCATGATATTCATACCCTTGTGATATTCGTCGCTCCCGCGAAGGCGGGAGCCTCGTGTCGTTAGCCGGTGAAAGTCAGATAAAGATCATTCCAGTAGGGATTAGATTCTTCTATCAGCTTGAGCTTCCACGCCCGATTCCATTTTTTGATACGCTTTTCCCGAATGATTGCACTTTCCGCATTTTCGTGTTGCTCATACCAAACGAGGATGTGTAAACCGTGTTCCTTGGTAAAACCTTCAACAAAACCATTCTTGTGTTGCCAAATTCGCTTTACCAAATCAGAGGTGACTCCGACGTAGATAGTGCCATTTCTCTCGCTGGAGATGATGTAGACACAAAAATTTTTTGCCATTGCGACATACGCCACTAGGTCCCCGCCTGCGCGGGGACGACGGTGCTATTTTGCTTTTGCAGCTTGCTCTTTTGCGGCAGCAACCACGCGTTCAGCCGCCTCCGCCATATTGTTTGCCGAAATAATCGGCAAGCCTGAATCTTTCAAAATCTGACGGCCCAACTCTTCGTTGGTGCCTCTCATGCGAACCACCAGCGGCACGGCTAATTTGACCTCCCGGGCCGCAGCGATCACGCCGTTGGCGATCACGTCGCACTTCATAATGCCGCCGAAAATATTCACCAGAATCGCTTTAAGCGACGGGTTTTTTAGCATAATTTTGAAGGCTTCAGTCACCTTCTCAGTCGTGGCGCCGCCGCCGACGTCGAGGAAGTTGGCGGGTGAACCGCCGTAAAGCTTAATCACGTCCATGGTCGCCATCGCGAGGCCCGCACCGTTGACCAAACAACCAATATCGCCGTCCAGCGAGATGTAGGCAAGATCAAATTTACTGGCTTCGACTTCTGCTGGATCTTCTTCGTCCAGATCACGCATCGCGACGATTTCCGGGTGACGATAAAGCGCGTTGGAATCAAAATTTAATTTCGCATCTAGCGCCAATACTTGGTTGTCGCCGGTGTAAATGAGTGGGTTGATTTCAGCCAGCGAACAATCGCATTCCACAAACGCTTTGTAGAGCGATTGCATGAAGGCCCGCGCCTGCGGCACCGCCACTTCCGGCACGCCGATTTTGCGGGATACATCGTCGCCTTCCGCATCCGACAAACCCTTGGCCGGATCAATCGCGACCTTGAAAATTTTCTCCGGGGTGTGCTCGGCCACATGCTCAATATCCATGCCGCCCTCGCTCGAGGCCATCAACACCACGCGTTGCGAGGCGCGATCTACCACCATGCCGACGTAAAGCTCTTTCTTGATGTCCGCACCCTCTTCGATCAACAAGCGCTTGACCAAGCGGCCTTCTGGACCGGTTTGGTGCGTAATCAATGTCATGCCGAGGATTTGCGTTGCGTAGCTGCGGACTTCATCAATGGATTTGGCGACTTTTACGCCTCCGCCCTTGCCACGTCCGCCAGCGTGAATTTGCGCTTTGACCACCCACACTTTACCGCCCAGCGTTTCGGCAGCTTTAACCGCCTCGTCGACGCTAAAGCAAGGGATGCTGCGCGGAGTGGCAACCCCGTATTTACGCAAGATTTCCTTGCCTTGGTATTCATGGACGTTCATGGGGAGTGGCTTTCTGGTGAGCGTTGTTAAGGAGGACGGTGTTGGCAGGCGGAGGAATGGATGGGATGCTAAAACCTGCACAATACGGCAGGTTGCGGGTAACGAAGCACTGTATTTTAACAGCCCAGCGCGTTTTGGGGCCAATCGGCCTGACGCGGAGCGTGATCAACTTTCTTTAGTGATTTTCCGCATCGAGTACGACAGCACTGTCTGCCTCGGCGCCTGCATACCATTTGGGGTAATAGCGCGCTACCGCAGGCGCATCCAACGCCAGTGCATGACATTTGTCGAGCTGAAAGGGTATCTTTGCAGGGTCTTGCAGGCCCTGCCCTGCAATGGTCTGGTACGCGGTGGTCGCAACAGACCCGATTAAATCGGTAATGTGGGTGCAGCCGCGCGTGCCATTAAAAATCTCTTTTACATTGCGCGTAAAGCCGGGGCGAAGCGCCAGACCGATCAGTTTTTTGTACTTGGGCGCAATCTGATCACAATAGCCCGCGTACGGCATCGCGTCCGAGCTGGCCTCGGCGTCAATAATTATCATTGTCTTGTCGATGGTAATCCGCAACCACATTGAATGCACCGACGAACCAGCCGGCCGCAGTCCACTGGCGACTTTAAATTCCAAATCCTTGGTGTCGTGTAGATGGCCTTCAATATCGAAACAGCCGTCATCACGTTTATAGCCGCGCACACTGATGGCGCGGTGATGGAGTGGCTGGCGGTTGGTTTTGGGTGGGGACAATGGCATTGGGGCATTCATGGTTTATGAACCACCATTATAAAAAGAAAAAGCGCGGGCTTTTGCTAAATGGCACGCGCTTTTTTTCAGGCCGCTGTTAGTGTTGGTACGAGTAGGGTGGCGGCTGACTAACCAATTTGCCGATAAGTGCGAATCGCCGCCGCAAACTCAGAGCCAGTCTGGAATCGTTCTTCGAATTTCTTCGCCAGCGCCATATCGATCAAATCCGTCATCCAGTCAGGTAACTCGGGATTGATTTCTCGGATATTTGTATGCGGCTCATTGGCGATGGCAAACATCAGCTGGGTCATCGATTCCCCCTGGAACGGCAACCGCCCGCTGGACAGCTGATAAAGCGTTACGCCGAGCGAAAAAAGATCGGAACGGCCATCGATTTTCTTGCCCATCAATTGTTCAGGCGACATGTAGGACGGCGTGCCCAGCACCATACCGGTTTTGGTTTTAGACGAATCCGTCACCCGCGCAATGCCAAAGTCCGTGACCTTAGGCACACCCGTATCAGGGTCGTACATGATGTTGGCTGGCTTGATATCGCGATGCACAATATTCATTTGGTGAGCGTGGTTAAGCGCTTCTGCCACGCGCTCGACAATGGACAAAACCTTATCCAGTGGCAGCAAATTGGGGGTCTTGGTGAATGGCACCAAGTCTTTACCCTTCAAAAACTCCATCGCAATGTAGGCGAGATCATGTTCTTCACCGGCATCAAAAATACGCACAATGTTTGGATGGTCGAGCTTACCCGCAGACTCTGCCTCGCGGAAGAATCGATCCTTGGCTTCCTGCAATTCATCACCTTCAAATTCAGTCGCGAGTGCGAGCGTTTTAATCGCTACTTCGCGGCCAATCTTAGGGTCTTTGCCCAAATAAACCACGCCCATTGCGCCTTTGCCCAACTCTTTTTCCACCTGATAGCGGCCGAGCGTTGGTTTCTCGCCGGTACCGCCCAACATCATGGTCGCGTTGCCACTCCGCGCGCCTGAAGAGCCACCGAGAATGATGGTTTCCGACATCGCCTTCGCGCGGCCCATGCGGTCCGCCACGTCACGGAACGATGGATCAAGTTTATTGATGTAAGCGAACGCACTTTCCGCTTTGTTGAACTGCCGGCGACGCTCAAAATCTAGCGCCAGCGAATAAATATTCTCCATCAGCTGCTCGTCTGGCGGGCATTTGCGGAATTTATCAAACGCCATGTCCAACTGACCCTGCTGTTGAAACGCCAAGCCGAGCATCCGGTTGGATTCCGCTCCCGCCGCATCGGATTGATCCTTACCTTTTTCGGTCAATAAGAATCGTTTAGTGGTGAGCAAAAGATGGCCGATAAGCAGGAGTGATGCCGGAAGCATTAGCTTGACCCAAAGCCCCGGACCCGTCATGAGCGCGAAATGCGTGCCGATGAGTACAACAAATATGACCAGTGTCAGCACTGCAGCGGGACCCGCGCGCAGCCTTGGGAACAATCCAATCAAGTAGGCTGCCACTGCAATCAGCGCAAGATAGGACGCAAACAGAGCCCAAGCAGGTGCACGGAAAAAGTGTTGTTGCAAAATCGACGACACCGAATGACCCAACTTCTCGATCGGCGCGATCACGCCAATGGGTGTCGCGGCACGTTCGCCGATACCGGTGGCCGTGGCCCCAATCAGCACGATTTTGTCGCGGTATTTCGAGGCCGGTATCTTGCCCGACAACACATCATAGAAAGAATCGGTGGGGATCGCCGAGCGCCCGCCGACGTCTTTATAAAAATACGGCCGCATGAAACCACTTTCATCCGTGGCAATGCGCAGGCTGCCAATCGAAACAGATTCTCCTGGCGTGACGCGAATGTCTTTGGTGCCCAAATTCAAACTCTTCGCCACCACGCTCATCGCGAGCGATGGATACTGTTGGCCAAAGTAGTCGATCATCGTAATGTCGGTTCGACGGCCGCCATCCGCATCATTTATCTCAGCAAGATGCCCGAAACCCGCCGCGCCCGCGCCCACAGATGCAACCGGAAACTGTACGCCGGGCGTTCCATAAACTGTGCCTCCGGCTGGTCCGGAAACACTGTCCTTGCGAATGTACTCGGGCAACGGCTCATCTGGCTGACCCACAGGCGGTTGAAAATCCCATGGAAAAACCGTCGCCAATATGACGTTGCCCGCTTTTTTGATGCTGTCGCCAAGACGCTTGTCGGTATTTAGCGCCTTTTCGGCTTCGCTCAGAATCGACCCAATTTGCGCCAGCACAGGGTTGGAATTATTTACTGCGGGAGCGGGCGTCGGGTTTGGCACTGAACCAGGCGCGGCACCAGACGCGGTGTTCTGTGGCGAATCGGATGCATTTGGCGCATCGGGCGCTGCTGCGGTGGTCTTGTTGTAAACATCCAGCATACGGTTGATATACGACAAACCGGGATCGACTTGAGGTTCGATGAACATCACCGTGCTGCCGACCACTTTGGCTTTAGCGTCACCTAATTTGGCGATCATCTCGGCGTGGATATCGCGAGACCACGGCCAGCGACCAATATTGCTGAGCGATTGATCATCAATCGCGATGATGGCAATTTTGTCGGAGGGCTGTTTGGATGACGCCACCACCCCCCAGTCGTATGCCTTGATTTCAAGCGCTTCGAAGAAACCGGTCATCTTGCTGGCGACAACGATCACCAAAACGATTAGGAGTGCAAAAAACCAGTCTTTGGTCCAGAACGCTATTTTTTTCATTTTTTCCCCTCGCTACGTGAGCGATTAGAACAATTGGCACGATTGGCGTGATTTGCTGCAACTTTCAGGCTTCCGCTTTCCGCACGATTGTAGCAAGAAAGGCATCGCGTGCCTGTACCGTGATCAGGTCATGGCGGATTGTAAAAAATTACCGTTTGCGGCTATTCAGCACACGCAGCGCTTTTGAAAGCATTAGCGCTGAAAGCAGGTGCGCGTGCGCGCTTGGCACCCAAGCCGCCGAGAAGCTGCCGAGTCTGCCTTGGCCCTATACGGCCACGTCTATGGCGCTTGGTTCGTGGGGCCGTGTTTAGCGGGCGACTCGGCAGGACTACGTGCCAAATTGGGTGCCAGGCGCAGCGTTGTAAGCCGCTGCAAATTCTGTTGGGGAAACTTTCTTACCATCTTCGTGCTTTAGCTTGGCAACCTCGATCTGCCCGCCTTGCGCGGTGATAACCATTGCGGTATCGGTCACCGAAACAATCTCGCCCGGCTTGCCTTTAACAAAACCAAAGGTGCGGATCAGATGCTTCTTGCTACCAAAAAGCTGGACCTTTTTACCCGACAACGTCGTCCAGGCACCGGGTGCTGGGTCACAGCCACGAATCAAATCATGGATGAAACGTACATTGTTGTTGAAGTTGATTTTTGATTCGGCGGCGCGACACCAGCCCTCATAGCTGGCACGTGATTCATCCTGAATGTCCTCGCGATGCCTGCCCGCCACCACCAAGTCCGCCGCCTCGATCATCGCCGCAACACCTTGTGGAAAGAGGCGATCAAAATAAACAGTGCCGAGCGTATCGTTTTCAGAAACAGGCGTGGATTTTTGCAAAATAATCGGACCTTCATCCAAGCCATCGGTGGGACGAAAAATCGTTAGCCCGGTTTCTACTTCACCGCATATCAGCGGCCAGCTGATCGAAGAAGGACCGCGATATTTCGGCAGCAACGACGGGTGATATTGGATCGTGCCGTGTTTGGGAATATTCACGAATTCCTGCGGTGCAAATTGCAGGACGTAGGCCATGATGCCGATGTCGACATCCAGAGCGCGCAGCGTGTTGTGGGCATCAACGTCCTTTAAATTCGGAAACTGGAACACCCGCAGACTTTTTTCCTGTGCCGCGACCCGCAAAACATCGGGACGCGAGCCTTCTTTTTCAGGCGCACAAAATACCCCGGCGACTTCATCACCGCGTGCGAGAAAAGCATCGAGTACGGCTTTGCCGAAATCCTGTTGGCCGATGATGGCGATTTTCATGTGGTTACTTTCTTGGTCTGGTGTGGGAGTTCACGTTCGGGAAGGGCTAATGAAGCTACGTGACAGCGATGCGTAAATTTAAGACAGCTCTGGGTGGCTATGCTTACAAAATACGACCCTGATCGAATTTAACACTCCGCTCTGGGCATGCTGTTCGAAGCATTTATGCTCCGAACAGCGCTACCTTCCTAGAGTTTGTTATTTCTTAGGCGGTGCGGTGAATGCGCCCGCTTCTTTCATGGCGCTCACCCGCGCCTCATCGTAGCCGAGCACATTTTTCAACACATCATCATTGTGCTCACCTAAAAACGGCGCTCGCTCGATTCTTGCAGGTGACGCGGACAGCTTGATCGGCATACCCACGTTCCACCATTTGCCACGCTTTTCGTCTTCTAACTCGACATACATTTCGCGACCGCGGATATGTTCGTCGTTCGCCAAATCCGTCGTGGACATAATCGGGCCGCAAGGCACATCAATCGGATTCAGAATCGCCATGAATTCGCGCTTGGTGTGATCAACCGCAAACTTTGCAATCAGCGCCCACATTTCCTGCTGATTTTTACGGCGCTCACTGATCGTGGCAAATTTTGGATCGGTTGCCAAATCCGGCATTCCCAGCGCTGGCCCGATGAGATTGGCTAAATTCACCCACACCGCCTCCTGCACGACTACATAAATGTAATCATTCGGCCCATGCGGTTTGCAATGAATCGCGTTACCTAGCTGCCCGCCGCCGGAATCATTGCCCGCGCGCGGCACGTCACCCATGCCGATCGCGGTCGGCACTGAATATTCGCCCAACGATTGACGTGTCAAACGCTGATGATCGCGCCATTTCACCCGGCATAAATTCATCACGCCGTCCATCATCGCAACCTCGACATACTGGCCCTGACCGGTGCGCGTGGCCTGATGAAGTGCGGCCAGTAACCCGATGGCGAGATGCAAGCCGGTGCCCGAATCGCCAATCTGCGCGCCCGTGACGAACGGCGCACCATCAAGCGTGCCGGTGGTACTCATCGCGCCACCCATCGCCTGCGCGACATTTTCATACGCCTTGAATTCAGCATAAGGACCGGTCGAGCCGAAGCCCTTGATCGAGCCCATCACAATTTTAGGGTTAATTGCGTGAATTTTGTCCCATGTAAAACCCAACCGATCCAAGACGCCTGGACCAAAATTTTCCATCACGATGTCACATTCTTTCAGCAAATCAACAAACACCTCTTTGCCCTGCGGCGATTTCATGTTGACCGTGATCGAGCGCTTGTTGCAGTTCAGCATCGTGAAATAGAGCGAATCCGCACCCGGAATATCGCGCAGCTGGCCGCGCGTGGCGTCGCCCTGCGGCGGCTCGAATTTGATGACATCGGCCCCCATCCAAGCGAGCAACTGTGAGCAGGTTGGCCCGGCTTGCACGTGAGTCATATCGAGAATTCTTACGCCTTTTAGTGCTTCCATTTAATAAATCTCTTTTTCAAGTTTTAATTCAATTTTTTCGCCGATGACGGATTTAAGCTGGTGATACGTCCGCTTTCAGTACCCGCAGTTTCATCGATGATAGCGTTAATGAGAGTGGGCTTTTTGCTGCGAATAGCGGCCACCATTGCGGTCCTAAGTTCCGCTGGAGTGGTTGCTTTAACCCCAACGCCACCGAACGCCTCCATCAACATTTCGTAGCGTGCGCCCTTCACAAAAACGGTCGGTGCGACATCCGCACCACCGGTAGGATTCACATCGGTGCCGCGATACACGCCGTTGTTATTCATCACCACCACACACACGGGCAGATTGTATCGGCAGATGGTCTCGACTTCCATACCGGAAAAACCAAACGCGGAATCACCTTCAATGGCGATTACATTCTGCCCCGTTTCTACCGCTGCTGCCACGGCAAATCCCATACCGATGCCCATGATGCCCCACGTGCCCACGTCCAAGCGTTTACGCGGCTGATACATATCGACAATGCTGCGGGTGAAATCGAGTGCATTGGCACCTTCATTGACCAACATGGCGTCGGGGTTGGCTTTGATGATGTCGCGCACGACATTGAGTGCGCTATGAAAATTCATCGGCGATGGATCCTTTGCAAGTGTCTCGGCCATCTTGGCTAAATTTTTATTTTTGCGCTCGGTAATAGCGTTTAACCAGGCGGCTTCGGGCTTCACCCAATGTAAATCTACGTGGGCCAACAGCGCCGCGACACAAGAGCCGATATCGCCTACCACCGGGGCATCGATGCGCACATTGCTATCCATTTCAGTGGGCGAAATATCGATTTGAATATACTTTTGCCCACCCCAGTCTTTATGCGTTTTGCCGCCCCACGTTTTGCCTTTGCCATGCGAGAGCAGCCAGTTCAGCCGTGCGCCAATGAGTAACACCACGTCCGCCTCAGGCAACACGAATGAACGCGCCGCAGCGGCCGACTGGGCATGGGCGTCAGGCAAAATACCTTTGGCCATCGACATCGGCAGGTACGGGATACCCGTCTTCTCAATGAGCTCGCGAAGCGCTACATCGGCTTGCGCATAGGCGGCACCCTTGCCCAATAAAATAAGTGGCCGTTTAGCCGCTTTAAGTAGATCGATCGCCCGGCTCACCGCATCCGGCGCGGGAATCTGGCGGGGCGCTGCATCGACAACTTTAATGAGCGATTGACGGCCTGCCTCGGCATCAATAACCTGCCCGAATAATTTTGCGGGCAGATCTAAATACACCCCACCTGGGCGACCGGATACCGCGGCACGAATGGCCCGCGCCACACCGATGCCGATATCCTCAGCGTTGAGAACGCGAAACGCGGCCTTGCACAACGGTTTGGCGATGGCTAACTGATCCATTTCCTCGTAATCGCCCTGCTGCAAATCCACAATCTCACGCTCACTCGACCCCGAAATCAAAATCATCGGGAAGCAATTGGTCGTGGCGTTGGTGAGCGCGGTCAGGCCATTTAAAAATCCGGGCGCGGATACGGTCAAACACACGCCGGGTTTTTGGGTGATGAAGCCCGCGATAGCGGCCGCATTGCCTGCGTTTTGCTCATGTCGAAACGAAATCACCCGTATGCCCTCGGCCTGCGCCATGCGGGTGAGATCGGTAATCGGAATACCGGGCAAGCCATAAATCGTATTCAGTCCGTTGAGCTTTAAAGCATCAATAACCAAATGGAAGCCGTCGGTCGTGGGGGTGGATGCTGCATCAGTTGTCATGCGGGGATGCCTCGCGCGATGGATATCAAATTTGCGGCCAAGAAAGTGGGGGGGGTGGAAGCCTCATTAGGCTAATGATGGAGGTCGTAGACGTGAAAGATGAGAGCTTTGTTTGAAACAATAGCGCGGTAGTTAACGGCGAGACCAGGCTCCGAAGGCCCTTGATTTGCATCAACGTTGCCGCTATTTTTGTATCTAATGGTTTCTATGAAATTCACACTATCTGCAATACCGACATGATAAAAATGGCGCTATGCTTATGCCTTGATGCGAGTCAATGGAGCTGAGCATATTCACCCCGCATTTGACTTATTTCAATTGCGGCTCCGTTGTTCATAGGCATTTCGTAGGCATTTCGTAGGCATTTATAGAGATAAAAAAAGGCATACATATGACCCATCTCATCAGCCATCCGCAGCGCGATGCAATTCGACTCGCGCTCGCCCGAAATATTGTGTTGCGCACATTAAAGCCCCGCGCATTCCAAGATTTGGAAAAACTACTCATCATCGCGGAATATAAAAAAGGTGAGTTGCTATTGGGTCAAGGCGCCCACGATATGGAACAGTATTTTGTATTGGAAGGCGCTTTAAAAAGAGTGGTGGCGAATCAGGAAGGCAAGGAAATTATTTTGCGGTTCTCAATCGAGGACGATATGGACACCAGCTATGCGGCATGGCGATTACGCACGCCCGCACCGTACTCGATTCGCGCGGTGACCAAGGCACGGGTGGCAAAATTACCGATGGAAGCGTGGGTCGAATTTTTGGAGCGCCATCCTTCGGTAAAAAGTGATTTTGAGTATGAAGTAATGCACTTAATGTCGGAAGTCATGGCGCACACGATCACGTTGCACTTGCTGGACGCGGCTGGCCGCCTGCAACGTTTTTTGCGTAAATACCCGAGTTTGTATGGCCGTATTCCCATGAAAGAACTCGCGACACACCTAAATTTATCTGCAGAAACACTGTCCCGGATGAAACAAAAAAGCAAAAAAACTGAAGCTAAGCTTCGTTGATAGTTAATGGTTGATGGTTGATGGTTGATGGTTGATTTCAAATTGTGAATCGCTAATCGTTGTCCGCTCAATTAGCTAGCTAAGCCCCGCACTTTGTCGACCAGCGCGCGTACCGGTGCCCAGAACAGCATCGCCAGCGCAAGCACAGTTATGCTGCCAACCAGGCCGTTTGAGAAGAACGTCGTGACATCCCCACCAGAGCCCAACATGGCCTGACGGAACGCATCCTCCGCACGGTCACCGAGAACCAGTGCCAGCACCAGTGGTGCAAGCGGATAATCCAGTTTCTTGAATACATAGCCCATCACACCGAACACCAGCATCAACCACACGTCAAACATCGAGCTGTGCACGGTGTAAGCGCCAATCGCGCAGATAACCAAAATCACCGGGGCGACGATTGAAAACGGCACCCGCAAAATCGCGGCAAATAACGGCACGGTGGTCAGCACCACAATCAAACCGACAATATTGCCCAAATACATCGATGCAATCAGACCCCATACAAAATCTTTCTGCTCGGTAAATAACAGCGGGCCGGGCTGCAAGCCCCACACAAGCAAACCGCCCAACAACACCGCTGCGGTCGGCGAACCCGGAATGCCCAGCGTGAGCATCGGCAACAATGCGGCGGTACCCGCGGCATGCGCAGCTACTTCCGGTGCAACTACCCCTTCAAGCTCACCATTGCCGAAATTTTTGCCGTTCGGTGACATATTTTTTGCCACACCGTAGCCCATGAATGATGCAGGCGTTGCGCCACCTGGCGTAATCCCCATCCAACAGCCGATAGCAGATGAACGAATCATCGTTTTCCAGTATTTCGGCAACTGCTTCCAGGTCTCGATCACGATTTTTGCGTTGATCTTTCCTTCAGTGCCCTTGAATGCCAGCCCCTCTTCGAGCGTGAGTAAAATTTCGCCAATACCAAACAAGCCAATCACGGCAATCAGAAAATCAAAACCTTTCAACAGCTCCATGTGGCCAAAGGTCAGGCGCAATTGGCCGGTGACGGTATCGAGTCCTACTGCTGCGAGCGCAAAACCCAGCATCATCGCGCAAATAGTTTTAAACGGCGGGGCTTTGGTCATGCCGACGAAGCTACAAAAGGTCAGCAAGTAGACTGCAAAAAATTCTTTAGGGCCAAATTTCAGGGCGAACTTTGCGACCGTCGGTGCCAAAAACGTAATCATTAAAACGGCCACCAGCGCACCGATAAACGAGGATGTAAACGCGGCGGTGAGCGCCTCGCCCGCCCGCCCTCGCTGCGCCATCGGATACCCATCGAAGGTGGTCGCCACCGACCACGGCTCGCCGGGAATGTTGAATAAAATAGAAGTAATTGCGCCGCCAAATAATGCGCCCCAGTAGATACAGGACAGCATGATGATGGCCGAAGTGGGATTCATGGTGAACGTGAGCGGCAGCAGAATCGCCACCCCGTTAGCGCCGCCGAGCCCGGGCAGCACGCCGATCAGCACGCCCAGAATAACGCCGACAAACATGAGACCCAAATTGTAGGGCGTCAGCGCGACCGAAAAGCCGTGCATTAGTGAGGTAATTTCATCCATCGCGGGTTCCGGTGAGTGTTTTTGTAATTATCAGGACGACTTAATTCAGGCCGAGGGCTGCTTCCAGCGGGCCTTTGGGCAGCGGCACCTTGAACCATATTTCGAACATCAGAAAAAACACCACCACGACGCTGACGCTGACCGTAAGCGTCATCAGCCATTTATATTTTCCAAGCCACAGCATAAATGCGGCGATAAAAATAACTGATGGCACATACATTCCCAGGCCTGGTATCGGGCCGACGCCATCAATAAGCAGCACATAAAAAATGGTCGGCAGTAAAACTGAAAACACCATCTTTAGCGCTGGCACGCTGACAAATGACTGCGTTTTAATATCTTTACCAAGAAACGCGCGGACCGCATTGACTATTGCCGCGATGCACAAGATGGCACCAATATAGAAGGGGAAATATCCCGCTTCGGGTCCGTCAGCGCCCCATTTGGCCCCCAACCGTGTGCTGTCCCACATCACCACCGCGCCCAGCACAAAAAACATGATGGCGACCACGAAATCCATGACCTTTGTCGACACTGCTGACTTTTCTAACGGCTCGTTTTCTGCCTGACTCATGACTGAATTGCTCCTCCGAAATTTTGTTTCGACAGCATTTGTATTTTATGCGCGAGCAACATGCCATCGCTTTTAGGGATTGTGATGTGTTCAGCACTTTAAAAACATTGATCTAAACCAAATCCTGCAAATAGGCGTTCAAAATTCGCTCCTGAACCACCATCCCAAACAAAACCCCGGCACAGGCCGGGGTCTTGGCTGCTGAGAATCGAACTACTTCTTTGCCAGAAAGCCTGCTTCAGACATCAGAGTTTCGTGACGTTTTTCTTCCTTGGTGAGCCATGCTTTGAATTCGTCGCCATTCATCGCCTTCTGGTCAAACGCACCCTTTTCCATAAATTCTTTCCACTCCGGTGTTTCGCGAACTTTCTTCAACAAGCCAATATAGTAATCAACCTGTTCCTTGGTCACGCCCGGTGCCATAAAAATTCCGCGCAGCATCTGGTAATCAACATCCAGTCCCTGCGACTTGCAAGTCGGAACATCGCCCCACGAAAGCTCCTTGGTCACTTTAGCCTTGTAAGGCATGGCGGCATCATCAAATACGCACAACGCGCGAAGCTGGCCAGCGCGCCATTGCTCAACAGCTTCAATTGGATTATTAACCGTTGAATCCACATGGTTGCCCACCAGTTGCACCGCGACCTCACCACCACCTTTGTAAGGAATGTAAATAAATTTAGCACCGCTATGCTTCTCGATCGCGACCGTAATAATTTGATCCTCCTGCTTAGAGCCCGTACCACCCATTTTCATTTTGGACGGTCCGGCTTTTTTGACCGCATCTGTGTAGTCTTTTGCCGTCTTATACGGCGTTTCAGCGTTCACCCACAGCACGAATTGATCCAACGCCATCATTTGCACCGGTGTCAATTCTTTCCAGTTGAAAGGCACGCCGGTGGCAAGCGGGGTGGTGAACAAATTGGACAGCGTGATAATAATTTTGTGCGGGTCTTTGGCTGAGCCTTTTACATCCAAAAAGCCTTCAGCCCCCGCGCCACCGCCCTTGTTGACGACGATCATCGGCTGATCCATCAGCTTGTATTTGGCAACGACGCTTTGAATAAAACGAGCCATCTGATCGGCCCCGCCGCCGGTGCCTGCAGGCACCACGAATTCAACGCTCTTAGTAGGCTTCCAAGCCTCGGCAGCGCCGGCAAAAGTGTGTGGCCCCATGGCCAGTGCGCACGTAATACTTGCCGCAATGACGGTTAATAACTTTGCACGAAATTTGGAGTTAATTCTGCGTACAAGTTTAGATCGCGGTGTTGACGTTGAAGCGACGTTCATAGAGTTCTCCGATCACAAAAATGGGTTTTATTAGTCTCGAAACTGCTGATACTGCTGAAGTAAAACGCCGTCCATCAACTCTGCATGGTGGCCTGAAGCCTTGAATCACCAACTTAACGTAAATGCACTAAATTCGATGACCTGACCGTCAACATAATCAGGCTGACTCGTGAGAGGCGGCCGTCGCCCCATCAGATGCAGCATGGTGACGCTTAGCCAGTAGCAGACCCAAACCGACAACAAACGCCGCACCAATCAACGGGATTGAATAATGCATCCACGTCGCGTTTTGATCCACCCAAGATTTTGTCGCGGGGTCTGTAATCAACATATCGCCCGCGACAAAACCAAGCAGCGCCGCACCGATCGTAATGATAATTGGAAACCGATCCATCAATTTCAGCAAAATCGTGCTAGAAAATATGATCAACGGGATGCTGATGGTCAAGCCAAGAACCAACAGCACGATATTGTCTTTAGCCGCAGCGGCAACCGCAATAACGTTATCAAGGCTCATTACCAAATCAGCAATCAAGATCGTTTTGATCGCCGACCCCAGATGTTCATGACCGGCAATATCAGCATCATCATCTTCCGGAATCAACAACTTGACGCCAATCCATAGCAACAACAAGGCACCCACAATCTTCAGCCAGGGCAGCTGCAGTAACTTGACTGCAAAGACGGTCAGGATAACGCGAAGAACAATCGCCGCAGCGCTTCCCCAAAAAATGGCTTTCTTGCGCTGGTCCGCAGGCAAACTGCGTGATGCCAGCGCAATAACGACCGCGTTATCGCCGGATAAAACAATGTTTACGCCGATGATGGTCATCAGCGCAGTCCAAAATAGTGGGTCAAGAAAATTCATGCATCATCGCTTTTATAAATTTCGAGTTACTCGAGTTGATATGCTTTCGGTTGCTGTTATCACTTGTCAGCTGTAACCTCAAAACTGCGTGCGGCGTAGAATTTCAAGCGTATTGAGAAAGCGTGTTAAAACCTTTCCGGCCAAAACCTTTCGACATCAATACATCGGCGCGCACAGTGCTTGGCATGGCTATAAAATGTAACTTGTATTAAAGCACTGTTTTTAATAATGCCGTGATCCCGCGTTATTGCAAACTACCTTCAGACGGGCACGATTGACAAATCAATTCACGTAACCTTGACTGGATTCAACCAAGTGAAACGCGAAATCAGAGCAAATCTGCAACACATCGCCGCGAATGTTAGCTCTACAAGCTACACAGCAGCGAACGGCGGCGCAGGCGCGGTCGGCAGTCAAACGCCAAACACAGCACCGCAACCCCTTCCCCGTTGGGCCCGCAAAACGTCACCATTCGTTTTTTACGCGGCTGTCGTCGTCATTTCAATGACGGCGAACAACTTCCCGGCTTTCGCCGCCGACAAAGCCGTCCAAGTCAATGTCGCGGCACCGAACCCGGTGCCTACAAACGAAGCATTAGATTCCTCGCGACCACTTCAAGGCGCAGCACTTCAAGGCCCACCACTCCTGCTCTCCATTGCCAATCCGGCGCCATTGAACACGGACAAAAATATTATTGCCGCACGCGCTGCTTTTGAGCGGCGCGACCTGGCGGCGTTAGACGCCGCACGCCTCTCAATCTCAAAATCCAGCCATCCGCTGTCGGTTTATGTGGACTATTGGTGGTTAAGTGCCAATTTGTCGCGCCAGACCGGCGGGACAACTGCCGGATTTTTTGCGGTCGGGCGCGCCAATGAAATCAGCGCATTTCTGAACGCCAACCAGGAAACACCGCTGGCAGATACGCTGCGCCGTGATTGGTTAAAAGTGTTGGGCGCGCTTGACGCATGGGATCAGTTTGAACCCGAGTTCGTGAAACTTAATTCTGAAGACAGCGAAGTAAGCTGCCATCATTGGCGCTATCTGCTCACCCAGAAACCGCAAAATGATCTGGAAAAAGAAACTATCGCGCAGGCAAATTCGCAAATGAAAGCCGCATGGTTAGCCGGCAAAAATTCATCCGAGAATTGCTACGCGGCATTTCAAGCGGCCTTCGACGCCACCGTGATTGCGAACGAAAACGTGTGGCCACGGGTACGCCGCGCGTTTGAAGCCAACCAACCGAACGATGCCCGCCGCAGCGCGACTTTTGCCGCTGATTCGGGGCAGTTTTCAGCCGCGTTTGATCGCGCGGTTGCGAGCGCCAGCGCCGACCCCGCAAAATATTTGAGCGGCCAAAAAATTAACGCAAAGTCGCCGCAGTCGGTGGAAGTTTTTTTATTTGCGGTCACACGTTTAGCCAGAAGCGAAGCCGCTCGCGCAGCCGCGCTGCTGGAACAACACGGCAAGACCCTTTCACCGGCTGATCAGGCATACGCCTGGGCTCAAGTGGGTCAATATGGCGCCATGCAGCACGACGCGAATGCTTTGACGTGGTTTCGTCTTTCTTCTACCTCGGCAACATCCGCTGCCTCAGGACCCCTATTCGAGTTGAACGACACACAGGCGGGCTGGAAAGCGCGTGCCGCCTTGCGCGCAGGTGATTGGAACACAGTACGTCTGGCGATTGACGCGATGTCGACCGGCGAACGGCGCGATAGTGCGTGGCGCTACTGGCAGGCGCGCGCCTATGCTCAGGCGGGCAACTTGGACGCCGCCAAGCCGATCCGCGTCTTGCTGGCGCGCGAGAATAGTTTTTACGGGGTATTGGCATCGGAAGAATTGGGCGCGCCGATTGCGCCTAATTGGCAGGGCTACAAACCCACTCGAATCGATTTGGAACGGCTCTTGAGTGTGCCCGCGATTCGCCGTGCGCTGGCGTTGTATCGGCTTGAAATGAAAACCGAAGGCGTGCGCGAATGGTACTACGCGATTCGCAATATGAGTGATCAGGATTTGCTCGCGGCGGCTGAAATTGCGCGGCAAGCCAACATTCCTGATCGCGCGATCAACGCGGCTGACCGCACCTCGGTCGTGCATGATTTCACGCAGCGTTTTCCGATGCCTTATCGCGCCGATATGCAAACTCAGGCGCGCGCCAATCAGCTTGATGAAGCATGGATGTACGGCCTGATTCGGCAAGAAAGCCGTTTTATGGCCGACGCCCGTTCGCGCGTTGGCGCAATGGGTCTGATGCAGCTGATGCCGGCCACGGCGAAATGGGTTGCAAGCCGCGTTGGTATGAAAAATTTACCAATGGATCGAGTCACCGACGTGCCGACCAATTTGAACCTCGGCGCCTACTACCTTCGTCATGTGCTCGACGACCTGGGTCACCCGGTACTCGCCACTGCAGGCTACAATGCTGGCCCGGGGCGTGCCCGTCGCTGGCGTGCTGAGGTGCCGCTTGAAGGCGCAATTTATGCAGAAACCATCCCATTTGCCGAGACACGTGACTATGTAAAAAAGGTCATGACCAATGCGTGGTTTTACGCACGACAAATCGGTGCCGCTAAAGTAAGCCTGAAAGAAATGATGGGCAATGTGCCGGCGCGCGGTTCCGCTTCGAACGCTACTTCCGGCGCAGTTTTAAATTTGGGCTCGGGCAGCGCGGCTAGCAATGCCGGTGCCGGCAGCACCACCGTACTCAATGCCGCGCCTTGATTAAAATTTAAAGACATTCCATGAATATAAAAAAAGTCTTATTGCTCGGCGGCACAGGTTTCATTGGCGCGTCATTAGCGGATCAATTAACCTCGCGCGGCTATTTTGTGACGGTGCCGACGCGGCTGCGTGAGCGTGGTAAACACTTGCTGATTTTGCCCACGGTTGACGTCGTCGAGGCTGATGTCCATGACGCCGAGGTTTTGTTGGAACTGGCAAAAGAGCATGATGCCGTGATTAATTTAATCGGAATTCTGCACGGCGATTTCGAACGCGAACATGCGCAATTCCCCAAACTGGTCGCCGAAACTTGTGTGAAAGCCAAGGTGGCGCGCTTGATCCAGATGAGCGCGCTTAACGCCGATCCGCATGGACCGAGCGTTTATTTGCAGTCTCGCGGACGCGGTGAGGCCAACGTGCTGGCGGTGGCAAAAGCCAACCCCACGCTACACGTCACGATGTTCCAGCCCTCGGTCGTGTTCGGCGAGAATGACAAGTTTCTGAACATGTTTGTCGGCTTGGTCAAAATGTTTCCAGTGATACCGCTCGGGTCGGCAAACGCGCAATTTCAACCCGTCTGGGTCGAGGATGTCGCACGCGCCATTGCCGACAGCCTGGCGCAATCTGAAACGTTTGGCAAAACCTATCGCCTGGTGGGGCCCAAAGTTTATACGCTCGAACAGCTCATTAACTTTGTGGTGTCGCTGAGCGGCAAGCAGCGCGTGGTGATTGGTCTGGGGCCCACACTTTCAATGCTGCAAGCAGCGGTGTTTGAAAGACTGCCCGGCAAACTCATTACCCGCGATAACGTGCGCTCGATGAGCCTGCCCAACATTTCGCCCGATCCGTTTCCGGCTATTTTTGGCACTGCAAGCGATATGGAAGCGGTGGTTACCGACTATATGCGTAAGGATTCAGGCCGCGGAAAATACCAGAACCTTCGCAACAGCGCCGGTCGATAAACTGTTTGCCCGACGCACGTGCCGAGCTAGGTATGTAAAAAGAGTCCACGCTACAGGATTAAGCCGCAAACATTGGGCCACACAGCACACTGCACACTGCACACTGCACACTGCACACTGCACACTGCACTATAAAATCTGGAAAAAGTCATGTCACTCAAACTCGTCATTGGCAATAAAAATTATTCTTCATGGTCCATGCGGCCCTGGGTTTTGCTGAAGCAATTCGGTATCCCGTTTGAAGAAGTCATGTTGAAATTCCACAGTCCGGAATGGGACAAGGACTTACCGCGATACTCGCCATCGCGCATGGTGCCGGTGTTGTGGAATGGCGAGCCGGAAACCGGCCAATCCACTTGGGAATCAACTGCCATTTTTGAGACCGTTGCCGAAGCGTTTCCACGGCACGCCATCTGGCCCCGCGATGCCGCAGCGCGCAATCACGCCCGCTGCATCGTCGCCGAAATGCATGCCGGTTTTCGCGACCTTCGAACCAACATGCCGATGAATATTCGCGGCATCCTGCCGGGCCACGGCATGACGCCCGAGGTGGCCAAGAACATTGCGCGCATTGAGGCGATCTGGCGTGAGGCGCGGTCCCGGTTTGGGGTCACAACCACATCGCCGTTTTTGTACGGCGAATTTTCAGCAGCAGATGCAATGTACGCGCCGGTCGTGATGCGATTTCAAAGTTATCAACCCACGCTGGCGGCGGATACGCTGGCCTATTGCGCTGCGCTTAAAGCAGCGAGTAGCGTGGCGCAATGGATTGAAGACGCAATGCTTGAAACCGAGTTTGTTGCTGATGATGAACCTTATCAACCGCCGGTTGGCGCACCGCCGAAGCCCTGAATTCAAGGCCGCCTCGAGCTTGCTTGACCCCGCATTTTTTGAGATGGAACAAACACTTTGCCTGAATCATCCTACCGAGCTCGCTTTCAGCGAAACGAAGTGAAAACCCTAGCATGGGCGTGCCTTTTGGGGCACTTCTGCCTTGAACCGCGCTCCTGTTATAGAGTTTGATGTTTCGTCCTGAATGATGAAAATTTATGCGGTCGGAGGATCAGTTCGCGATGCGATGTTGGGACTCGATGTAAAAGATCGGGATTACGTGGTCGTGGGTGCCACGCCACAACAGATGATTGATGCCGGGTATCGCGCAGTGGGCGCTGATTTCCCGGTATTTCTACATCCCGAAACCAATGAAGAATATGCGCTGGCCCGGACCGAGCGAAAGACCGCGCCCGGCTATGCCGGCTTCGCGTTTCATACCACCCCGGATGTAACGCTGATTGACGATCTCAAGCGACGCGATCTCACCATTAACGCCATGGCCAAGGCAGATGATGGCACCCTGATCGACCCCTATGGCGGCGCGCATGATTTGGCGCAGAAAGTATTGCGGCATGTGAGCGCCGCCTTTAGCGAAGATCCCGTGCGCATTCTGCGCGTGGCGCGATTTGCGGCGCGCTTTCAAGCTCTCGGATTTCGTGTCGCCGATGAAACCCTAGAGCTGATGCGCACGATGGTGGCGAGCGGTGAAGTCGATCATTTGGTGCCAGAGCGCGTGTGGCAGGAGCTTGCGCGCGGCCTGATGGAAACCGCCCCGTCGGCGATGTTCGCGATGCTGCATGCCAGTGGCGCGCTGGCAAAACTTTTGCCCGAGGTCGAGGCGCTTTTTATGCGCACCAACGACGATAGCTCGACGATGCATTTGCCTAGAATGCATCCGTCCACCATGCAGCTGCTCGACCTCGCCGCACAACACAATTTTAATTTGCCAATTCGCTTCGCTGTCATGCTGCACGATTTACTATGCAAAACGAGCCTCGCTGCCGAGGGTCAACCAACATTGATCAGCCTCATCCGCGCGATGTGCGAGCGTCTGCGCGTGCCTGCGGACTGTCGGGATTTCGCGCTGATGGTCGCAAAGTGGCATCAGCAATACGCCTTGGCACCCGCGCTTACCAATGACGATTTGCTCGCGGTATTCGATGGCGTCGATGCGCTGCGCCGCCCTGATCGGTTCAACGATTGGCTGCTCGCGTGTGCTTGCATTCATCCCGACGCGGAGTCGGCTAGTCAATATTTAAGAGCAGCCTTCAGTCGATTACGATCAATGAATCAGGGCGAGATTGCGGCTAAAGTAATGCCTGCAGATATTCCGAAAGCGATTCGCGCGGCGAAGCTCGCGACGCTTCAAGCCTTCATTCTCGACCGTAATTTAAGAACAACCACTCTCCAAGGAAAAACATGACGAATGCCGCCACCTACCCTGATACCCCCATCCACGCGATCAGAATTCACGAACACGGCGGGCCCGAAATGATGAAATGGGAAATCGTCGAAGTGGGTGCGCCGGGACCGGGCGAAGTACGAATCAGGCATACCGCCGTCGGCCTCAACTATATCGACACCTACCATCGCACCGGCATGTACAAAATTCCAATGCCGACCGTGCTCGGGCGCGAAGGTGCCGGCGTGATTGAGGCGATCGGCGCGAATGTCAGTGATTTTAAAGTCGGCGATCGAGTGGCTTATGCCTCATCCCCGATCGGCTCGTACGCTGAAGCGCGCCTGATGCCGGCAGAGCGCGTCGTTAAAGTTCCCGACAACGTCAGCGATCAACAAGCCGCATCGATCATGTTGAAGGGCATGACCGCTCAATACTTACTGCGCCGTACCTTTAAGGTGGGCCCAGGTGTCACTATTTTATTTCACGCGGCCGCGGGCGGCGTCGGCCTACTCGTCTCGCAGTGGGCGCGCCATCTGGGTGCCACTGTCATCGGCACGGTTGGCAGCGCGGCCAAAGCTGCTCTCGCCACGGCGGCGGGTTGCCATCACGTCATTAACTACACCACTGAGGATTTTGTGGCGCGGGTGGCCGAGATCACCGGCGGCAAAAAATGCGATGTGGTCTATGACGGTGTCGGTAAAGATACTTTCTTGAAATCGCTGGATTGTGTGCGTCCGCTGGGGACAGTGGCACTATTCGGTAACGCATCGGGAAAAGTGGAACCCCTCGATTTGGGTTTGCTGGCCGCCAAGGGTTCGCTGTTCGTAACGCGCCCTACGTTGGACACCTTCGTGGCGAAACGCGAGGAATTAGTGGCGACCGCCAATGAACTGTTCGATGTGGTGGGACGCGGAATTGTTAAAATCGAGATCAATCAGACTTACCCCTTGAAAGATGCGGCACAGGCACACCGCGATCTGGAAGCGCGAAAAACCACCGGGTCAACCGTACTGATTCCTTAAGCTTTTCTACTGCACAAACATCTGCACCGCAAAAACGCACAAATCACATAGAATAATTTGTGGGCAGACCGTATTGATGTTTTTTATTACAACGAGGAGATAAAAATGATTCGTAAATCGCTTTTCATTCTGGGCGCCAGCCTTGCATTGCTGTCGGGCGCGGTGGCGGCCCAATATCCGAACAAACCCGTTAAATTAATCGTTCCGTTTGCACCCGCAGGCACCACCGATATTGTCGCTAGGATCGTGGCCGATCAATTATCAAAAGAGCTGGGGCAGGCCGTTATCGTCGAGAACCGTTCCGGCGGCGGGGGCTCGGTAGGCGCTGATGCGGTCGCAAAATCGGCGCCGGATGGTTACACACTCGGCGTCGCCACCGTCTCGACGATGGCGGTAAATCCGGCCGCAAATTCACGTATCCCATACAACAACTTCACCGATTTTATCCCGGTCACGAAATTTGTTGCGGTACCCAACGTGTTGGCTGTAAATCCATCCGTGCCGGCCAACGATTTCAAGGAGTTTGTTGAACTGCTGAAAAAAAATCCGAATAAATATTCGTTTGCCACCTCCGGCACGGCGGGAATCGGCCACATGATGGGCGAGCTGTTCATGTCGGCCAGCGGCACCGACATGACGCATATTCCATACAAAGGTGCAGGCCCGGCGGTGATTGATGTGGTCGGCGGTCAGGTGCCGGTGTTGTTCGATAACCTGCCGTCTTCAAAAGCACAGATTGATGCCGGCAAACTGCGGCTACTTGCAGTCGCTGCGCCGAAACGTTTGGCGGCTTACCCAAATATCCCGACCTTTGCGGAACTCGGCATGGCGGACGTAAACGATCCTGCATGGTATGGCATGGTGGTCCCCGCGAAAACGCCAAAGGAAATCGTTGATAGGCTCTATGCTGCCTCGGTAAAAGCGATTAACAATCCGGCAACCAAAGAAAAACTCGCCCAACAAGGCGCCGACCCGGTCGGTAGCACGCCCGCGGAATTTGCCAAAGATATTAAAATCGAATACGACAAAATGAAGGCGATTGTGGTGAAGAAGGGTATCAAACTGGAGTAGATTTTTTCTCACTTCGTTTGACTGGCAGTAGAACAAAAAAGCCCGACTAAGATCGGGCTTTTTACTTTGGGCGATTGGGAAGTTAAAAAACCGATCACGTTGGTTCAGGAGGGAACCTAATCCCTTTTGGTCAGAGTCGAAGATGGATTAGCGATGGCCGCAACGCGAGGTGAGGTGAAGAACCGCGTCGGGGAATTCGATTCTCAAAGGAAGAGCCGTAGCGAAATGACTATATGGAAATGTAAGCTAGGCAAGAGGCAAGGCCTGCCCCCAATTTTTTCCGATTTCAAAATGCGATATTGAAAGACTCGACCCCGTTGCTGTTTTGGTGGAAAAGGAACACGATTGATTTTGCAAAGGAAAAATTTTGCAAAAGGCGTGTTTTAAACATGGATGTGTCACCCGCTTATTATTTGATTAAGGACAGCCAAAATGTTTATGAAAATCAACGAAGCGGCTTGGAGTAATCC